>NZ_JBHTJS010000033.1:0-52735 GCF_042676125.1 Oceanisphaera ostreae
GGTATTCTGACGCCGTATAAGGATCGGTCAACCGATCGCCAAAATTTCTTAACTGATCGGTGTTAGGCTTGCGCCGGCATTTTTTAACTCAGTTAATCTAAACGCGGTTTAGCGCTTTAGATCGGCTGCGTTTTCAGTCAGATATTTAGCTACACCTTCGGTAGAAGCTTCCATACCTTTTTTGCCTTTTTCCCACTGTGCAGGACATACTTCGCCGTGCTCTTCGTGGTACTGCAGCGCGTCAACCATGCGCAGCATTTCGTCGATGTTACGACCCAGTGGCAGATCGTTTACTACCTGGTGACGTACCTGACCGTTGTTGTCGATCAAGAAAGAACCACGGAAAGCCACACCGGCTTCTGGGTGCTCAACATCGTATGCTTTGCAGATTTCGTGCTTAATGTCAGCTACCAGTGGGTATTTAACCTGGCCAATGCCGCCGTTTTCAACGCTGGTGTTGCGCCATGCGTTGTGGCTGAACTGAGAGTCGATTGACACGCCGATTACTTCTACGCCGCGCTTCTGGAACTCTTCAAAACGATCGTCAAAGGCGATCAGTTCAGAAGGACATACGAAGGTGAAGTCCAATGGGTAGAAGAACAGCACTGCTGCTTTGCCCTTGGTGAACTCTTTTAGGTTGAAGTTTTCAACGATTTCGCCATTGCCCAGTACAGCTGCAGCAGTAAAGTCAGGGGCCTGACGGCCTACCAATACGCTCATGTCTATCTCCTTGGTGATTACACTATATAGGTTTACAAGAAACCACATCGTTCAACCTAATAGTATATGGGCGAGCAATGTGAAACCCAAGGGGCAGCGTGTTATATCAATTCACTTGCTCAAAATAACTACAACTTAACGCAGTAAAGCATGAAAGATTACAACGCCAGACTCCTTATGCCTCATCGAACACGGCTTTGCCTCCCTGCTTGAATTGGCAAAAAAGCTCGACATTCTGCGCTAAACTCGCAGAATACCCACCCTCATCTCTCTTTAATTACAAAATCGTAAGGATACATAATGAATCCTGTTGTTATCGCCGTCTGCCTGATGCTGGTACTGAGTTTACTGCGTATTAACGTGGTGATTGCCATTACCCTCAGCGCCATCGTCGGTGGCATGGTGGGCGGCTTATCACTCACAGAGGCGGCCAATATTTTTGCCGGAGGCTTGAGCGGTGGCGCCACTATCGCACTAAGTTATGCCATGCTGGGGGCCTTTGCCGTGGCTATTGCTCGCTCTGGCATTACCGACTTATTGGCCTTTAAAATCATTAAAGCGCTGGGCCAAAATGCCAGTGCCGGACGCATGGTATGGATTAAGTCCTTGCTGTTGACGAGCATTTTTTTAGTTGCCGTGTCATCGCAAAACTTGGTACCCGTGCACATTGCCTTTATTCCTATTTTGATCCCGCCACTATTACACGTCATGGCCAAGCTTAAGCTTGACCGCCGCGCCGTGGCCTGTGTGCTGACCTTTGGTCTGACTGCTACCTACATGATGCTACCGGTCGGCTTTGGCGGTATCTTTTTGCACACGGTCTTATTGGCGAACATGCTAGAGAATGGCGTTGAAGTAACGCGTTCTATGCTACCGATTGCCATGGGTATTCCGGTGTTTGGTATGTTTTTAGGCTTATTGGTGGCGCTGTTTTTCACCTACCGCAAACCACGCCTGTACGATGAAAGCAAAATTGTCGCGGTAGAGCCCGAGCATATACAAATTCATGTGCCGCATCTTTTCGTAGCGATAATCGCGATTTTATGTGCATTGAGCTTACAGCTATATAGCAACTCCATCATTTTAGGTGCCATGGTCGGCTTTATTATTTTCACTTTTGGTGGTGTTATCAAGTTTAAAGAAAGCCAAGATGCCTTCACCCAAGGGGTGAAAATGATGTCGTTGATTGGCTTTATTATGATTGCCGCCGCCGGTTTTGCCGCCGTTATCAAGGCCACCGATGGTATTGGCTCGCTAGTGCAAGCTGTTGAAATGAGCATGGGTGACAATAAACCACTGGCGGCATTGATGATGCTGATCGTGGGCTTATTAATCACCATGGGCATTGGCTCGTCGTTTTCGACCATTCCTATTATTGCACCTATTTATGCACCTTTATGTCTTGCGCTGGGTTTTTCACCCTTGGCGGCACTGGCTATTATTGGTACTGCCGGCGCCTTGGGTGATGCGGGCTCTCCGGCTTCAGATTCAACCCTTGGCCCCACCTCGGGCCTAAATGCCGATGGTCAGCATGATCATATTTGGGATTCGGTGGTACCGACCTTTATTCATTACAACCTGCCATTAATTGGCTTTGGTTGGTTAGCAGCCATGATATTGTGACGAAAGCCTAACCCCTTCGGGGAGCTATACGCTATAAGCAAAAAATAAACAGCCGCCACCCGCCTTGGGTTGGCGGCTGTTTTATTAGTAATAACATAGCGCCCTGCGCCCAGCATTAGGCGTCCAGCTAAACCAAAACACCGTTCTTTGTTTTCCTTGGTGCTGGGCGCCGGGCGCTATGTTTAGTCCTTCACCCTTAATACCAATTCCATTAAACAATCGATCTATTTGATTGTCATATCAGCTCCGAACAAAGGGCCCGCTCCACCGACCCGCTGCAAGCACATCCTTGTGACGCTCAGCACATGACCTCCCTGTCATGTGATGGTCGGTGGAGCAGATACCCTTTGTCCTCCTTGATGATGCAGAGTCGCCTGTTGGCAGTGTATACGGGCAACTCGGTGTACTAGGAGAGGTAACAGAGATGGCCTCCCACGACCGTGAAATGACAGGGACGTCATTTCCCGAGCCCCCATGGATGGGTTTATGGCGTGTCGTGGGAGGCGGCTGTGTTACCTCTGGCGCTCCGACCCGGCACCTGACCAAATACTTAATGTGATTGGTATTAAAAAGACAAAAAAACTTTCTCGCCACGGAACCCACGGAAAAATTAAGATTTAAATCAAAGTGAAAATTTCTTAGTTGAAACCTTATAAATCTGGCTTTTCGCTTTGGATCTGCTCTTCGTCCGTGGATTCCGTGGCAAAAATGATCTTAGGGTTTTGATACTGTCTCGTCCCCTTCACTCTTTACGCGTCACCCTTAACAATGCTCCGCTCTTCGAACCTCATAATTTAAAAAAATCATAAGATCTAATTGCGAGTTTTCCCCCTTAGAGGCACACTGCGGCCTTGAATTTGAGTTGTTAAAATATGGATGGTTTGGCCCCTTGGTGGAAGCAATGCTTCACCGCTGAAGACTCACTTGATGATAGCCTTCAGGTGCCTTAACGACTCGTCCCCTTTTATCACGTTAAGGAACTGAATATGACCATGGTTAGTGTCGCCGCCACCCAAATGGCCTGCAGCTGGAATAGAGAAGAAAACATCAATCGTGCCGAAAAACTGGTACGTGAAGCCGCCGAAAAAGGCGCGCAAATTATCTTAATTCAAGAGCTGTTTGAAGCACCCTACTTTTGTATTGACCAAAGCCCCGATCATTTTGCATTGGCGCAAGAAGTCGACAACAGCCCGCTTATTCGCCATTTTCAGGCGTTAGCCAAAGAATTGGCCGTAGTGCTGCCGTTAAGCTTTTTTGAGCGTGCGGGTACGGCTTTTTATAACTCGCTGGTCGTCATCGATGCCGATGGCAGCGTGCTCGATTTATATCGTAAAACTCACATTCCTAACGGCCCGGGTTATCAAGAAAAGCAGTTTTTCACCCCAGGCGATACTGGCTATAAAGTATGGCAAACCCGTTATGCCAAAATTGGCGTGGCTATTTGCTGGGATCAATGGTTTCCCGAAACCGCACGCAGCCTAGCACTCTTGGGAGCAGAGCTGATGTTCTTCCCCACCGCCATTGGTAGCGAGCCCCAAGATGCAACCATAGACAGCCAGCCACACTGGACGCGTACCCAGCAAGGTCATGCGGCAGCCAACCTAGTTCCTGTTATTGCGTCTAACCGCATTGGTACCGAACAAAGCAAATACATTGATGGGCTAGAGACTACGTTCTACGGCTCTTCATTTATTACCGACGAGTTTGGTGAGCTGGTACAGCAGGCCGATAAGACGACCGAAGGCGTTTTGGTGCACAGCTTCGACTTAGCAAAAATCGCCATCACCAGAGCCAGCTGGGGGCTATTCCGTGATCGTCGTCCCGCCATGTATAGCACACTGCAAACCTCTGACGGCAAACAACAAGGTGGCTGCTAATGGACGCTCTTAAAGGTTTTTATATGCCCGGCGAATGGGCACCTCAAGACGCGGTGTGGATGATTTGGCCACACCGCCCCGATAACTGGCGCGAATTTGGTAAGCCGGCGCAGGCCACCTTTGCCAACATTGCCGAGGCCATTGCCGTAGCAACCCCCGTGTATATGGCAGTGCCCGAGCAAGAAATGGCTCATGCTAAAGCGATAATGCCGTCTTCGGTCAACCTCGTGGCCATAGACAGTGACGATGCTTGGGCGCGTGATACCGGCCCCACCATGGTTATTAATAATAACGGCGAGCGTGCGGGCATTAGCTGGATATTCAACGCATGGGGCGGCCACGAAGAAGGTCTCTATTACTCTTGGGAAAAAGATCAAGCGATGGCGGGTGCCATGCTCGAGCACCACGCATTCCCCAAGTTTAAAGCCCCTATCGTGTTAGAAGGCGGCTCAATTCATGTGGACGGTGAAGGCACCCTGCTTACCACCGCAGAGTGTTTACTCAATCGCAACCGTAACCCAGATTATACTCAACAAGACATTGAGCAGCAGCTTAAGGACTATTTGGGTGTGACGCATTTCATTTGGCTGCCGCTAGGCGTGTACTTAGATGAAACTGATGGCCACATCGACAACATAGCTTGTTTTGCTCGCCCAGGTGAGGTGATCTTGCATTGGACCGACGATAAAAACGATCCTCAATATGCGCGATCTCAAGCCGCCTTTAAAGTATTAAGCCAAGCACGCGATGCCAAAGGTCGACAGTTGAAAGTTTGGAAGTTGCCACAACCGAATCCTCTGTATATCAGCAAGCAAGAAGCAGCCGGCGTTAAGGCAGGTTCGGGCGTACCACGCCTTGCCGGTGATCGCATGGCCGGCTCGTATGTCAATTTTTTGATTACTAATAATCGATTGATCTTCCCATTACTCGACCCTAAAACCGATGGCCAGGCACAGCAGATATTAGAAACTATCTTCCCTGAACTAGACGTTGTGGGTGTCGAAACGCGAGAAGTATTACTGGGCGGCGGTAACATACATTGCATTACCCAGCAAATACCTGCAACACAGCCGTAAGCTGTACGCTATAAGCCATACGTTAAAGATAAAAAATAACACCGGATCAATAGACCCGGTGTTTTATTTCTTACCGCGTACGGCGTACGGCTTAAAGCGCCCCCAGCCCAGCCAATAAAAAACCCGAGCCTGTAAACAGACTCGGGGTTTTATTTTATTTCACTGACAGCTTAAAGCTTACGGCTTACCGCTCATTACTTAGGTCTAACACTGCCTTTAAGGCCAGTTAACTGCTGCAATGCGCTTAACTGTTGCTCTAAACGGGCTTTATTGTCGGGCCCAATCCATACTCGGTTGATCTCGCCCTGACGCGGAACCGCTGGCGTAGTTTGCGCCCGGTATCCTGCCGCTTGCAGCTTTTTCACTAACGCATTCACGTTGTCTGCATTGCGAAACGCCCCTAGCTGTACGATGTGATCGCCCGACTGGGGTGCCACCGGCTTAATGATTGGCGCTGGCGTGATTACGGGCTTGGCCTTCACCTCTGGCTGAGGTGCAGGTGCAGCCACAACAGCTTGAGCAACAGGCTTAGGCGTGGGTGCCACAGGAGGCGCTTCTTTCGCTTCCTCTATGGTCCAGGTGTCGGGTGCAGCCACAGGTGCACCTTCGCCGTTATCCACCTTAGCCGTTTGCACAGGCGCCACTACCACCGGCCGCACCGGATCAAGCTCGGGACGCAGCGGTATGGTCACCGACTCATCCGGTGCTCGCTGTTGTTTTCCGTCTAATAAATCAGGCAGAAAGATAACGCCCAGCGCCACCAAAATAACGGTACCTACTAATCGTTGCTGAAACTGTGTCGCCAAAGCTTTCTCCCACTTACTGCCGATGATGTTGCCAGCCATATGACCCGTTATGGCGTTCGTTATGCTTTGCTTGCCTGCGCGTGACTTGCTAATACGTCGGCAACGGTAAAAAAAGAACCAAATGCAATGATCACATCGTGCGGTTTGGCATTAGCGTGTGCCGCTGCCAACGCATCCGCCACCGAACTAAAACACGCCCCTTCCTGCCACTGAGATAACTCGTTGGCACTCGCACCTCTTGGCCCATTTAAACTGGCTAAATACCAGTCATCCACAAGGCCATGTAAGGGCGCCAAGCTGGCTGCTATGTCTTTGTCTTTTAACATGCCCACCACCGCTAAGCAGCGGCCTGGGCCTTTAATACTTGGTAAACGGCTCGCCAAATAAGTTGCAGACTCTGGGTTATGCGCTACATCCACCCACAGTTGAGACGTTAATTGCTGCAAACGTCCGATAAGCTGTGCCTGCATTAACCCTGCTTTAATGGCGTTACTATCGGGCATAAATGGCGATAGCGCCAGTGTAGCCACTGCCGTTGCTGCATTCATTACCGGCAATAATGGTAACGGCAGCGTATCCAGCTCTACGCCAAAGCCGCTGAAGGACCACTGTTCTTGGCTCTCTTGTACCTGCCAAAAATAGTCACGCCCCGTGCAATATAAAGGGGTGCCTAATTGCTTGGCATGCGCTAGTAAGCTGGCGGGCGGCTCCGCGTCACCACACACCGCAGGCTTAGCGCCCCGAAAAATACCGGCTTTCTCAAAGCCCACACTTTCACGATCTGAACCCAACCAGTCGGTATGATCCAATGCGATGGTAGTCACTACGGTTTGATCTGATGCCACCACGTTTGTGGCATCTAATCGCCCTCCCAACCCCACTTCAAGCAGCACCACTTGGGGTGCGGCCGCGCGAAATAACCACAGCGCCGCCAGCGTCGTGAACTCAAAGTAGGTTAACGCCACCTCGGGGCTGTTTGCCTGCATTCGGGCCGCGTCAACCGCCGCAAACGCGGCACAAAAATCGGCCGCGGCAGGACTGTCATCATTAACGCGTACCCGCTCGCGATAATCCACTAAATGAGGGGATGAATACACCCCCACACTATGGCCACCCGCACGCAACATTGACTCCATCAGTGCACAGGTGGTGCCCTTGCCGTTGGTGCCGCCCACGGTAATAACATAACTGGGCAAACTCAGCAGCCCCAGTCGCTCTGCAACCAGATTCATGCGAGATAGGCCAAGCTCAATATGCGCCATATTGAGCCCTTCTAGCACCGGTAACCAATCAGCTAAAGTGCGCAGCTTAGGAGCAATGTCGCGGCTCATTACTGCTGGGCCGGCTCTTGGTTCATCGTCTTACCATCGGCAGGCTCTACGTGCAGCGGCTTAGCGTTGGCTGGCTCTTGGTTCATCAACTTGCCGATTAAACCGGCTATCTTGTCGCGCATTTCACGGCGGTCGATGATCATATCAATAGCACCGTGCTCCAGCAAAAACTCACTACGCTGAAAACCATCAGGCAGCTTTTCGCGTACGGTTTGCTCAATAACGCGAGGGCCGGCAAAACCAATTAAGGCTTTTGGCTCACCCACGTTGATGTCACCTAACATCGCCAAGCTGGCCGATACGCCACCCATGGTCGGGTCGGTTAATACCGAAATATACGGCAAGCCTGCTTCTGATAAGCGGTTAAGTGCAGCACTGGTTTTGGCCATTTGCATCAGCGAAAATAACGCTTCTTGCATACGCGCACCGCCAGAGGCAGAAAAACATACCAAGGCACGGTTTTCTTCTATACAAGCGTTAACCGCTTCAATAAAGCGCGCACCCACTACCGAGGCCATAGAACCGCCCATAAAAGAGAATTCAAAGGCACAAACGGCCACGGGAATACCTTTTAGGGTACCAGTCATAGACACCATGGCGTCTTTTTCGTTGCTGGCTTTTTGTGCCGCGCTAATGCGGTCTTTATATTTTTTAGAATCTCTGAATTTAAGCACATCTTGTGGCTCTAATTCCGCACCCAGTTCAACGCGGTTATCCGCATCCAGAAACTTGTCTAAGCGCAGGCGGGCACCAATGCGCATGTGGTGATCGCACTTAGGGCACACGTCTAAATTGCGGTCCAACTCGGCACGGTATAATACCTGCTCGCAACTGGCACACTTGCTCCACACTCCCTCTGGGATACTGTGACGACGAACACCAATGTTCTTATTCTTGGGAAGAATTTTCTCTAACCAACTCATGGAGATCCTTAGCGTAATTGCATCGTTATTGCAGCTTATTTGCTGCGGGTTTCGCAAATATATTGCTTCGAAAACAGACCGGCTGCCAAAAAACTCTCTAAAGAGAGTTTTTTGATAATATGGCAAGCATTAAACCATATATCAGCCTGTTCGTTGATAAAAATTATGGGTTAACCACCCCATCTTCAACCGCGTAAGTTGTCGGGTAACCACAAAGGACCGGGTATGGTGGTTGGCAGTCCAAATGATTCAGGGTAATCCACGGTCACTAAATACAGACCACCGGCCTTGGCAGTAGGGCCTGCTACTCTGCGGTCTCGCGCGGCCAGCACCTCTTTCACCCATCCTACACTCGCCTCGCCCAACCCCACTTTAATAAGAGTACCGGCAATATTGCGCACCATATGATGCACAAAGGCATTCGCTTTAATATCCAGCACCACATAGTGCCCATAGCGCTGCACATTTAAGTGCAATATGTTGCGTTGAGGGCTGTGCGATTGACATTGCATGGCACGAAACGAGGTAAAGTCATGATCGCCCAGCAAGCACTGTCCAGCCTCGTGCATTTTTTGTGCATCAAGTTCGCCCACATAATGGCTCACACCACTGGCATTAATGGCAGGCCGCATACTGTGGTTAAAAATAATGTAACGATAGCGGCGTGCGGTCGCGCTAAAGCGGGCATGAAAATCGTCACTGGTATATTTTACCCAGCGTATGGCGATATCACTGGGCAAATTGGCATTCATGCCCAGTGTCCACGCACCGGGCTGGCGAATAGCCTCGGTATCAAAATGCACCACCTGACCGGTACCGTGCACACCGGCGTCGGTACGTCCGGCACATTGCACCGTAGTGGGATGATTGGCGATTTGTGATACGGCTTTTTCTATCTCAGCTTGCACACTGGGGACTTCTCGTTGTCGTTGCCAGCCAAAATATTGGCTGCCGTCATACTCGATGCCAAGAGCAATGCGCATAAATTTATTCCACGGGGTAAAAAGGACGGCAATTATACTCGTTAGCGAGCTAAATTGAAGAACTGGCCTCATTATGAAGCCAGTTATAATGCCATATAGAGGCTAATGGTTACGTTAGCCGCGTTTATCGAGCCGCTGCAATAGCTTCTGCGCATCACGCTGCTGCGCTTCATTACCACGCTCAATGGCTTCGTTTAGCAGATCGCGGGCGCTATCAACATCATCAATTTCAATGTAGGCACGCGCTAAATCTAGCTGGGCACCAATGCCACCTTCATCGGCATCAATATCAACGCCATCACCTTGGCCAATCACATCCGCATAGTCATCCAGTTCAAGATCTAACTTGCGCTCTCTTTCTGAGACTGAGCCGTCGGCAGCTTCCGCTTCAGCCATTAGCTGGTCAACAGACACATAGTCTTCTTTAGCTAAAGGGATGTCGGCAGGTGCGCTATCCTCTGGCTCGTCGGCAAAAGTATCATCGCCAAGCGGGCTATCAGCAAAGACACTGTTTGCTAATGTTTCAGCAGTATTGTCGTCGGTCGTGACAAAAGTATCATCCGGTTCGTCTATTGAATTAGTGTCTTCTAGTGGGCTAGCGTCTTCAGGCAAAGCCTGCTCGCTGGCCGTATCCGCGAATACATCATCAAGATCGTCATTAGATACGCGATCCCCATCGCTTTCGGTGAGCGGTGTTTCATCCTCAAACAAGGCATCGTCATCAAAATCTATTGGGACTGGCTGCTCCGCCGTTTCTTGTTGGCGCACATTTTCTTGTTCTTCTTGCAGCTGTTGCTCTTCTAAAAAACGCGTAAAAGCATCTTCGTCCACGTCTTGCTCAAGCTGAATATCTTTAAGCTCATCGTCGAGCATAGGATCGGTATCGTCTGCTGCGCCAAACAAGTCTTCAAAATCGTCGCGCTCATCTTCTAGCATAGCGCTGGTTTCTGATAACTCTTGTTCTTGCTCAGCCAAATCGCGCCGCTCTCGATTGCGCCACCACAAGGTAAACAGTGCCAACAACAATAACGCAGGTAAAATCAGGATCAGTGCCAAATTCAAAGGATTGTTAAGCAGCTCACTTAACCAACCTTGCGGCTTCGTTTTTTCTTCCCCCGCCTGAATATCTTCAACTGCAAACCCTGTTGTGCTGCGAGAGGTTTTTAAATCTTCGACTTCAGCCGTTAACTGCGTCAATCGCTGGCGCATAGCCTGATTGTTATCCGCTAATGCCGTTAACTGTTCGTTAGACATCGCGACTTGTTCACGCAACTCATCCATCAGTTGTAACTGTAAGCGAGTGAGAGCGCTATCTTCTACCTGACTTGGGCTAGGCGCACTCATTGGTCTTTCAACCGATGCGGGTGCCGCTTTAGGCTCACTGAGGCCATAGGCCAGCGGCGTCTCTGGTTGAGTCTGACTGATCGTTCCCGGTGGCTGAGCCGCCATGGGGGCTGAGGGCGCTGCAACCGGTGTTGTTTTTTCAGCCACTTGAGCCTGAGGAGCAGGCTTTGCTACTTGAGGAGCAGGAGATGCAGGTACGGCTGGCACTGCAGGCTTGGTCACTTGCGCAATTTGTGTGGTTTTTTCGGCTGAGGGTGCCGTGGCTGCCCGAGTCACTCGACGGCTACCTTGGCGGCTTAAACGGCTAAATTCTATTTGCGCTTCGCCTGCCGAGCGTTGGGTTGCCTGAGTGTCAGTTGGCAGTCGCAACTGAGCACCGCGCTGCAGATAATTAATATTGCCACGTACAAACGCTTGAGCGTTAAGGTGGTATAGCGCCACCATAGTTTGTTGCACTGTAATGGGCGCTCGCGTATTACGTGCCGCTATGGCCCATAAGGTATCGGTGCTACGAATAGGCCCATAGCGCCCTGCGCTAATGGCAGACGGTGCAGCTGCAGTATTTGCTGAAGCGGTAGCCGGCTGTGCAGTCGGTTGATTACCCGCCGCACTATCTGCAGGAGGCTGAGCGCTATTAAGGCGCGTTGCATCAGCCGATTCAGGACCCCGGAGCTCAATATAAAATTCGCCCTGAGCCGCCGCTGTAGCCGAGTAGCCTAGCCATAAAGCCAAGCCAGCACCAAGATAGGGTCTGAGTTGTTTCATCACGTTGTTAGTATCCTTGCCTTGACGCTGTACCTGAGTGTTTAATGCCAAAACGCGCCACCACCCATATTTATATAAACAGTGTATGAAAAAAACGGTGCCGATGGGAACTTATCTATCGGCCACGGGCATTTATATTTTAAACCCCAAGCCGTGTGCGGTACTAGCAGCATTAATAAGCTGTAACGAGCCAAGCTCTCGCCGCTGAGGATAATATTTACGTAACCTGTCAAAAAATCCCGGCTGACCTAATGCTAACCGAAAAGCCGCATCATCGTGTTCAATGTTGTACACCAGCTGCACCAAGCGGGCGATCAATGCTTGCTCAAGCTCGCTGTGCAGATGAACAGCGCCAATGGGTGGCAGCGGTAATAGCTGCTCTGGGGTTAACGACACCTGACGGCCATTAAGCTCGCATAATGCACGATACAAGGCAAAGGTCCCTCTGGCCTTACCCTCGAGGCTATAACCGGCAATATGCGGCGTGGCCAGCAGTGTATGAGGCACTAACGGTGCAAGTAACGCTGGCTCATGTTCCCAAACATCCATCACTAGAGTCAAAGGATCAGTACCCTGTTGGCGCTGTAATAGCGCGGCGTTATCCCACACATCGCCACGACAAGCGTTAATCAGTACCTGTGCACCATTAAGCCCATCAATAATCGACTGATCAAGCAAATGCCACGTTGGGTGTGGTCCTTCGTGGGTCAGTGGTACATGAAAGCTCACGATGTCGGCGGTTAATGCGTGCGCCAATTCGACAAAAGCTGTCGGGTCGTGCTCGCCCTTAAATGGGTCGCATAGCAGCACTGTCATGCCCAGCGCTCGCGCTCGTTGGGCAACCTCGGAACCAGTATTACCCACGCCGACTACCGCTAGGGTTTTGTCTTTAAGTTGCCAATTTTTATGTTCTCCCACCTTTAATAAGGCGGCTAATACATAATCACCCACTGCCACCTTATTGCAGCCAGGTGCGCTGGCAAAGCCAATACCACGGCGCGCTAATAAGTCGGTATCTATGTGGTCGCAGCCAATGGTTGCAGTACCCACAAAGCGTAAGCGGGATGCCTCAGCTAATAAGTCTTCGTTTACCTGAGTGATGGATCGCACCAGCAATACATCCACATCGCGTAATTGTTCTGGGGTCATATTTCGGCCCGCACAGGTCACTATTTCTGCCCAGTCACCAAATAATTCTTGTACATAAGGCATATTTTCATCGGCTAGCAACTTCATCGACAACCTCCTGAAATAACGCGCTATTATACTCCTTGTTGGCGTAAGCTTCAGCTATCATTCGCCCCTTGTTTTGCTAATATCCTCGCATCTTTTGTTATCGGTTTTTTTTGGCGCTCTCTCTATGACATTACGATTATTATTCACAGTGCTGGCATTACTGGTGTTGCCTGTTGCGATTGCCAGCCTAGGTTATCAATGGCAATGGCATTGGTTTCCGTTACTCGATTTAGACGAGACCCCGGCCCTATTGGCTTATGGCCTAACATTAACCATCGGTAAGTTCGGTATCGCGCTCACATTAATTCTATTAAGTGCGCTGGCGTTATTTCGCTGGCGCCGCCGCCCGGGGCAGCTACTGGTGTTTTTCTTTTGCTTAATGGCCGCCCTAGGCAGTGCCTTTGTCACTAAAAGTGTAGCCAAAGAGTATTTTAAAGAGCCCCGCCCGTTTGTACTGTGGCTGGCAGATAAGGGGCGCTTAGCCGACAGCGAACGTTTTTATGCGCAACTACCCACTATACGCGAACGCTGGGTGGCCAAAGGCGTCAGTGATATGTCGGAACAACAAGTGCCCAGTTGGTTAAAGCTGCATTGGCAAGACGAGGTGAGTTATTCTTTTCCGTCTGGCCATTCTATTGCGGCCATGACCATTGCGAGTTTTTATTGTTTGTTGCTGCTATATCGGCGTCGATCACGCTGGTTGATTGGTGGTTTAGCGGTATGGGCGGTCGCGGTGTGTTATTCCCGATTGCTGTTAGGTTTGCACTGGCCGGTCGACATTTTGGCCAGCAGTGTGTTGGGCATCACCTTCGGTACGCTAGGAGCCTGGGCGTTTATCTATTGGGATGAGCGGAAAATGCACAGCCCTAAGTCGTAAGGAAGGCTGGAAGAAATTTAGTGAAGAGGGATGAGCTAAACATACTAAACATAGCGCCGAGCGCCCGGGGCCCAGCGCCAAGAAAAACAAAGAACGGTGTTTTGGTTTAGCTGGGTGGTGGGCGCCGGGCGCTTTCTTTTACTTACCGAAGTAGCGTACAAATTGGGCGGGATCGCGCTCGGGTAACTTGCGCACTTCTACCTGAGCGGTGCCCAGGTACAAGAAGCCGACGATTTGATCGGTATCGCTCAGCCCCAACGCCTGATGCACATTACGGTCGAAGGCAAACCAGCCGGTGCGCCAGATGCCATTAAAGCCCAGCGCTAGGGCTGCCATCTGCATGGCCATTAACGCACAACCGGCAGAGATTTCCTGCTCCAGCTGCGGCACCTTGTCGTGCGGTTTAACCTTGGCCACCACGGTAATGATCATCGGCGCGCGCAAGGGCGCATTACGGGCTATTTCCAAGCGCTCGGGCGCATCGCCTTTTGCCTGTGCCACCTCGGCCAGAATATCGCCCAGCGCATGACGCTGTTCGCCTTCAAATACAATAAATTCCCATGGCGTTAACGCTCCATGATCGGGTGCACGCAGTCCTGCTTTAAAAATAGTGTCTAGCTGTTCACCTGCCGGTGCCGGCTCAATCAAACGTGGGTTAGAGTGGCGATTTAATAATAGTTCCAGTGCATCCATGTGTAACACCCTTAATCTATAAGCAAAATTAATTTCGGGAGATACCATAGCAGCGTCAAGCGCCGAGCGCCAAAAAACGTTAAGAGTGAAGGGGCGGAACGTCAGAGGTAACACAGCCGCCTCTCATTAAGCACCGAGTGGTCAGCTAACCCCACCCTCAGGCGGCTCCGTGGCATAGGGGCGGATAAAGGGTTCTACTCCACCGACCATCACATAACAGGGCCAAAAAGTGCTCCTGCCGTTGTCGACAAGCCACACATGCTATGCGGTATTACTTATCACTATTTCTCCGTGGGTTCCGTGTTGTTCCGTGTTGTTCCGTGTTGTTCCGTGTTGTTCCGTGTTGTTCCGTGGCAAAAAAGGGTTAGGTCGAGGCTTAGGTTGATTATGTAGACCTCTTCACCCTTCACTCTTTCCCCCTCACATCACTTAGATAGAAAGCGCCAGTTCCATGCCTTGGCGAATGGCGCGTTTAGCATCTAACTCGGCGGCCACATCGGCCCCGCCAATTAAATGCACTTTAGCGCCCAGCTCCGTTAGTGCCGCTTGCAAGTCTCGGTTAGGTTGCTGTCCGGCACAAATAATCACGTTATCGACGGCTAAGCACAGCGTCTTGCCATCATGCTCTATGTGCAACCCTTGCTCATCAATACGCTGATAACTCACGCCGCCCCACATATGCACGCCATGCTGTCGTAAGCTAGCTCGGTGGATCCAGCCGGTGGTTTTTCCTAAGCCCTTGCCGGGTTTATCGGCTTTACGCTGTAATAGCCAGACTTGCCGGGTGGCAACTATCGGCTTAGGCGCCATTAACGCGCCCGCAGAGCGATAGTCTTGATCAACCCCCCACTCGGCCAGCCATTGTTCGGTATTTTGATGCCCGCTGGCCACTAAAAACTCGGCCACATCAAAACCAATTCCCCCCGCGCCAATAATGGCAACCTTCTCCCCCACCGTGGCATGACGTGCCAGCACATCAAGGTAACTCAGCACTTTAGGGTGATGAATGCCCTCAATGTTAGGCGTGCGCGGCACAATTCCGCTGGCCAAAACGACCTCGTCGAATGCGTGCAACAGTTCCGCAGTAGCCTCAGTATTTAGCCGCACTTCTACTCCAGATTGCCTTAGGCGGTGGTGAAAATAGCGCACGGTTTCATAAAACTCTTCTTTACCAGGTATTTGCTTGGCGTAATTAAATTGGCCGCCAATGTCACCCGCTTTCTCAAACAGCACCACTTTATGGCCCCGTTCAGCCGCTTGGCAGGCAAAGCTTAATCCGGCCATGCCTGCCCCCACCACCGCTAATTGCTTAGGGTTAGTGCTGGCGGTAATAATGAGCTCGGTTTCGTAACAGGCTCTGGGGTTAACCAAACAAGACGCGCGTTGGCGCTTAAATACATGGTCCAAACACGCCTGATTACAAGCAATACAGGTATTGATAAGCTCCGCTTGCCCGGCCGCAGCTTTATTAACAAAGTCGGCATCGGCCAAAAAGGGCCGCGCCATACACACTAAATCTGCTTGTTCTGAGGCTAATATGTGCTCTGCAACCTCAGGGGTATTAATACGATTAGTGGCCACCACCGGCACCGATAGTGCGTGGCGAACTTTTTCGGTTACCCAACTAAAGGCGGCTCGGGGCACGCTTGTGGCAATGGTGGGTACTCGCGCCTCATGCCAGCCAATACCGGTATTAATAATGGTCACGCCGGCGCGCTCGAGTGCTTGGCCCAAGGCAATGACTTCTGCAAGCGTCGAGCCTTGCTCGACTAAGTCCAGCATCGACAACCGAAAAATAATGATAAAACGCTCCCCCACGGCAGCTCGCACAGCTTGCACTATGGCTAAGGCAAAACGTTGACGGCGCTCACTACAGCCACCCCATTCATCGTCTCTATGATTGGTACGGGCACAAATAAATTGATTAATGAGGTAGCCTTCGGAGCCCATAATCTCTACGCCGTCGTAATCGGCTTGCTGGGCCAATTTGGCTGTATGGGCAAAATCGTTAATGCAGTTGCGAATTTGGCGTGGGCTCATGGCGCTGGGTTTAAAAGGATTAATAGGCGCTGATTTAGCCGACGGAGCCTGAGAAAAAGGATGGTAGGCATAACGGCCAGCATGCAAAATTTGCAGCGCAATTTTACCGCCAGCCTCATGCACCGCGTGGGTCAAGAGTCGATGTCGCGGCACCTGCCAAAAAAAACTCAACTGAGCGGCCATGGGTAATAAGCGACCACGAAAATTAGGCGCTATGCCTCCAGTAATAATCAGGCCCACACCACCACGCGCCCGCTCAGCATAAAAAGCAGCCAGCTTGGCAAAGCCACCTTTTTCTTCTTCTAATCCGGTGTGCATCGACCCCATGATCACGCGATTTTTTAGGGTGGTAAAGCCCAAGTCTAAAGGGGCCAGTAAGTGGGGATAAGGGCTCATAATAGGTTCGCCTAAGCTGTAGGTTTGACCACTTCAAGCTAGTACATCGACATGCAACTTTCAAACGTTTGTTTAATTAATCTACTAGCGCCCGACGCCAAGCACCAAGAGCTCAGCCAAAGATAGGGAATAAATAACTGTACGCTTTACGCCATACGTTGTGAGCAAAAAAAGGGTTTGTCTTTCACTTATGACATACAGCGTAAGGCGTAAGGCCACCCGAAGGGGGTCACGGCTTTGTTTTAGCGTGGCATTGTGCAGTCGCAGCCTTCATAATAGATTGATTCAATAATCATTTCGTTTAAGGCAAAACTATGTGGTCTGCGATCAAGTGGTTCTTTCGTACTCTAGCCCGAGTGCTAAACGCCATTCGCCTGTTAATATCCGCTTTCTTCTTAATAGCTATTATCACCTTTGCGGTGTTGATATTCAGCGGTGAGGACGATACAGGCGTGCTGCCAGCCAAAGCCGCGCTCACTCTCGCCATAGCGGGCCCTATATTGGAGCAAGAAGCACCAGCCAGCCCAAGACGTTTCGCAGAAAAATGGGTTGCCGGTGATACTACCCCGCCATCCATGACGTTAAGCCAAATTAAAGACGCGCTTAATCATGCTCGTAACGATGACCGCATTGGCGCATTGGTACTGCAATTACAAAACATGAGCGAGTCGAGCATTACCAAACTCGATGAAGTGGGTAGTGCTATTGAGCACTTTAAAACCTCTGGCAAGCCGGTGTATGCCATTGGTGATTACTACAGCCAAGGGCAATATTACTTAGCAGCCCATGCCGATGAAATTATGCTTAACCCCGCCGGTGGTGTCACCATTCAAGGGCTGGGAGTCTATCGCCTGCATTATAAGTCGGCCTTCGAGCGTTTTAATATTACGCCCCATGTATTTAGAGTCGGCACTTATAAATCGTTTGTCGAGCCCTATTTACGCGACGACATGTCAGCTGAAAGCCGTGAAGATACGCAATTGTGGTTAGGCCAACTGTGGCAGCACTATCAAGACAACGTCGCCACATTAAGAGACATTCCGGCCGATCATATTAGCCCCACCAAAGAACAACTACTCAGTCGTTTTAGTGCGGCTGGCGGTGATCCGGCGCGCTACGCCCTAGAACAAGGTTTGGTAGACCGCCTTGCCAGTCGTAACGACATGCTGCAAACCGTTGCCGAGCACGTGGGCTGGAATAGCCAAACCAATCAGTACATGAGCTTGGATATTCCAACCTACCTCCGTCACGCCAACACCCCCTCTAATTCGGCTCCTGCGGTAGGCTTAATTACCGCAAGTGGCGCTATTATGTCGGCCGCCACCGCCACGCCCAACAGTATTAATGACGAGCATGTGAGCCAACTTGTCGATGAGGCCAGACTAGATTCCGACATTCAAGCGTTAGTACTGCGCGTAGACAGCCCCGGCGGCAGTGCGTTTGCGGCCGAACAAATTCGTAGTGCTTTATTGCGATTTAAAGAAAGTGGCAAGCCATTGGTGATCTCCATGGGCAGCACCGCCGCTTCGGGTGGGTATTGGATAGCCGCCGACGCCGATAAGATTTATGCCGCTCCCACGACACTGACCGGCTCTATTGGTGTGTTTGGTTTATTTTTGACCTTTGAAGACGCTCTTAAAAAATTAGGTCTCAACACCGATGGTGTGGGCACCACCGATTTTGTGGGGGCGGGGTTAACCACCGGCTTACCCGAGCATGCAAAGCAAATTATTCAAATGAGTGTTGAGCATACTTACGACCAGTTTGTGCGCATTGTCGCCGAAGGCCGTAACATGGAACCAAGCCAAGTTGAGCAAGTAGCACAAGGCCATGTTTGGACCGGTAAAATGGCCAAAGAGCTTGGGTTAGTTGATGCCTTGGGCAACTTAGATGATGCACTAGCGGGCGCCGCAGAATTAGCTAATTTAGGCGAATTTAGCGTTAAGCCAGTGACTCTACCCATGTCGGCTAAAGACAAACTGTTCGCTCTGTTTATGGCGGACTCTAACGTGCTCTCGAGTTGGTTAATGACGGCTTTACCGCACGCATTACGCCCCGCCGGCGAGCAACTGCAGCAAGAAGCCGCCGCGCTAAGTCAGTTTAATGACCTGCAAGGCCGATATGTATTATGCGTCCCCTGTCAGGGATTCTAAGCGTCATGTGCAAAGGGTGAAGAGTGTCGTCCTCTTCACCCTTTAACAGTTTTTATAGCTCTTCTTCCGTGTATTTTGTGGAGAAGCTGTCTTGAGGTAAACGTTTATGGCGAAAAAGAAAATATACATCGCCTATACCGGCGGTACTATTGGCATGCACAAATCCGCCAGAGGCTATGTGCCCTTGGCGGGCTTTATGACGGAGCGCCTGGCCAATACGCCAGAGTTTCACTGTGCCGAGATGCCCAGCTATCATATTCATGAATATGAACCGCTAATTGACTCGGCAGACATGACGCCTGCCGATTGGCAGCGCATTGCCGACGATATTCAGGCCAATTACCAACATTATGACGGCTTTGTGGTATTGCACGGCACCGACACCATGGCATTTACCGCCTCAGCCCTGTCGTTTATGCTGGAAGATCTAGACAAGCCGGTTATTATCACCGGCTCACAAATTCCATTGGCAGAGCTGCGATCCGACGGCCGACCCAATTTGATGAATGCCTTATATGTGGCCGCTCATTACCCGATTAACGAAGTCGGCCTGTTTTTTAATAATCGCCTGTATAGAGGCAATCGCGCCAGCAAAGAGCACGCCGACGGTTTTGAGGCTTTCGATTCCCCCAACTTTCCGCCGCTGCTTAATGCAGGGATCCATATCAGTCTAGAAGCAGGAAAGCTCGGCAAGCCCAGTAGTAAACCGCTCATCGTCAGCCCCATTACTCCCCAGCCCATCGGCGTAGTGACCCTGTATCCGGGTATTAGCGCCGATGTAATAGCCAACCTCCTGCAACAGCCGGTAAAAGCATTGATATTGCTGTCTTATGGGGTGGGAAATGCGCCACAAAACCCGGCGATGTTAACGCTGTTGTCTGACGCATCAGCACGGGGAGTGATCATCATTAACCTCACCCAGTGCCAGCGCGGCAGCGTCAATATGGAAGGTTATGCTCCGGGCAAGGCACTGGCGGCGGCCGGCGTGATTTCCGGCTACGACATGACCACAGAAGCGGCATTAACTAAACTACATTATTTGTTGAGTAAAGATCTCAGCCCCTCACAAGTGCGCGAGAAAATGGGTAAAAACCTGCGCGGAGAGTTAACTAGTTCACAGCCGTAAACTAGTGCTTTTTCGCAACGAAATCCGCGGAACCCACGGAAAAATAGAGATTAAATCTGAAAAATAATATTATTGATAAAACCTAAAGACCAAACTATCTTACTCTGCAGAGCCTGCTGCTAAAGCATCGGGCTCTAGGTCTGTGCTTTAGCTAAACGTTTCGCCTAGCCAAAGGGTTTAGTCTTACCAATAAAATCCCTTTCGCCCTTATCTCAGCTTAATTGTTCCGTGGGTTCCGTGGATTCCGTTGCAGATCTAGGTTAGCCCTCTTGGATTCTAGTGCTGGGCGCTGCACTTAACAGCTGACATTGATTAAGTAGCTCGGCCACGTTGGTGACATTGAGCTTGTTCATGGCCGAGGCTCTATGCACCTCTACGGTGCGCACAGCCACACATAATTGCTCGGCAATGGCCTTATTAGTCAGTCCATCGGCAACCCGGTTCACGACTTCTCGCTCGCGGTTAGAAAGCAAGGTGAAGAGTTGGCGCACCTTTGCCTGTTCGGTCAGCTGCTTTACCCGCACTCGAGCCTGATCCAGCGCGCTGGCGAGGCGCTTGGCATCCACCGGTTTTTCTAAAAAATCCACCGCACCCTGCTTCATGGCCACCACCGCTTGGGGTACATCGCCATGACCGGTCAGCAAGATCACCGCAATAACGCATTGGCGTTTTAACAATGCCTGCTGCACCGCCAGACCATCAAGCTTGGGCATGGCTAAGTCCAGCAACAAAATCGCGGGAGTTTGCTCATCCAGCTCGGCCAAAAATTGCTCGGGATCCGACCAGCCTTGGCTGGCATGCCCCATGGCGTTCAGCAAAAAACGATTAGCAGCCACTACCTGTTGATCGTCATCTAAAATATAAATCCGCATTAACTTTCCTCAGGTAAAAACAAGATGGCACGGGTACCATTTTTGGTATTTTCCAATGTTAACCGACCATTCAGTCGCAGTGCCAACCGATGGCTAACCAAGAGCCCAATGCCCATGCCATGATAATGCGTCGCGGGTAAGTTTTGCTGCAAAGAAGCAATAATACTGGGGTCGACCCCACCCGCATCATCTTCGATAGTGAGCTGCCAACCGCCGTTTACGGGATTGGCCTTCACCATTATATAACCGCCAATTTGGCCTGCAGTGGCCGCCAATCGCCCATGGGCGTTCAGTGCATTGCCCAGCAGGTTATTCAAAATTTGCTCTATCGCTGGGCGTACCGTTAACAGGGTGCCATTATGACACTCGCTAGATAAGGTGACCGAAAGCGCGTCGGCTCGAGACTGCATTCGTTCCACCAACTCTCGACACAGGCAGGCAAAGTCCACGGGCTCGGCACTGGGCAGCGGTTGAGTGGCCCATTGGCGAAATCGGCGAATAATGGCGGCACCGCGCTCGGTTTCCGCCACTATGTGACCGAAGGCCTCTTGCTGTTGTGCGGTCTGGCTAACCAGCTCTCCAGCCTGAGCATAAGCCTGAATGGCCGACAGCGGCTGATTGAGCTCATGAGCCAGCCCGGTGGCCATTTCACCCATAAGAATACGCTGGCGAGCTTGCGCCAACTCCTGCTCTTTATCTTGCATCAGGGTATGCAGTTTATCCCGCTCTAGCGTACGCCTGAGCAGTAGTAGCGTGACCCGGTAGTGATGCAGTAACAAGGCCAGCGCGATGATCATCAAGGCCGCCAAAAAAGGCCAATAGCGGATAATCACCTGGCGCAACAACTGCAAAGGTAATACCGGGGCCACAGTGGGCCCCAATTGCCAGTCTCTTAATAGCTGTTCAACATCATCCAACCGAATAGGGGCGCCCCATAATGGCTTCTGCTGGTATTCAAGAGCCAGCAAAGCACGGCTGATGCTGCGCAGCAGCTTTTCGTCCGTTACCCCCACTGCGGCAAAGCTCCACCCCGGATACAAAGGCGTAGATCGCACACAGTGCGTATCATCTTGCATCATTAAAGCACGAAAATTTGCTAACTCTATCAGCCCTTCTTGCTGCATGTCTTCAAGCAGGCAAGTTGGCAGCATGGCGGCGGTTAAGGCGCCATCGCGCAATAAATATGCGAGGGCATCTACCGGATAACCACTAAATCGTAAGTCGAGATCTTCCGGTAACACACCTTGACGACGTAATTGCTCGGCAACCAGCAAATAGCCGCCAAAAGCGTGATCGTGCACCGCCCCCACCGACTGGCCACGTAACTGACTGGGCTCAACAATGAGGCTATTGGCACGCACCCACAAGGTACCTGCCACACTGGCGCGCGCTTGGCCGTAATAAGGGTCGAGGTAAGATGCCAACCAATTGAGTTTCTGGCTTTGGCTCAACATGAAATGCGCCGGATTGGTCACCACAAAGTCCAGCTGGCCGGCACTTAACTCCTGATCAAGTTGCTCTTGGGTTAGGTAACGTCCCACAAAATGCTGCTCTGGCGTGGCGTTATTTAGCCCAGCAAGCGTCGCCGACCATTCTTCGCGAGCTTGCGCTTCGCCCCTAAACGCTAAAAAACCAACGGTATATTGCTCGGCTGCTGCCGACAGGCTAAGTAAAAACAGCACAAAGCCTGATAAAAACCTGTTCCAGATCAAGTCAAAGTCCCTTATGTGGTAAACCACAATAGAGGTCATGAGTAGAGACTCGAGACAATAGCATTCATTACTTATGAGGAGCCACTTATGGACGTCAGTAAACGACAATTCCTTAGAAATTTAACTGGGCTGACTGCTGGCGCCAGCCTGATCCCGATAACCGAACTGCATGCGGCCCCTGTTAGTGCCGACGGCGACAGCAATAAACGCTATGGCATGATTATCGACTTGCGCAAATGCATTGGTTGCCAAGCCTGTACCGTGAGTTGCAGCATGGAAAACTTGCCACCTATCGGTCAGTTTCGCACCACGGTACAGCAATATGAAGTAGAAGTTGCCGGTCAAGAACAGGTGAGCAATGTGATGTTGCCACGGCTGTGTAACCACTGTGCCAATCCGCCTTGTGTGCCGGTGTGCCCCACTCAAGCTACCTACCAAAGAGCCGACGGCATTGTGGTTGTCGACAACGAACAATGCGTAGGGTGTGCCTACTGCGTACAAGCCTGCCCCTACGATGCGCGTTTCATTAACCACGAAACCCAAACCGCCGATAAATGCACTTTTTGTGTACATCGATTAGAAGTCGGTTTGCTGCCTGCGTGCGTAGAGTCTTGTGTAGGTGGCGCACGAGTGATTGGTGACATGAAAGACCCAAGCAGCCAAATTAGCCAACTGCTACAAGAACATAGCAGTGACATAAAAGTGCTTAAACCAGAACAAGGCACGGCACCGCAAGTGTATTACATCGGCTTGGGTGATGAATTTGTGGACCGCATCGACGGCCAGCCCGGACTTTGGTTTCCGCAACACGCTTAGGAGGCCTTATGCCTGTTATTGAACTGCTTACCACCCATGCAGACGCCCCTTGGCTCCCTTGGGCCGTACAATATTTCTTTTTAATTGGCTTGGCTGCCACCGCCGCCTTGTTGCTGCCGTTCGCGCTAAGAGAAGGCTCTGCACTGGCTCCATGGCGCTGGCGCTTGGCCTTTATTATGGGTATTAGTGCCGTTACCGGTCCGGTGGCATTATTAGCCGACTTACATCAACCGTTTCGTTTTTGGCATTTTTACACCCAACTCACTCCCAGCTCGTGGATGTGGATTGGCGCGCTGATCTTGCCGGTGTTCGTCACACTCGCCTTAGTGGTGTCATTAAGTATGCTAGTGAGATTACTTAAACCCAAGCACCCTTGGCTAAGGTGGTGGTGTGAACTGTCTCTTTGGCCACAGGGCAAAATATTACAGCTGCTGGCGTGGCTCACTGCCTGCTCAGCGGTGGGTATTTTGCTCTACACCGGCATGGAAGTGATGGTAGTGCGCTCCCGTGCACTGTGGGACACCTATTGGTTGCCCGTTAACTTTTTACTAACCGCGCTACTCGCCTTGTTTGGCCTGTTGTTGTTGCTGGATATTTTGTTCCCGCGCGCCTCTACTCAAATATTGCCCTTACGTCGCGCCATGTTGCTCACATTGGGCGCTCTCACTGCGACCATAGTGCTATGGATGGTGTCGGGCATGGTCTTAAACTCACCCTCTTGGTTAGAAGCCGTTCGTATTTTTAGCCACTTTGAATTTTGGCGCGACCTGCTATTAGTGTCACTGACCGCTGGCGCTTTGCTGTGGCTATTGTGTTTAGCGCGGCGCAATCGCCCGCGCAGTCACCTTGACTTTATACCCGCCCTGCTCGCGCTGCTTTGCTCCTGGGGATTTAGATGGGTAGTGCTAATGAACGTACAAACTGTGCCTAAATATGGTGCGGGTCTGTATCACTTAAGCCCCGACTTACTGGGCTCGGCCGGTATTATTGTGGCCGGTACCATTGGTTTATGGTTAGCAATGGCCGCCGCTGTGTGGGCCTTACTGGATAATATGGGAGTCCGTCATGGATAAGAAACGTCGCGCCTTATTACAAGCCGGCATGATTGCTGGCGGCACCGGTGCCTTTGCACTAGGTTATGCCGACCCCGTTAATAAAGCGGTAAAAGGCTTACTTCATGGCACCAGTGGCGTGCCCACCAACGACCGTATTGCCGGTAACGCCCTGCAACCTGAATTTATGATCACCCCCAATAACGAATTGGTTATGGGTGAAAATCAGGTAGTCAGTCCAGTGCAATGTTTTGGTTGTTGGACCCAGTGTGGTTTGCGCGCTCGAGTAGACACCCAAACCAATAAAATTATCCGCATTGCCGGTAACCCCTATCACCCGCTATCTAATACTCATCCGCCAGCTCAAGAAACCTCGGTGCGTGAGGTATTTAAACAGCTGGCCGGTGAGGCGGGGCTAGAAAATCGCTCTACCGCCTGTGCTCGCGGTGCCGCGTTAGGCGAGCAACTGCAAAGCCCCTATCGCTTAACCGAAATAATGAAACGCACCGGTAAACGTGGCGAAGGAAAATGGCAGACTATTAGCTTTGAGCAACTCATTGAAGAGGTGGTAGAAGGCGGCGACTTGTTTGGTGAAGGCCACGTTGAGGGCTTGCGTACCATTCGTGATTTAGAAACCCCCGTGGATGCGAACAATCCAGAATTTGGCCCCAAAGCCAATCAGCTGATGGTGACTAACGCCGGTGACGAAGGCCGTGACAGCTTCTTAAAGCGCTTTATCTTTAACAGCTACGGTACCCGTAACTTTGGTCATCACGGCGGTTATTGCGGCTTTGGCTATCGTGCTGGAGCCGGTGCGGTATTTAACGACTTGCAAAAGTTTAGTCACGGCAAGCCCGACTGGGAAAACGCCCGTTTCGTGCTGTGTATTGGCACCTCACCAGCCCAAGCAGGAAATCCCTTTAAACGCCAAGGCCGCCAATTAGCCGAAGCGCGCAGTGAGGGTAAATTAGATTACGTAGTGGTCGCCCCCACCCTGCCCAACAGCATCAGCCGCCTTAACGAACAACGCGGCCGCTGGGTGCCCATTAAACCGGCCACCGACGATGCGCTGGCCATGGGGCTTATTCGCTGGTTAATTGAAAACGACGGCATTAACTTGGCGTATTTGGCGCAACCCGGCCCTGCAGCCCAAAAGGCCGCCAACCAGCCCAGCCACGCCAATGCTACACATCTGGTATTACAAGCGCCGCACCCTGAAGCCGGTCGCTTTTTAACAGCAGCAGATTTAGGGCTGAACTTAGGCGAGAGTGTAGGCATGAGCAACGCTGACACTAACATGGTGGTAGATGCAGCTAACGGCGAACTAATGGCGCATACCGCAGCGCGCCCCGCCGAACTTTGGGTGACGCGCACCGTGACCATTAACGATGTACCGGTGCAGGTAAAATCGTCATTACAGTGCTTAAAAGAGTCGGCCGAACGTCAGTCTATAGCCCAATACAGCGAGCACTGTGGTGTGCCCGAACACATTATTGCCGGCCTTGGCCAAGAACTTAAGCGCCACGGCACCAAAGCTTCGGTAGATGCCCACGGCGGCATGATGAGCGGTAATGCCTTTTATACTTCGTTTGCGGTCATTACCTTAAATACCCTCTTGGGCAACATTAACGCCAAAGGCGGGTTAGCCGCCGGTGCCGGTGGAGTGGCTGG
Source organism: Oceanisphaera ostreae (assembly GCF_042676125.1). Lineage (NCBI taxonomy): Bacteria > Pseudomonadati > Pseudomonadota > Gammaproteobacteria > Aeromonadales > Aeromonadaceae > Oceanisphaera > Oceanisphaera ostreae. The sequence goes on from NZ_JBHTJS010000033.1 coordinate 26,093, forward strand.
AGTAGAAGAAGGCCCCCGTTACGACTTGATGAGCTTTGACGGTAAAATTGGTCCTAAAGGGCTGTTTTTATCACGCAACCGCTTTGCTTATGAAAAAAGCAGCGAATATAAACGCAAACTGGCCGCCGGTGAGTCTCCCTACCCAGCGCGCGCGCCTTGGTTCTCGTTTTCGTCCCCCTTACTTACCGAGCATTTAGCGGCGGCGTTTGCCGGTTATCCCTATCGCTTGAAAGCTTGGATCAGCCACATGACTAATCCGTTGTACGGCATTGGCGGCGCTCAAACCTTTTTAGGGGATCAGCTAAAAGACCCGGCGCAATTACCACTGTTTATTGCCATCGACGGTTTTATCAACGAAACCACGGCATTAGCAGATTACATCGTGCCCGATACTCTCACCTACGAGAGCTGGGGCTTTACTAAACCTTGGAGTGGTGTGCCGCAAAAGGCCACTACTGCTCGCTGGCCGGTGGTTACGCCAGCTACGCCTCGGCTTGAAAATGGCGATTATGTGGGATTAGAGTCGTTTATTATTGCCGTTGCCAAAAAGATGGACTTGCCCGGCTACGGCGATAACGCCATTACCGACCATAAAGGCAACCAGCATGGCTTGCATACGTCAGCAGACTTTTATCTGCGTGCCGCCGCTAATTTGGCCTTTGCCAACGGTGACCCAGTGCCCGATGCCAGTGCCGATGACTTACTGCTGACCAATGCGGTGCGCATGATGCCGCTGATAACCGAGACCTTAGCGCCGGATGAGCAGCGAAAAGTAGGTTTTGTGTTGAGCCGCGGCGGCCGCTTTGCGCCCTTTGAAAGTGGCTGGGAAGGCCAGCAGATGAAAAACCGCACTAACAATACGTTATGCATCTGGAACCCCACTATCGGTAGCACAATTCACTCGATGACCGGTGAAAAACTACCCGGCTGTGCCACCGAGTTTGGCCCCCGCTTTGCTGATGGCAGCGCCATGCGTGACCATTACTCAGAACAAGAGTGGCCACTATTGGTGACCTCATATAAGTCACATATTATGAGTTCATCGAGCATTGGTGCCGAGCGGCTGCGGATGATCCACCCGGAAAACCCAATCAGCATCAACCGCAAAGATGCCGAGCGCGCCGGTATCAAGCACGGTCAGGCGATACGGTTAATTACCCCCGGTGGCCAGGTAGAAGGCATTGCTTTGGTACGCGATGGCATTGTGGAAGGTGCCATTGCCATCGAACACGGCTACGGCCACACCGAGCTAGGTGCGCGCGCCCACAAAATTGATGGTAAGCCGATGGCATCTAACCCGCGTCTAGGGGCAGGGGTAAACCAAAACCTGCTGGGGCTTATGGACCCCACCCGCACAGATGTAGCCAATGTATGGCTAGACTGGACCAGCGGCGCCGCCGTACGCCAAGGCCTACCGGCACGGGTTGAAGCGATTTAGACACAGCGGTAAGCCGTACGAAAAACGACAGTGAAACACCGAGCATTGTGCTCGGTGTTTTTATTTGGAGAGGTGTCGTTTTTGTAGGCAACTTGTTTTAGGTTAAGAGAGTGCTTTTGCATTACCCGATTACAACCTAGGCGTAATTTTTAAAAAACCTAAACCTTTTTTGCCACTGAATCCACAGAACCCACGGAAAAATAGGGATCAAATCTGAAAAATCTTGATGATCAGTGCGGCAGAAAAGAGCCCGAACGATATAATACTTGAATGCATTGGTCAGCTTAGCCGCTATTTTAAGCCGCCACCCTGAACTAGTTTCAGGATCTCTAATAGACAGCTATACGCCTTACGTTAAACGCGATACGAAAAACTAAAATAGGTTTCATCTTTAACTTACAGCTTAAAGCGCACAGTCTAAAGACAAACAATGGATTGCCGCGCTACGCTCGCAAAGACCCTAAAAGGGATGCATAAGACATAAGGCATAGAACAGTGTTTACCGCTCTGGCACATCAATCCATTGCGGTGTGTGGCCGGTGTGCTCGGCGAAGTGTGCTAAGTCGCTTTTGCTGAGCAACACTGTGGCCGTATTACGCAGCGGATGGCAATGAAAATCATCGCCCTCACACAAGTCATTATCTAACCACAGCTCTACTGCCTGCGCGCCGTCGTTCACTAGCGCGAGCACTGATACATGGCCCGGCTCTACGCCTAAGTAACGATCTAGGCGTTCACTAGAGGCAAAGCCGATACGTGACCACCCCAACTGCGTCGATAACGCTTTTAAGTCCACTTGTTTGTTGGGTCGGGTTAATAACAGCGCATGGCGGCGGCCATAGTTATCGCGCAAGAATAGGTTTTTTAACCGAGTGCCGGGCCTATCTAGCAATAAACGATCTGCTTCATCGCAGGTGAACAATGGCGGGTGCTCAATGATTGGTGGGCTAATCTGCCAACTCGCTAATTGCGTCATAATATCCATGTATTTATTCTCTTTATAATCAGTAGAACCCTACTTAACACAGCTAGGCATGGCTAAGTGCAGTCAAACATGTTGTTATCTTAACATCGGCTATCACAAAACAAGAGGACATCATGCCATCGTCAATACCAACACCAACGTCTTCCACTCAATCTCTGCTTTCTGGCGTCAAACTATCGATGCTAGATTTGGTGCCCACGCGCATCGGACACAGCACGGCGGATGCCATTCGCGAGTCGGTCGCCGTGGCACGTCATGTAGAGCAGCTGGGCTTCGAGCGCTTTTGGCTGGCCGAACATCATAATATTGAGGGCATCGCCAGTTCGGCCACGGCGGTATTAATTGGCCATATTGCCGGCCACACCCAGCGTATTCGCGTCGGTTCGGGCGGCATTATGTTACCCAACCATCCGCCTTTGGTCGTGGCCGAGCAATTTGGCACTCTGGCTACCATGTATCCAGACCGTATCGACTTAGGATTAGGCCGCGCACCGGGCACCGACCAAACTACTATGCGCGCGCTGCACCGACGCCCAGAAGATGCCGAAGACTTCCCGCAGCAGGTGCAACAGCTGCAGCAACTACTGGGGCCAAACCAGTACGGACAAAAGCTAAAAGCTATTCCCGGCGGTGATACTAACGTGCCGATTTGGTTATTGGGCTCCAGCTTATTTAGCGCACAACTGGCCGCACAAATGGGCTTGCCCTATGCCTTCGCTTCACACTTTGCGCCGCGCATGATGCTTGAGGCTGTGGACCTCTATAAAAAGAACTTTCAGCCCTCAGCCCAATTAGCTGAGCCTTATGTGATCATCGGTGTGCCAGTGATAGTGGCGGATACCGAGCAAGAAGCTAAATTATTAGCCACTTCTGGTCAGCAGAAGATCTTGTCGCTATTTAGAGGCGAGTCCCTCTCTTTAGCGCCGCCGGTAGCCAGCATGGAAGGCCACTGGCTGCCCCACGAACAACAAGGCGTAGAGCAGTTCTTATCGGCCGCCGCCATTGGCGCACCAGAGCAAGTGGCAAATAAGCTAAATGCGCTGTTGGCGCAAACAGGAGCTCACGAGCTAATGGTGGTCACTGACGTCTATGAGCCCAGCGCCCGCCACCACAGCCTAAGCCTGTTGGCCGAGCTGGTTAAAAGATAGCGGGAAGCTATACGCTATAAGCCTTACGTTAAAGAGAAACACCGCCCTTTGCCGTTATCGCGGGAATGACGGCAGAACCACACTGGTTATGCGGCATTACTTATGTCGTTCGCTTCACGTTGTTAGCGCGTTGGATTGACCGATAGTACGTCGGCTTTAATTACTGACTGCTCGGCAATAAGGTCGGTGACGACTGCTCGGCTGGCTTTATAATGCGGGGTGAGCTTATGATCGGCTAAGGCGGCTTCGTCTTGATAAATTTCATATAGCCAAAACAGCTCAGGATCGGTGCGGTCTTGCAGCACATCAAAAGTATGACAGCCAGGTTCGTCACGTACCGACGCTTCGGCGTTGGGCAGCATAGCCGCTAAAAATTCATCTGTTTTGCCGGGCTTTAGCTTGGTTTTGACAATAATTGAATACATTGTAAACTCCGTCTGATTATTAAAACTCAACAAATAGTACACAACTCTTCACACAATAGACAAGCCAAGGAGCTCAGCCATGGAAAGACCTAGTCCCTTTAACGGCATGCGTCATATCGCCTTTACCATGCCCAACCTGGAAGAATGTGAGCAGTTTTATACCGAAATTATGGGTATGCAGCTGCTACGTCGCGCTCATAAAGATTTGGTGTACCTCACCTGTGGCAACGACAACATCTCTTTAGGCCGTGCCGACTTGCCCGCCAGTGGTGTGCAGAGCCTCGATCACTTTGGTTTTATAGTAGACACCAAAGAACAGCTAGAACAGTGGTTTTTATACCTGAAAAGCAAAGGCGTGACCATGCTAGACCAACCCCACGATCATGGCGACGGTGCGCGCAGCTTCCACATTACTGACCCCGCCGGTAACGTTATCCAGCCTATTTATCACCCCGAGATTTCCGGCCAACGCTTCACCAACCCTTGATGATCAAAGCAATATTAACTGCTTAATTTTCAATGTTGAATGAATCACTAAGATGAAATAAAAACACCGAGCTTAAGCTCGGTGTTTTTATTGAGATGGGTATCTGTGTTTTGTAGGGGTTACACGATATATAGTGCGCATGGGCTGAGTGTCTTTGATGTTTTTGTAGCTGCTGCTTTAGCTAGCAGTCCCGTCTCAGCGGGATTCACCAGTCATCCTGCTGCGCAGTGTTTCGCAGCTGAAGAAGCGACTACAGTAGAGGGTATTTATTTTTAACGTAAGGCGTACAGCATACAGCTGTGTATTTAACTGACAGGCAGCATTACGCTGATGCCATCTTGTTCGAGTAGCCGTACCTTCACTTCAAATACCTCGGCAATTAACTCCGGCGTGATCACATTGGGAGCACCGCTGGCGGCTAATCGACCTTGATGTAAACACCACACGCTATCGGCGTATTGGCAGGCCATATTAATATCGTGAATAGACGCCACCACAGCTAAGCCTAAATCCGCGTAGCCTCGTAACAACCGCAAAGTCGCCAACTGATGTTGCCAATCTAGGCCGGCTAACGGCTCATCTAACAACAGCAATTGCGCATCAGGATTAATGGCCGGATCAACCTGCAACAACGTACCGGCAATCAGAAAACGCTGCTGCTCGCCGCCAGATAAGGTATTAAGTTGGCGGTGATACAGCTTTTCTAACCCTAACGGTTTGCCCAATCGGGCCATCGCCAAACAGACGTCTTCGGTTACGCCACCTAAGGGTTCGGCGCCCAGGGCCAGCAATTCGTAGCCACGCAACCCGTGGGGCAACATCGCCTGTTGCGCCAGCATAGCGCGGTGGCGCGCCAGTTCATGCAGACTAAAACCCGATAACGCTTGGCCCGCCAGGCGCACTTCGCCCTCGCCTTCGCTGCTACTTAGCCCCGCAGCCCCGGTTAATAAGCTCGACTTGCCACTGCCATTAGGCCCAATTAACAGCGTTAAGCTGCCTGCGGCAAACTCACCGTGAATAGGCCCAACGCGATCTCGCTGTACAAAGCCGTTAAGCGCCAGCATAGCGACGCACCAATAACCAAATAAACACCGGAGCCCCCAAGGTAGCCGTAACCGCCCCTATGGGCATTTCACCCACAGAGAGCAAAGTGCGCGCCGCCACATCGGCCAGCGTTAACACCACGCCACCCGCGAGTACCGAAGCCGGTAATAAAAAGCGTTGTTTGCCGCCCACTAATAAGCGTAATAAATGCGGCACCACTAAGCCGACAAAGCCAATGGGCCCAGCCATGGCCACACTAAAAGCAGTAAGCAAGCACACCGCCAATACCAGTCGCGGCTGGAGTCGTTTCACATTCAGCCCCAATAATCGGGCCTGACTATCACCTAACGCCAATATGTCTAACGATCGGCCTTGGCGCGTTAACCACACCAGCGTGGCGATGGCAGGTAGCCACCACACAAACGACAATTGCTGGCCATGGCCGAGACTGCCCATCATCCAGAACAAAAAACTGCGCAGCGAAGCATCGTCCGCTAAATACAATAACCATGTCAGCACCGCATTGGCCAAAATGCCCACCGCGACCCCAAATAACAGCAAAGCCCCCGGCCCCAGTCGGCGTCGCGCCAGCGCCAGCAGTAACAAAGTGACCAACAAGGCACCAACAAAAGCCGCTAGCGATAAGCTCCAATAAGGCAGCGTGATGCCTAACGACACCGAGAGCGACAGCGTTAATACCGCCGCCAGACTGGCACCGCTAGAAATACCAATTAAGCCGGGCTCGGCCAAGGGGTTATGCAGTAATACCTGTAATACCGCGCCACACAAGGCAAGACTGGCCCCCACTAATACCGCCAGCAAGGTACGCGGCAACCTAAGCTGCCAGAACACTTGCTCTTCTAGGGCCGACACCGGTTGCCATAGCGCTTCTATGCCCACACCAACGGCACCCAGCTGCAAGCTCAGTAACATGCTGGCCAGCAGCGCTAAGCCCAGCCCACCTAACCAATATCGATATTTGCGTTGCTGTTGTTGAAATAGTATCGCCAACATACGGTTATCTTCTGTTCCTTAAGTTATATCCCACTCAGTGCATGTAAGGGGTAAATAGTGAAGAGGAGAAACTTATACAGCGAACCTTCAGGACAGAGTGTTCTGAGTCGGCTTTGTTTATGTTCCACCCCTTCACTCTTCACATATTGTTCTTATGTTGCTAAACCTAGCCAGCTAAACCAGCTTGGATACTGTTGCCACAATAAGTGCACCGACATCACCATAGACACCGTTACCAGCATCGGTTTAATAATGCGTGTGCCCTTGGTGACCACCATTTTTGAGCCTATTCGCGCACCAATAAATTGCCCCAGCGCCATCGATAAACCGGCCACCCACACTACTTGACCGCCCAAAATAAAAAACAACAGCGAAGCAATATTGGAGGTAAAGTTCAGCAGCTTGGTGTGCGCGGTGGCTTTGGCCATGCTAAAGCCTGCCAAGGCAATAAAGCCCAGCGCAAAAAACGATCCGGTGCCCGGGCCAAAAAAGCCATCATAAAAGCCAATTCCGGTACCAATAAGCAAAGCAAAAGGAAGCATGCTGAGCCGGTGTTGACGGTCTTGATCACCGACGCGGGGGGAGAATAAAAAATACAGCGCAAACGCGGCTAATAAAAAGGGCAGTATTTTTTGTAAAATAGAGGCGTCTACTTTTTGCACCAAAATGGTGCCCAGCATGCTGCCAATAAAAGTACACACCACCGCCCATTTCATGGTGCGCCAGTCTATTAGGCCACGGCGCAAATAATACAAGGTGGCAGAAAACGAGCCAAAGCTACTTTGCAGCTTATTAGTGGCCAGCGCCATGGTAGGAGGCATACCCGTTGCCAGCAGCGCTGGTACGGTAATAAGCCCGCCCCCACCTGCAATAGCGTCAATAAAACCGGCGAGTAATGCCGCCACGGCCAGCAACCCTAAGGTAAGTAATCCTAATTCCAGTTCCATGAGTATTCCGCGTCTTGCATAAATGCGCATAGCCTATCAGGATGGCATGATCAGCAACAGTAAAACTCAACGCTCACAGTATGTTATACCAATTACATTAAAGATCTGATCCGATGTTGGGCCGGAGCGCCAGAGGTAACACAGCCGCCTCCCACGACACGCCATAAACCCATCCATGGGGGCTCAGGAAATGACGTCCCTGTCATTTCACGGTCGTGGGAGGCCATCTCTGTAACCTCTCCTAGTACACCGAGTTGCCAGCAGACACTGCCAATAGGCGACTCTGCATCATCAAGCAGGACAAAGGGATCTGCTCCACCGACCAGCACATGACAGGGATGTCATGTGTTGAAGTTAGAGGGGACGAGCTTGTCTCGCCGTGACGAGCTGTATCAACCTAACGAACATCCAGTGAATGTTCGCAGTAGGCTGATACGGTGAGTGTCATTAGCCCGCAGCGGGTCGGTGGAGCAGGCCCTTTGTTCGGGGCTGATATGACAATCAAATAGATCGATTGTTTAATGGAATTGGTATTACACAAGCTGTAAGCCTGTCTTTTGGTCACAAGTCTATAAAGTATCAAAGTGAGTACGAAGGGGCTGCTCAAGTGCAGAGGGCAAGGTAGGAGTCGTATGAGGTTTATCTAGCGCGGTATTTTACCCACCTTGCATCAAGATCGTTTAGCCTAACGATGAGCTATGTTAACGTACCATTATTGTTATTGAGGAGAAATGTAATGCCAGATTCAGTACTGAGCCTATTACCCAATGATTTTCCTGATGCGAGTGATGGCGACTTTTTAAACCAAGGCGTGCGCCACTTAGTTTTAGCGGGTGGTTGTTTTTGGTGTACCGAGGCCGTATATCGCCAGCTTAATGTGGTGTCCGGTTATGCCGGTGGCAGCGCAGACACCGCCAATTACGATGCGGTATGTAGCGGCACCACCGAACATGCAGAAGCTATTTGTATTGAGTATGACAGCGCCATTATTGGCCCAGGCACCTTACTAAAAGTCTTCTTTGGCATTGCACACGATCCCACCCAGCTAAATCGCCAAGGTAATGACCAAGGTCGTCAATATCGTTCGGCGGTGTTTTATCAAGACGACGCCGAGCAGCAGCTGGTAAGCGACTATGTGGCTTTGCTGGAAAAAAATAACGCGTTCAGAGCGCCCATTGTGACTCGCTTAGAGGCGCTAACTGCATTTTACCCGGCAGAAAGTTCTCATCAGAACTATGCAGCTATTAACCCTAACCAACCTTATATTGCCGCCGTTGCCCAGCCCAAAGTGGCCAAGGTGCAGCACTTCTTTAAACACCGGTTAAAAAAGGACTTGTAACATTATGGCACTCACCCCTACTCCTTATGACTTAAGCCCGCCTAGCAAAGAGCAGAGAGAGCAATTAGCCAGTGCGCTGAGCGAAGAAGAGCGACATGTGTTGCTGAGCCAAGGCACAGAAGCGCCATTTTGTGGTGGCCTGCTCGACAACAAACAAGACGGCAGCTACATCTGCAAACTCTGCGCGCTGCCGTTGTTTTCTTCTGCCTGCAAGTTTGAGTCAGGCACCGGCTGGCCCAGCTTTTTTGCGCCTTATCATACCGATCACATCGTAGAATTATCCGATGTAACCCATGGCATGCGTCGCGTAGAAATTCGCTGCCAACGCTGCGACGGCCACATCGGTCATGTCTTCCCAGATGGCCCCGCCCCTACCGGCCTGCGCTATTGCTTAAACTCCGCCTCTCTGGACTTTTGTGCCAGTGGCGACGAAAAGCCCGATCCCCTACGCCGCGGCGAGCGCGAATGCCTATAACTCGGCCCTACGGGCAGCTTTAAGCCGTAAGCTATAAGCGGTCAGTTAAAGTTAAAGTTAAAGGCAAACACCGTCTTTTGTAGCCGCTGCTTCAGCTGCGAAATTCTGCGGAGCAGAATGGTTTGCCGTTGACTCAACTGGCCGGTGTTCGAAGGACACTGACTTACGCCTGCGGCGTAATGCGAGAACAAGTGTTCGCCTACAGCACGCCAAACTGATAGCCGTGAAAGATAAATGGTGAGGAGCGTAAACACCTCACGCCTCACCATTCACGTCTTACCTGCAATGATTTAGTTGGCTTCAAATCGGCGCACGAAGTCGGCGATAACCATATCGTAGAGTTTGTCTTTAAGAATGACATCCTCTACACCATGATCGATATTAGGGTTATCGTTAACTTCTATTACCGCCACTCGGCCCTTGCCTTCTTTAATGTCGACCCCGTATAAGCCATCGCCAATGGGCTTAACCGCTTTAAGGGCGGCACTGATCACCGCCTTTGGTGCTTCATAAGTTGGCAGGGTCACAAAGCTGCCCGAATCTGCCTCTTTACCCGTCTCGTTGTGACGATAAATCTGCCAGTGGCCTTTCACCATAAAATATTTACAGGCAAAAATGGGCTCGTGATTCAGTACCCCAATACGCCAATCAAATTCAGTAAAAAAGTATTCTTGCGCCAAGACTAACGCCGATGCGTTACGCAACGTGGCTAAGGTTTCAATTAGCGCGCCACGGTCGGCCACTTTATATATCCCCCGCGAGAAAGCACCGTCAGGTATTTTTAACACCAACGGATACCCCAACTCTTGCTCAAGCCATGCTACCGACTCTTTACCTTTGGGGTTCACCATTAAGGTTTTAGGCGTGGGTACGCCGTGTTTAGTAAAACTTTCGGCCAAAAATACTTTATTGGCACAACGCAAAATAGACGTTGGCGAGTCCATCACTACCAAGCCTTCGTGCTCAGCCTTTTGGGCAAACCGAAAAGTATGATGATCGATGGCGGTGGTTTCACGAATGAACAAACCATCATATTCCGCCAGCCGTTGATAATCTTTGCGGGTGATCAGGTCTACATTTACACCGGCTCGCTCCCCCGCTTTTACAAACTTGGTGAGCGCCTTGGCATCCGATGGCGGCAACTCTTCGTCAGGATTAACCAGCATCGCCAAGTCGTAGCGATAGCGCTTTACCGACTTAGGCTTGCGCCAAATAATGCGTGAATACGCCTCTAGCGCCTCGGCAAAGCGGTCTTCTTCCTCTTCTACCAATTCGCGTGGCGATAACGTGGCCAGCCCGGTCAACTCCCAACGGGAGCGCTTTTTAAAAGTCAGCTCCAGCATCGGGCATGGCAGCCGGTCAAACAGCTCTCTGCACAAGGTTTCAAGCTCAGGAATGGGGCTGCGGCCAAAGTAACTTTTTAGCTTAATTAGTTTGGTGTCGTCATCGGGTGCCAGCGCCGCTAAGGCATCGCTGACGCCGTTAAAGCCAAAGGCAAACAGCCCTTTATTGCGCAAGTTATTTAAGGTGGCAACCGAGGGGATCACATGTTGGCCTCGCGCTTCAGCCAATAGCGAGCAGTAATAACCGTTAGAGAGATACTTATTATTTTTACACAGGTTAATTACCCGAGTACGCGATGCATTCTTGGCGGGTGTTTGCTTAAGATAGGTGTCAAAGTCGAGCAAATTTTCACTCGGAAAATACGGTGCCCATGCACTCAGTTCATCAACGACTAAAATAAGTTGCGCCATCACGATAATCCACCCACATTGCCCTAATCAGATGCGTTACTTTATACATAAATAGCGGCTAGCACAGTGAAATTTTCTCGCGGCCAATAGTAAATTATCGTATCTTAAATAACTTACAACACGCCCTTGGTGCCCTATGTCTGCCCCTATTGTTCGCGCCGCCGAAAAGTCTGATCTCAACCAATTAGTGACTCTTGAAGAGCACTGCTTTGCTGGCGACCGGATCAGCAGACGCAGCTTTCAACGTTTTATTGAACATCCTCAAGACAAGCTATTATTGGCCGTGCAAGATAATCAGCTGCTTGGCTATATTTTGGTGTTATTTCGGCGCAATACTCGCCTGGCCCGCGTTTACTCTATAGCAGTATCGCCAGAAGCTCGTGGCCTAGGCCTTGGCAAAGCGTTAATGACCGCAGCTGAACAAGCGGCGCAACAACAAGGTAGCGTGTTTATGCGCTTAGAAGTACGCGCCGATAATATTTGGGCACAAAGCCTTTATCAGGCCTTGGGCTATCGCCAGTTTGGGGTGTACCACAACTATTATGAAGACCAGCAGCTTGCCCTGCGCTACCAAAAGCGCATCCATCATTATCATCCTCATAGCGGCAGCATAACGGTGCCCTATTATCGCCAGACCACCGAATTTACCTGTGGCCCCGCCTCTATGATGATGGCCATTAGTGCACTTTCGCCTCACTACCAGCCAGAAATAGACGAAGAGCTACAGCTGTGGCGTGAAGCCACCACTATTTTTATGACCAGCGGCCACGGTGGCTGCGGCCCCCATGGTTTAGCACTCGCCGCCCACAGACGCGGCTTTAAAGTTGCACTCACGCTTAACCAAACCGGCCCCTTGTTTGTTGGTAGCGTGCGTACTGCCGATAAAAAACACATTTTAGAGCGGGTGCATCAACAGTTTTTAGCGCAAATGGCCGAGGTGGGTATAGAGGCAGAGTACGGACACTTTACACTTGCGCAGTTAGAACATGGGCTGCATAACGGCGGGCTGCCCTTAGTCTTGATCAGCACCTATCATCTGGATGGCCGCAAAGCACCGCACTGGGTATTGGTGTGCGCTATTGATAAAGAGTTTGTGTATATTCACGACCCTGATATTGATGAGGCCGCAGGCGAAAGCTCCGTTGATAAGCAGTATTTACCCATAGAACGTAGCCGATTTGACCGCCTAGCCCGCTACGGGCAGCAAGGGTTGCGTACGCTAGTCTGGGTGTTTAGCGCTGATGCCGCGTGATTTACGGCACCAAAAGGCGGTTGCGGTCAGCTTCTGTCGGTCATAACTGGTCGTCACCGCCACAAAAATACAAAAAACAAATTAAATATCAGCAACTTAAACTCAAATAACAGCAATTTCATTTTTTACGTAAATACTCTAACTCTCTTTCTTTGCTGCGAATACTTTGTATAGTGACATTACGTTAAACAGCCTGAGAGAGACTGTATTATGTTAACAAAACGAATTATCAGCTTTGCTTTATTACCCTTACTGTTAGCCACTACGCCAGTAATGGCGAGTGAAGACTTAAACACTATATTAGGTGGCGGCGCGGGTGGCGCAGCCGGTGCCTTAATTGGTCGACAAATGGGTGGTGACACCGGAGCCCTAGTGGGCGCGGCGTTAGGCGGTGCTGCAGGTGGGGCCGCGAGTGCGAAACGCGGCAATAAAAACGAAGCCGCGTTAGGCGGAGCCGTAGGGGCCATTGGCGGTTCGGCGTTAGGTAAAGAAGTGGGTGGTAACACCGGCCAGTTAATTGGTGCCGGCGTGGGCGGCGGTGCAGGTGCGGCCATTGGTGCCAGAACCGGAGATACCCATAGCCGCGGCTCTGATCATAAGTATGACTCACGTTATGACCATGATTATGATCGTCACTATGACCGAGATTACGACCGCCGTTATAATGACAGTTACAGCAGTAAATATGAAAGAAAGCGCAGAAAAGAAGAGCGTAAACACTTTGAAAAAATGCGCAAAAAAGAAATTAAGCATCATCAAAAAATGCGTAAACAAGCCCATAAGAACTGGGAAAAACGTCATAAAGACAGATGGGATGATTAAAGTTTATTGGGCTAAGTAATGCCGCTTAACAGGTGTGGTTCTGCCGTCATTCCCGAAGGAACGTCATCCTCGCGTAGGCGGGGACGGGAATCCAGGGCCTGTGGCGCAGATTTGTCAGCCTGCGCTTTTCCTGCAAAGGCACTGGACCCCCGCCTTCGCGAGGGTGACGATAAAGAAAAGCTAGCCCCTGAATCCACATAAGTTATGCCGGACTGCTTACCTCCATTAACATCTTGAGTCAAGGATGACTCCTTATTCCCCGGTACGCCCCCTTTTTCCTTCTCATTACCATGACTTTAACGCCCAAACCTAGATTGCCGCGTCGTTACACTCCTCGCAATGACGGGGTATACGCCCTTATCCCGTCATTGCGAGCGTAGCGAAGCAATCCTGCCTACACACGGCGCACTACATCCCCCTGGATTGCCACGTCGCTACGCTCCTCGCAATGACGAGCGTTACAAGGATGCACTCATCTACCAAGGCGCTAATGGCTGACGAGGGCAGAAGCTGAAACATGGCTAAGTTTGACGGGTAATCAGGTGGGGAGCAGGATATTCGAGCCTTCTAGGCATCAGCTGGCTCTGCTGCGGTCAGCTTCTGTCGGTGTGAATCAGTGGCCACACCAGATCAAAGTTAAAATATCACTTATAAATCAAGTTGTTACTAGCATTTAACCTATAATTTATCTTAGTAAGCACTGCTAGTTTCGCTATATTTGCTACATAATCTTTGTATAGTCAGTGCAAGTTAAACAGCCTAAAAGAGACTGTATTATGTTGAAAAAGAAAATGATCAGCTTTGGCTTACTGCCACTGATATTGGCGACTGCGCCGGTATTTGCTGGTGAAGATTTAAATACCATATTAGGCGGCGGTGCCGGTGGCGTCGCCGGTGCCCTGCTGGGCAATCAAATGGGCGGTAATACTGGCGCCCTCGTTGGCGCAGCCCTAGGCGGTGCCGCTGGTGGCGCAGCAACGGCTAATCGTGGCAACAAGAACGAAGCCGCGCTTGGCGGTGCCGTAGGTGCTTTGGGTGGTGCAGCCTTAGGTAACGAAGTGGGCGGCAACACGGGTCGGTTGATTGGTGCTGGCATCGGCGGCGGTGCAGGCTCGGCTCTGGGCGCCAGATCCGGAGACGGCCACCGCAAGCCACAAGAAGTACATCACTATTATCACGGCAAGAAACACAAGCATAAGCACAAGCACAAGCACAAAAAACACCATAAGCATGACTGAGACCATTAAACCCAGCGCTTAATTACGCTTACAGAGCCCACCTTTTGGTGGGCTCTCTGTTATCCGTGGCTCGCTACTACGCCCGCTGTCAAAATTTGCCCCGTTTATCGACTATATTCATCGCCACAGTCACCGTCTTGTCATCTTCTTGTTATTAAAACGCCATGTTTCATCACTACCCTAGCCACAATCTAAACTTAGTTATCACCCCTTAACTTGGTTTTCACCGACATGAGCAAGGATAATTAACGATGAGTCAGTTTGAACTACAGGATGAGCAAAACCACCCTCGGCCTCAGGTACCTGAATTTACCCAAATGGTAGAACGCAGTGTTAGTCGACGCCGTTTTTTAGGGGGCGCTGCCGCCTTAGGTGCCGCGGCCTTTTTTAGTGTGTCACCGCTGTCTCGCGCCGTGGCTGCGGCGACCGGTAGCAGCCCTTTATTGGGTTTTAGTGCCGTGCCCACTAGCACCGCAGACACCTTTGTGGTGCCGCCTGGTTATCAAGCCGAACGCTTAATTTCTTGGGGCGATCCCTTGTTCTCTAATGTGGCGGAATTTATTAATGGTGGGGGCAATAGTGCAGCCGATCAATTAGGTCAGTTTGGCGATAACAATGATGGCATGAGCTTTTTCCCGATCGATGCCAATACCGCCATTCTGGTGGTGAATAATGAATACTGTAATTACGAACTGATGTTTGCACATCAGGGCAAACAAATGACCGGCGAAGATGTTAAAAAGGCCCAAGCATCTCAAGGCGTATCGGTGCTCACCTTAAAGAAGAACGCCAACGGCTGGCAGGTTGAAAAAGACGGCCAATACAACCGTCGCATTCATGCCAATACCCCCATGACCATTAGCGGCCCCGCCAAAGGCCATACCCTGCTGCAAACTCAAGCCGACCCTAACGGTGAGCGCGTGCTGGGCACCTTTAATAACTGTGCCAACGGCATGACGCCATGGGGCACTTATTTAACCTGCGAAGAAAACGTACACGGCTACTTTGGTAGCACCGAGCAAGTCACTATCACACCAGCTCAGGCACGTTACGGCATAGGCCCCGATGATGCAGGCTGGCAGTGGCATCAGTTTGACGAGCGCTTCAATCTGGCTAAGCACCCTAACGAGTGCAACCGTTTTGGTTGGGTAGTAGAAATTGACCCGCAAAACCCCAACTCCACCCCGATAAAGCGCACCGCCTTAGGCCGCTTTAAACACGAAAATGCCGAGTTGGTCATAGACAAAAGCGGCCATGTGGTAGTGTATTTGGGTGACGATGAACGCGGTGAGCATATTTATCGCTTTGTGAGCCTTCATAAATATAACCCCGACAACCCTGCCGCCAACCGCCATTTACTGGATGAAGGCACCTTATATGTGGCGCGCTTTAATAGCGCCAACGACGGTGAGCCATCGGGCACTGGCGAATGGTTACCACTCATTTTTGGCGAAAATGGCCTTACGCCCGAAAACGGCTTTACCAGCCAAGCACAGGTGTTAATTCATGCCCGCCTAGCGGCCACGCAAGTGGGTGCAACCACCATGGACAGACCCGAGTGGGTGGCCGTTCACCCCACCGAGCCGATGGTGTTTTGCACCTTAACGAACAATAAGAATCGCGGCGTAGCAGACAATCAAGCCATCAACGGCCCCAATCCCAGAGCCGAAAATAACTATGGCCAAATTATTCGCTGGCAGCCGACCTCAGGCCACCATACCGACGCCACTTTTAATTGGGACCTGTTCTTACTGGCCGGCAACCCCACGGTACATCAAGATACTGCCTACGCGGGCTCAAGCAACATCAACGCCGACAATATGTTTAATAGTCCAGACGGCATTGGCTTTGATAAGGCGGGGAGACTGTGGATTCAAACCGACGGCAAATATTCTAATGAGGGCGATTTTGCCGGCCAAGGCAATAACCAAATGCTGTGTGCCGACCCCGCAACCGGTGAAGTACGACGCTTTTTAACCGGCCCCATCGCCTGCGAAATTACCGGCTTGGCTTTTACTCCCGATCAAAAAACGGTGTTCGTGGGCGTGCAACACCCAGGAGAAGATTTGGCCGGATCGCACTTTCCACTAGGTGGAGAACATACCCCCCGCTCCAGCGTAATGATGATCACCCGCCAAGACGGCGGCATCATCGGCACCTGATTAAGGTAGCGGTACGTCTTACGCTGTACGCCGCTCTGCGCCCTGTTGTTATGCCCCTTATTCCGTCTTTGCGAGCGTAGCGCGGCAATCCAGCCTACAAACGGCGCGGTACATAACCATGGATTGCCGCGTCGTTGCACTCCTCGCAATGACGAAGGTTAGGGTTTGGCTCTGGCTACAAAAACACCTAGCCCTTGGCGTACGGCTTAAAAACAGTGAGGGAATGCACAAGATGTTAGGTTACCCCCTGCACTCTTCACCCTTCACAGGCACTACTTATTCAGCACCTTCTTGAGTCGCTGTGCCTAACTTGGCTTCGCGAAACGCGGCCAATTTGTCATCAATTAAGCTACGGGTGGCTTCGGCATTGTCTTTAATGCTGCCATCAAACACCTTCAAGCCATCCAATACCTTGGTGGCTTCGCCGTAGCCTTTATCAATCGACTTGGTAATAATCGATAGAAATTTTTCTACCTGTTCATCTTCTGGCATGTTGGAATTTTGTCGCTGAAAGGTGTCAAAAAAACCTAACGCACCCTCCACAATTCGTCCGGCGGTATTTTCTGGTGACCAGTAATCATCCGCCTGTCCCGCCACTTTATCTGGCGTAATCGCGTGCTCTTTACCAAGCTCGGCGTTAATGGTGCTCATGATCTCGCTATAGAGAATATTCATGGCTTTATCATCGCCCTGCTTGCCATTACCAAACATGGCTTGCACTATGTTTTGATTAGAGCGAGCTTTCATCTCGGTGCGAGACGCGCTGAACTCAGCCTGTTGCTCTTTTTGCTCTGACTTGTCATTCGCTTTTACTTGTTGCGAGTCAACACGAGCCGTTAATGCCGTCTGACTGCCTGTAATGGGAGAAACTGCCATAACCCGACTCCTTTATAAATAACCTATGTTCAGTGACCTGTGCTTAGCACGATAGCTGCGCTTATATACGTTATCGGCAGCCAACGGACTTCCTTAACCGAAACCTATTTTTGCCACGGAATACACGGACCTAGAGCAATAAGACAAAGGGAACGGAGAATCGGTGAGGTGCTACACACCATAAAATTAGCTCTTACTCTTAATTTTCCGTGCGTTGCGTGTTCTTCCGTGGAAAAAAGTCTTGGATATCTAAGAGCAAACTTACGGCGAAATCTACATAAATTATGCAACATTACTTAGCAATAAGGACTCATTATGCAATACCGACCGCTGGGCCAAACCGACATCAAGGTCAGCTTAATCGGCCTAGGCACCATGACCTGGGGCGAGCAAAACACCGAAGCTGACGCCCACGCTCAGCTCGACATGGCCGTCGATCATGGCATTAATCTCATTGATACTGCCGAGATGTACCCGATCCCGCCGCGCGAGCACACCCAAGGCGCCACCGAAAGTATGATCGGTCGCTGGCTGCACGCCCGCGGCAAACGCGAACAATTGATTATTGCCACCAAGGCCGTAGGGCCGTCACGCAATGCGGTACGCCCCTCTTATTTTCGTAATGGCCAAGCCAAACTCGACCGCACTAACCTTATTCAAGCGGTAGACGACAGCCTGCAACGCCTGCAAACCGATTACATCGACTTGTATCAGCTGCACTGGCCCGATCGCAGCGCCAACTACTTTGGCAAACTCGGCTTAGATCAGCTAGAACAAGAAGAAACCGTGCCCATTGAAGAGACCCTGCGCGCGCTAGAAGAATTAGTGAACAGCGGCAAAATTCGCCACATTGGTGTGTCTAACGAAACCCCGTGGGGCCTGCACCAATATTTGAAGCTCGCAGAACAAGCTAACTTGCCGCGCATCGTCAGCATTCAAAACCCCTATAACCTACTCAATCGCAGCTTTGAAGTGGGATTATCGGAATTTAGCTTACGCGAACAAGTGGGGCTACTCGCCTACTCGCCGCTGGCGTTTGGCATGCTTACCGGAAAATACCAAGATGGTGCTCGACCCGCTGGCGCTCGCTTAAGCTTATATAGCCGCTTTAAGCGCTACCTAAACCCGCAGGCACAAAAAGCCAGCGCCGCTTACGTCGCCTTGGCCCAAGAGCACAACCTGACCCCAGCACAACTGGCACAGGCGTTTGTAAACACCCGCCCGTTTGTAGCCAGTAACTTAATTGGCGCCACAACGCTTGAACAACTCAAAGAAAACATCGACAGCGTCGATATCACGCTCAGCACAGAATTAAGAACAGCCATAGAAGAATTACACCAAGCCATACCCAATCCGGCGGTGTGACCAAACAAAGCGTAAAGCCGTCAGCTTGAAGCTGTCAGTTAAAGAGCAACACACTCAACCTAACACCGCGCATCGCACGGTTCGCTCCCTATCGTGAAAACAAAAAAGCTCTGAAATTTCAGAGCTTTTTTGCAGTTAATAACCTTGAGCACCGGGAACGGGTATTTATAAGAACTACTTAATATGGGTGGCTTGTTAGTCGTATTGCGCAATCCGATAACAGACCGACAAACAATGCTCCGCACCCGCAGCAATGCTGACTCGATCCTCGGCAATGTTGCCGGTTTCAATACACAGCATGTTCAAATAACCGCCCTCCCCCATATCACCCAGCCGGGCTGATTTATCAATCCAGGGGTTCCAAACCACGGTTGAGCGGCTGTTGTTGGTTTCAATGTTGATACGACGCTGCCAGCCTTTGTCTTCGAGTGAACAGACGGGCTTGGTATTTTGATAAATGCGGTCAATTTCGGCATCAATGCAAATCGGCGTGATTTCGACTTTACGCTGCCAATCATCCAGGGCATCAATGAACTGGCAGCCTTCCAGACCTTTAACCGCCACATTATTGATATCACTCACGGCAAAATAACTGTGTAACGCCTGACTGATGGTGACGGTTTCTGACCCATGATTGCGCGTGATCAAGTTCAGCTCAAGGGTTGCGCCGACGCTAACGTGTAGCTCTAGCTCGGTGTTGTGTGACCATAAGGCTGGGGGCACTTGCGTTTGCGGCAGGCGAAATACTATGTTCGTTTGCCCGGCAGCCGTCGTGCTGGTTTCGGTCACGTCCCAAACGACGGCTCTGACAAAACCATGGGCGGGGCGATTATCAGGGTAGCCCTCACGATCAGGATGCGCGCCAAACCAGGGCCAACACACTGGAATGCCGCCGCGAATGGTTTTACCCGCGATAAACGTCGCTTCGTCTGAAAGCCAGATCAGCGGTTGCTGCTCGTCGGCACCTCTTTCGGCACTCCCTTTAGCTGCTCTTTTAGCAGCCCAAGACAGCACCTGCGCGCCCTGCAGGGCAATGCTTGCCGTCGCGTGCTGGTTAGTGATGTCAGCCACAATCAAATCGCCAGTCGCGTTGAATTGCAGCTGCCCTTCTATTGCGAACTGCTCGTTGAGTGTGGCAAGTTTTTGCTGGTCGGGCATTTGTTTGAAACCTGTATTTAGCCAAGGAGTTTATGCTGCTCTACCGGTGTGCCTGCGCGTAGTCGATGCCCGCACACACAGCGGCAACCTGTGCGGCATTGCATTGGTCGGGCGTGGCACCAGCGCTGTCGGGATACACTTCGGTGGTGGTCTTGTAGCGCGCGTGGGTCATGCCGGCGCACAGGCCCAGCTGGCTAAGCGGATACTGAATCACCCCCCGAGCGACCAATCGTGAGCCGATGATTTCGCCGTTATCATCAGCGGGAGCGATATGAGTTACCTTTTCCACCGCTTCAATCACCGCCTGCTGAAATTCGGGTTGCGGGCGCGCGCTGTCATCAACCAGATAGAAGCCATCGGGGATTCCGTCCGGTGCAAACGGCTTGCCGTCGCGGGCCGTCAGCGCCGGGCGAAACTCGGTTTCGTCGGTGTCGGTAGTCTCGTGCAGATCGATATGCATTAATACCCGATCGCGTACGGACGCGACCAGTTGCATAAGGGCCGCAGATTCCTGCGCCGGGCTGTTCGGGTAAAACGAGCGGTTTGGATCCACCGCATTCGGGTTCCAGCGATGAATGCGTTCATAAGCCCAAGGGCTGACACAAGGCGCAACTAGCACATTAACGCGGCCCGCGTAATTCATTGCTTGCTGCTCAACAAACTGCAACGCGCCGTATACCCCGCTAGTTTCGTAGCCATGCACCCCGCCCGTAACCAGCACCACCGGCAGATCATCACACCAGTCGCGGTTACGAATCGCCATCAGTGGATAACTATCAGTACCATAATCCAGATGGCCATACTGCTCTATGTTAAAATGCGGGCGCAGACGCTCGATGGCACTCAACACATCCGTCTCATAGCTGCGTTGACGACGCTGTTGCGACAACCACTCGGCGCGCTCCGTCTCGCCCCAAGGTTCGCCAGGTGTACCGATTGGATAGCTGCTCATATTTTTCTCCGATAATGACCAATGCTGGCGGGCATTCTAGCATTAGCGCCCTAGCTCGCAACCAAAGCTAATTACCCCCTTTAACCGAATCTAGGCCACCCATGTTAAACAGTATTACCAACAGCCTCTCCAAAAATCGACCATCGTCATTGATTGTCCTCATGAACAAAAAGAGTGCTCGGCACCACACAAAAACGCCCTTCTCACCGTGCGACTAACGCAGTGATAAAAGGACGTCGTGTAACAGGCGTATCTTCCAAGCTTGCTTGATTCGAGCGTGGTCTAGGCATAAGAACCTTTTCAATACAGCAAACTCGAATCTTTTAAGTTTAGATGCCTCAAGAAAAGCTTCAAGAAAAGCTAACCACTTAACATGGGTGTCTTGTTAGCCTTTAGCCTTATCTTGTTAGCCTTAGCCTGTGTGGCGGTGAACGAAGGCACGGCCAATAAGCGGAATAGAGCGAATTTCTAAGCCGCCTGTGTGGCGGTGAACTTGTTCTTTTACTGATCTGTTCGGGTTCGCTCTTTCTAAGCCGCCTGTGTGGCGGTGAACGGGTATTATCGAGTCTAAGACCTACCCTGACGTTTCTAAGCCGCCTGTGTGGCGGTGAACACGAGATTGGCGGCACAGGCTGCGAGCTCATATTTCTAAGCCGCCTGTGTGGCGGTGAACAGTCTGGCATAGAAGGAGCAAGCGCGTTATCTTTTCTAAGCCGCCTGTGTGGCGGTGAACCCGTCACTGCGTTTACGGGGTATTCGTATTTATTTCTAAGCCGCCTGTGTGGCGGTGAACTCACTAGGCTGGGGATCGCATCCCGCGCAAAATTTCTAAGCCGCCTGTGTGGCGGTGAACTAATCAAAAAAGCAGTGGCGGCAGGGCGGAGATTTCTAAGCCGCCTGTGTGGCGGTGAACTCGCCCTCTTTGGCTTGGTTGGTTTAATGAAGTTTCTAAGCCGCCTGTGTGGCGGTGAACGCCTATTTGAATCTCGGCCTGCTGCGTCACGGTTTCTAAGCCGCCTGTGTGGCGGTGAACCGTGTAGTCGTCGGTTGCGTTGTCGCCTGACTTTTCTAAGCCGCCTGTGTGGCGGTGAACCATGTTGCGCGGGAAAATGCTCACACCATGAATTTCTAAGCCGCCTGTGTGGCGGTGAACCCGCCGCCGGTTGCGATAATCCGGCACATATCTTTCTAAGCCGCCTGTGTGGCGGTGAACGTTAGCATATGTTATCACCAGCTCCATAATAGTTTCTAAGCCGCCTGTGTGGCGGTGAACGCAAGCACCCCATTAACCAAGCCGCCAGCATATTTCTAAGCCGCCTGTGTGGCGGTGAACGGACTAGAGGAGCTTGAGCACGGCCATTACATTTTCTAAGCCGCCTGTGTGGCGGTGAACTTAAAAGCCAGCTAAGTGAGCTGCAGCAACAATTTCTAAGCCGCCTGTGTGGCGGTGAACCGCCAAGAGATGTTTGAGCTGCGCGGTGTAGATTTCTAAGCCGCCTGTGTGGCGGTGAACTACCACTTGATGCAACTGGACAAAATCGGCATTTTCTAAGCCGCCTGTGTGGCGGTGAACATGCTGCTCTGCTGCCTCAAGTATGGGGTTATTTTCTAAGCCGCCTGTGTGGCGGTGAACGCAAGGGCGGAAACCCCGCCAGCTTTAATGTCTTTCTAAGCCGCCTGTGTGGCGGTGAACGTTGATGGATAATGCTGGCACTGGTGCGTCGCCTTTCTAAGCCGCCTGTGTGGCGGTGAACCTTAGCCGTAATAAACCTTTGCCATTCGATATTTTCTAAGCCGCCTGTGTGGCGGTGAACGCGCCTCAGGTGTTAGCTCATCGTAGTTGATTTTTCTAAGCCGCCTGTGTGGCGGTGAACTGTCACTTAGCGCCGAAGGGTTCAGTTTTCAATTTCTAAGCCGCCTGTGTGGCGGTGAACTCATAGCGCGGTGTCGAAGGTGTTTTTTGTTATTTCTAAGCCGCCTGTGTGGCGGTGAACCGCGTTAAGGCTTGAGATTGGTGACTCGGCACTTTCTAAGCCGCCTGTGTGGCGGTGAACTGCTCACAGAACCAGAAAGGGCAAGCGTTACCTTTCTAAGCCGCCTGTGTGGCGGTGAACAAGCACGGCACATGGGCTAGGTCTGTGGAGCTTTTCTAAGCCGCCTGTGTGGCGGTGAACCCGGTCACGCTGCAATGCTTGAGCGGCAAGTTTTTCTAAGCCGCCTGTGTGGCGGTGAACTGCAAAGGCAATGGCTGCGCTCGGACCTTGGTTTTCTAAGCCGCCTGTGTGGCGGTGAACTAGTGCTGCGTTAGTCAAAGGCGCTTATGCTTTTTCTAAGCCGCCTGTGTGGCGGTGAACATCCCGGCTGAGCAGGTGGAAAAGTCGACTATTTTCTAAGCCGCCTGTGTGGCGGTGAACGTCAGATAGATGAGTTAGTAAGGTGCAGGGAGTTTCTAAGCCGCCTGTGTGGCGGTGAACTTGTAGCCTAAAGCGGCCATCGCCATCGCCCATTTCTAAGCCGCCTGTGTGGCGGTGAACGCCAGCGCTTCCGCAGAGGCGCATACCCCGAATTTCTAAGCCGCCTGTGTGGCGGTGAACCCTAAGCTAGTCATTAAGCCCGAAGGCTTGCCTTTCTAAGCCGCCTGTGTGGCGGTGAACAGAGCTAGCAGGCTTGTAACCGCCGAAAGATATTTCTAAGCCGCCTGTGTGGCGGTGAACGCGGCCTTCAAGAAAGCTCGGGGAATATGAGTTTTCTAAGCCGCCTGTGTGGCGGTGAACAAAGTAGAGCCGCAGCACGTGCGAGCCTATATTTTCTAAGCCGCCTGTGTGGCGGTGAACTAAATAACCATTGCTCGCTGGTGTACCGGTTATTTCTAAGCCGCCTGTGTGGCGGTGAACAGCAAGCACCCCATTAACCAAGCCGCCAGCATTTTCTAAGCCGCCTGTGTGGCGGTGAACTTCGGAGGAATCAAGCATTTACACTCGCACTATTTCTAAGCCGCCTGTGTGGCGGTGAACAATATCAATACTTGATTATAATTTTACCTTGGTTTCTAAGCCGCCTGTGTGGCGGTGAACTGGCTCTAGATAGTAGTTTCAAGGATATGGTATTTCTAAGCCGCCTGTGTGGCGGTGAACATGCAAGGGATGGTAGCCCACGTTTTAATGTATTTCTAAGCCGCCTGTGTGGCGGTGAACGCAGCGCCCGGCCAAAACGAAGTGGATCTACATTTCTAAGCCGCCTGTGTGGCGGTGAACATTTCAAAGCAGCGCGGCGTTAGTCACTGATATTTCTAAGCCGCCTGTGTGGCGGTGAACCTAATCAAACTATTTAGTTGACGGCGGCAAATTTTCTAAGCCGCCTGTGTGGCGGTGAACATGCAGAGCTAGACAGGTAACTGGTCTAGGGCTTTCTAAGCCGCCTGTGTGGCGGTGAACCATTTGGTGCTAACTCAATTCCCGCCAGTGCTTTTCTAAGCCGCCTGTGTGGCGGTGAACTCTCACAATAAATACCGTCCCCGTCTTGGTAATTTCTAAGCCGCCTGTGTGGCGGTGAACGAATATTTCGGCGGCCAACAGCGCGACGGTTATTTCTAAGCCGCCTGTGTGGCGGTGAACATCAAGTGTCGGCGGGTCTCTGGTGGGGAGGGTTTCTAAGCCGCCTGTGTGGCGGTGAACCCCATGTTGGAAACTCTCAGGCAAGTTCCGCATTTCTAAGCCGCCTGTGTGGCGGTGAACGTTGCCTGCTCTTATCCCGAGTGATGCACTATTTTCTAAGCCGCCTGTGTGGCGGTGAACTTCCGTGCACAACTTATACACGGTCTTACTAATTTCTAAGCCGCCTGTGTGGCGGTGAACGTGTTTTATTAGCTGCATTAGGAGATGCTGATTTTCTAAGCCGCCTGTGTGGCGGTGAACAGTAGAAAATTAACACAAAAAATAGTTACAACAAAGGCTTAGATAAGAATATGAAGAAATACCCTTATTTTTACCCATATTGTAACCATCTGTTTTTAATGCATATTTTTAAAGAGCCAATTTTTAGGTCAAAAGTGTGGTATCGAAGCGACTTGCTCGCCTCGTGCTGCACTTAAGCCATAGCAGTTTAAAAGTCCTTCGTTTGCCCCTTGCAGTTCTATCCGTTCAATAAAAAGCGGAAATTTGGCGGAACTTGAGGGTGTTCGCGTTTTGGTCTCTTGGCTTTCCATCCAGATAAAGGGCAATTTAGATCCGGCTTTCGGTTTGCTTCCCTCCAATTTTTGCAAGCAAACTTCAAGACTTTGGCCAGACTTTTTTGACCAGAGCTGAGCTTTAGCTGCCATATCTTTTTCGATACGGGTCTGGCCTTTTACCTGCTGGCGAACGAAAGCTATATGGGTTGTAAACACAGGCACCGGCTGAATCGATTTCAAATGAGTGTAATCTTCAAACCGGCTGAGGAACCCAGCCAAGTTCAGCTTTTCCAACTGTGCTTGCTCTTTAGCCAACACCCGCAGCTTATTACCCAGCGGAAAGCCATTACAGTCATAATCGGGAAAGCTCACGGCTATAGCACTGTGCTGATCGTCCACCTTTTGCTCGACCAGTGCGATATGAACCTGTTGGTAGATCTTCTGCCAGAGAAAACCCAAGGCAATATCTGCATCCGGAAGCAAGGTGATGTCTTGGTAGTAATTCATGGTCTACCTCTACTTATCACTCTCGCCAAAGACACCACCGCGCACCAAAATCGCCATGACATAATGCTCGTCCTCTACGCGTGACAATGCCTCGCCCCGAGCCCACTTGTCGAAGTGGCTATAAAAGTCTTGCTTGTCTTTGGGGGTACGAAAAGCGGTGCCTAGATTAGTAACAGCGCCATAGGGCTCAATGGCGATAGGGCCAGCTGATTTTTCTGCATCAGCAAAGACTGGATACCAGGTATCGATGGAGCGTAGGGCGTTACCGATTTTTTGTGAGTGCATGGCGGCGTGACCCTGCACTTGATACAACACCTTGCTCTTTTTACTTTTGCCTTTGTCTAACACCAACTCTTCAGACGGATAAACTTCTTGCGCCTTACCCAGCTGAGAGAAGGTGGCAATTTCCAGCAGCAAACTACTGTCACCACCAGAAAGAGCTTGGGCAATGTTGTCGGCTAATTCTGTTATCTGCTTATCGCCATAATCAAAGTGACGAGTGCTGTACTGAGTAGCATCAAAGGTCCAGCTTTGTGTCTGACCTTTATTTAACACCTTTACTTGCACTTCAATCTGCTCAACACCCACCCGGTTGCGCCACAAGAAGCGAGCATTGGCGATATTAATCGCGTAACGACGTGCCAGCTCGGTAAAGCCCTCTTTTTCGATATAGGCCTTGGCGGCCTGCTGGTAGCTGGCTTTAAAGGCGGCATTATTACAAGCCGAGGGAGTTTCAACGCCACCCAGCACTTTTAGAGTGAAGTAATGCTTTAACGTATCTTGCTCGGTACCCAAGGCGCAGGCATCAACGGTTTGCAGGTTCGGTTTTTCGACTTCAGCATCCAGTTTGGCTGGATCATTTTTTACTGCCGCTTTTAAGCGGTTGGAGATGGTGCCGCGTACCGACTTTTCCTGTAACGCAAGCGGGGTCACATGGTCTTTATTATCCCAAGATGTGCCATAAAAAAAGCCATCGGAAGGAACCAGCTTTTTTTCAAATGCCAGTACGGATGCAATATCTTGTAACTATTCAGCTTCCGACTTGGTGTAAAAAATGCTCGGAAGCTGATCGTTGAATAATAACGTC
>NZ_JBHTJS010000034.1:0-15479 GCF_042676125.1 Oceanisphaera ostreae
GGTATTCTGACGCCGTATAAGGATCGGTCAACCGATCGCCAAAATTTCTTAACTGATCGGTGTTAGGGCTTGCCCGGTATTTTTTTGCCTGAAATGCAGGCTTACGGCATTGGAGAGAGCCAGCTAAGCCCTCAACATACAGCTCGAATGTAGTAGCTGCTAAATCTTGCTCGCTGATAAATAATAAATCGGCGCAAAGATGTGGTTGCACCACATTGCACAGCTGAAGCAGTGCCTACATCCGTACGATATGTCGGTATCGACGGTGCTGTGGAGGTGCCTTTAACGTATAGCGTGGAACGTAAGGCGTACAGCGCATAGCTGAACTTTAAAATACTGGTGAAAAATAACTCATAGTCACTTGCGTACTGCCTTCAGATAAGTATAATAGCGCTCGCTTGGTACGGAACTATTTAGCTTATGTTATTTAATTCATGCGTAGACAAGCGAGCCGATAAGGCTCTTGTTAGGTCGCTTTTAGAGCTCCTAACCTTACAAGCCCCCGATTTGGGTGGCATCGTTGTTAAATCACACCCCCTTTTTCATATGAAAGAGTAGGCGGTGCGATTTATGTTCTTTATCCAATTGGAGCTCTGGTAATGCAGAACCAAAGAATTCGTATCCGTCTCAAGGCCTTCGATCACCGTCTGATCGATCAGTCTACTGCGGAGATCGTAGAAACTGCCAAACGCACTGGCGCACAGGTTCGTGGTCCTATTCCACTGCCTACTCGCAAAGAGCGTTACACCGTACTGACATCTCCACACGTGAACAAAGATGCACGTGATCAGTATGAAATTCGTACTCACAAGCGTCTAGTAGACATCGTTGAGCCAACTGATAAAACAGTTGATGCTTTGATGCGACTGGATCTGGCTGCTGGTGTCGACGTCCAGATCAGCCTGGGCTAATAACGGAAGAGGTTTATCAATGGCAATCGGTCTAGTAGGTCGTAAGCTGGGAATGACCCGTGTCTTCACCGAAGACGGCGTGTCCATCCCGGTCACCGTTATCGAAGTAGATGCCAACCGTGTTACCCAGGTGAAAACACTGGAAAAGGATGGCTACCAAGCTATCCAGGTGACAACTGGCGTCAAGAAAGCGATTCGTATCACCAAGCCACAAGCGGGTTTATTCGCTAAAGCTGGCGTGGAAGCGGGCCGCGGTCTGTGGGAATTCCGCCTGGGTTCAGGTGAAGGTGAAGGCATCGAAGTTGGTGCTCAGCTGAATGTTGACATCTTTAATGATGTTAAAAAAGTAGACGTTACCGGTACTTCTAAAGGTAAGGGTTTTGCAGGTACTGTTAAGCGCTGGAACTTCAGCATGCAGGACGCTACCCATGGTAACTCGCTCTCACACCGTGTACCGGGCTCGATTGGTCAAAACCAATCACCTGGTAAAGTGTTCAAAGGCAAGAAAATGGCCGGACACATGGGTGCTGAGCGTGTTACCACGCAAAACCTAGAAGTGGTTCGTGTTGATGTTGATCGTAACCTACTGCTCATTAAAGGTGCAGTACCGGGTGCGACTAACGGCAATGTGATCGTTAAACCTGCCGTTAAAGCGTAACGTCTGAGGAGATAGTAATGGAATTGGTAATGAAAGACGCGCAAGCCGCTCTTGAAGTTTCCGAAACTACCTTCGGGCGTGAGTTCAACGAAGCTCTGGTGCATCAGGTTGTAGTAGCCTATGCAGCAGGTGCTCGTCAAGGTACTCGTGCTCAGAAGACCCGTTCCGAAGTGTCTGGCGGCGGCAAGAAGCCGTGGCGCCAAAAAGGCACCGGCCGGGCACGTGCCGGTACCATCCGCTCTCCTATTTGGCGTGGTGGTGGTGTGACTTTTGCAGCTAAGCCGCAAGATCACAGCCAAAAGGTCAATAAGAAGATGTACCGTGGAGCTATCAGAAGCATTCTTTCTGAGCTGGTACGTCAAGAGCGTTTGATCGTGGTCGAGAAGTTCGGTGTGGAAGCGCCTAAAACTAAAGAACTGCTGGTCAAACTGAAGCAATGGGATCTCACTGATGTGCTGATCATCACTGCTGAAGTTGACGAGAACTTGTTCCTCGCCGCTCGCAACCTGTACAAGGTAGACGTGCGTGATGTAGCCGGTATCGACCCAGTTTCTTTGATCGCTTTCGACAAAGTATTGGTAACTGCTGACGCAGTTAAGCAAATCGAGGAGATGCTGGCATGATCCGTGAAGAGCGTATTTTAAAAGTTCTGAGGGCGCCGCATGTCTCTGAAAAAAGCACTATGGTTGCCGAAAAAACGAATACTATCGTTTTCAAAGTCGCCATGGACGCTACTAAAGCTGAAGTAAAAGCTGCGGTCGAGAAGCTGTTCGAAGTTGAAGTTAAAGATGTTCGCTCGTTAGTGGTGAAGGGTAAAACCAAACGCACCGGTAACCGCACAGGCCGTCGTTCCGATTGGAAGAAAGCCTACGTGACCCTGAAAGAAGGTCAAGACATCGACTTCATCGGCGGCGCCGAGTAAGAAAGGAGCAAGTTAAAATGGCAGTTATTAAGTGTAAGCCTACTTCTCCGGGTCGCCGTCATGTAGTTCAGATCAGCAACCCGGAATTGTACAAAGGTAAGCCGTTCGCCGCCCTGTTGGAGAAAAAATCCAAGACTGGTGGTCGTAACAACGCTGGCCGTACAACTAGTCGCCACATTGGTGGTGGTCACAAGCAGCATTATCGTTTAGTTGACTTCAAACGCAACAAAGACGGTATTCCGGCTAAAGTTGAGCGTTTAGAGTATGATCCTAACCGTTCTGCTCACCTTGCCTTGCTGTTGTTTGCCGATGGCGAACGTCGCTATATCTTGGCACCTAAAGGTGTTCATGCTGGCGATACCATCCTGTCTGGCGATGCCGCACCGATCAAAGCAGGTAACTGCTTACCGATGCGTAACATCCCAGTAGGTAGCACAGTGCACGCTATCGAGATGAAACCTGGTAAGGGCGCGCAGATTGCACGTTCTGCAGGTACTTCCGCCCAGATTCTGGCGCGTGAAGGCACTTACGTTACCCTGCGTCTGCGTTCTGGTGAAGTACGTAAAGTACTGGCCGAATGTCGCGCAACTATGGGTGAAGTAGGTAACTCTGAGCACATGCTACGTCAATTGGGTAAAGCTGGCGCAACGCGCTGGCGCGGTATTCGTCCTACCACTCGTGGTGTGGCGATGAACCCAGTGGATCACCCGCACGGTGGTGGTGAAGGTCGCAGTTCTGGCGGTCGTCATCCGGTTACTCCTTGGGGTAAGCCGACTAAGGGTGCCAAAACTCGTAAAAATAAGCGTACTGAGCCGTTAGTAGTACGTCATCGTAACAAGTAATCGTTATTTAGAGGTATCGCCATGCCACGTTCTCTCAAGAAAGGTCCTTTTATTGACCTGCACTTGCTGAAGAAGGTAGAGAAAGCGGTGGAAAGCGGGGAAAAGAAACCAATTAAGACTTGGTCCCGTCGTTCAATGATCATTCCGAACATGATCGGTTTGACCATCGCTGTCCATAATGGTCGCCAACATGTGCCCGTATTCGTTTCTGAAGAAATGATCGGCCACAAGTTAGGCGAATTTGCACCGACTCGTACTTATCGCGGCCACGTCGCTGATAAGAAGGCCAAGAAGCGTTAAGGGGTAAAAGATGGAAGCTATAGCTAAACACCGCTTTGCTCGCACTTCTGCCCAGAAGGCGCGCTTGGTAGCCGATCAAGTTCGAGGTCTAAGCGTAGACAAGGCACTGAACGTTTTAACGTTCAGCCCAAAGAAATCTGCCGTTCTGGTTAAGAAAGTACTTGAATCTGCCATTGCCAATGCCGAGCACAATGAAGGTGCGGACATCGATGAGCTGACAGTGGCTAAGATCTTCGTTGACGAAGGTCCCACCATGAAGCGTATTCGTCCACGAGCCAAAGGCCGCGCGGACCGTATCATGAAGCGTACCAGCCACATTACTGTGGTTGTGTCCGACCGCTAAGAGGCTAGGAGATAAGCAATGGGCCAGAAAGTACACCCGAATGGTATCCGCTTAGGGATTACCAAGCCTTTTAACTCGACCTGGTTTGCGAGTACCAAGGATTTTGCTGATTTTTTACACAGTGATTTTCAAGTGCGTCAGTACCTCAATGAGGAACTGAAAAGCGCTTCGGTATCGCGTATCGTGATCGAACGTCCTGCGAAGAGCATCCGTGTGACTATTCACACTGCCCGTCCAGGCGTGGTTATTGGTAAGAAAGGCGAAGACGTGGAGAAACTGCGCAAGCACGTAGCCAAATTGGCTGGCGTTCCTGCACAGATCAACATTTCCGAAGTGCGTAAACCTGAGCTAGATGCCAAGCTGGTTGCGGATTCAATCGCTTCTCAGTTAGAGCGACGTGTAATGTTCCGCCGTGCTATGAAGCGCGCCGTGCAGAACGCGATGCGTATCGGCTCTAAAGGCATTAAGGTAGAAGTTAGCGGTCGTCTAGGCGGCGCAGAAATCGCGCGTACCGAATGGTACCGTGAAGGTCGTGTGCCATTGCACACCCTGCGTGCCGACATCGACTATGCAACTTCTGAAGCAGCTACCACTTACGGCATCATCGGCGTGAAGGTTTGGATATTTAAAGGTGAAGTTCTAGGCGGCCTACCAGTCGTTGAAGAGCCAGCTCCATCCAAGCCAAAGCGCAAAGGCCGCGGTAAGTAAGGAGACTCGGAAATGTTGCAACCAAAACGTACGAAATTCCGTAAAGTCCACAAAGGCCGCAACCGCGGTGTGGCAACTACTGGTAACCTGATTTCTTTCGGTACCTATGGTTTGAAGGCGACTACGCGCGGACGTATAACTGCTCGCCAGATCGAAGCGGCACGTCGTGCTATGACTCGTCACGTTAAGCGTCAAGGTAAAATCTGGATCCGTATATTCCCAGACAAGCCTATTACTGAAAAGCCCCTAGAAGTTCGTATGGGTAAAGGTAAGGGTAACGTTGAATATTGGGTAGCCCAGATTCAGCCCGGTCGTGTTCTGTATGAGATGGACGGTGTACCTGAGTCACTGGCTCGTGAAGCCTTTGCACTGGCAGCAGCAAAATTGCCAGTTAGGACCACTTTCGTAACTCGGACGGTGATGTGATGAAAGCACAAGATCTGCGTGAAAAGAGTGTTGATGAACTGAACCAAGAACTGCTGGACTTGCTGCAGGCGCAATTTAAAATGCGCATTCAAGCAAGTACTGGTCAGCTGGAACAGACTCACAACATCAAAATTGTACGTCGCGATATCGCACGTGTTAAAACTGTTTTGAACCAAAAGGCAGGGGCGTAAGATGAGCGAAACTAACGTTCGAACTCTGCAAGGCAGTGTAGTTAGCGACAAGATGGAGAAATCCATCACAGTAGCTATTAGCCGTTTCGTGAAGCACCCGATTTACGGGAAGTACATGAAGCGCACTACTAAGCTGCACGTGCATGATGAGAATAATGAATGTAAGAGTGGCGACGTCGTGACTATTCGCGAATGCCGTCCATTGTCTAAGACTAAGTCTTGGACTTTAGTGAAGATTATTGAGCGCCCGGTTAAAGCCTAAGGTTTTCTAAATAATTTTTGCTTGGTCAAACGGCTCTATTTTAGGGCCGTTTGTTTTTTATGCTTTCTTTTTGAGATTTGGCAGTGCTATAATGTCGCGCCTTCAAAGGGCAGCCAATATCCCGAAAGGGTTTTAATAAAGTAATCACTTTAGCGGAGCACTAACATGATCCAAATGCAAAGTATGCTGGACGTGGCCGACAACTCCGGCGCACGTAGCGTAATGTGTATTAAGGTCCTGGGTGGCTCGCACCGCCGCTACGCCGGAATCGGCGACATCATCAAAGTTACTGTTAAGGAAGCAATTCCTCGCGGTAAAGTAAAAAAAGGTGATGTAATGAACGCGGTGGTCGTACGCACTCGGAAAGGCGTTCGTCGCTCGGACGGCTCAGTCATCCGTTTCGACCGCAACGCGGCCGTGATTTTAAATAGCAATCAACAGCCGATCGGAACTCGTATTTTCGGTCCTGTGACGCGCGAACTTCGTAATGAGAAGTTCATGAAGATTGTTTCACTGGCACCTGAAGTACTGTAAGGAGTCAAACGATGGCAGCTAAAATCCGTCGTGATGATGAAGTCATCATTCTTACCGGCAAAGACAAAGGCAAGCGTGGCAAAGTCACAAAAGTCCTAGTTGAAGCAGGTAAAGTAGTAGTCGCAGGTCTTAACCTGAACAAGAAACACCAAAAGCCGGTCCCACAATTGGGCCAAGCTGGCGGTATTATTGAGCAGGAAGCACCTCTCGACGTTTCAAATGTAGCGTTGTTCAACTCTGCCTCTGGCAAAGCTGATCGCGTTGGTTTCCGGTTTGAAGACGACAAAAAAGTTCGTTTCTTCAAGTCTACCGGCGAACTTGTGAAGTAATTGGAGTTTATACGATGGCGAAACTGCATGGTTACTACAATGAATCTGTAGTAAAAGAGCTGATGAGTCAGTTCGGGTATAAGTCTATCATGCAAGTCCCTCGGATTGAGAAAATCACCCTGAACATGGGTGTAGGTGAAGCTCTGGCTGATAAAAAGATCTTAGATAATGCTGCTGCCGATATGGCCGCCATTTCTGGTCAAAAGCCATTAGTGACACTAGCTCGTAAATCCGTTGCTGGCTTCAAAATACGTGAAGGCTACCCCATTGGTTGTAAAGTAACTCTACGCGGCGAGCGTATGTGGGAGTTTCTGGAACGTTTGATTTCTATTTCAATCCCTCGGATTCGTGACTTCCGTGGCCTGAACACTAAGTCGTTCGATGGTCGTGGTAACTATTCCATGGGTGTGAAAGAGCAAATCATCTTTCCTGAAATCGAGTATGACAAAGTAGACCGTATGCGTGGTATGGATATTACCATTACTACTTCTGCTAAGTCAGACGAAGAAGGGCGTGCTCTGCTGGCTGCCTTTAACTTCCCATTCCGCAAGTAAGGGTAGGGTTATGGCAAAACAATCAATGAAAGCTCGCGAAGTCAAGCGCGCAAAGCTTGTTGAGAAATACTCAACTAAGCGTCAAGCACTGAAAACTCTCATTTCTAGCGTGCATACTTCTGAAGAAGACCGTTGGGATGCAGTGCTGAAACTGCAGCAATTGCCCCGTGACGCAAGTCCCTCTCGTCAGCGTAACCGCTGCAACATCACAGGCCGTCCGCATGGTTTTCTGCGGAAGTTCGGTCTGAGCCGCATTAAAGTGCGTGAGCTGATGATGAAGGGTGAAATTCCAGGCCTGAAGAAGGCTTCTTGGTAAGCGAACGGGAGTAATACAAAATGAGCATGCAAGATCCGATAGCGGATATGCTAACCCGCATCCGCAACGGTCAGGCAGCCAATAAAGTGGCTGTGACCATGCCTTCTTCTAAAGTAAAAACGGCTATTGCCAAAGTACTGAAAGAAGAAGGTTATATTGCTGACTTTAACGTGGTTGGTGAAACTAAACCTGAGCTGGAAGTTACTTTAAAGTACTTCGACGGTGAAGCTGTAGTTGAACTGATCCAACGTGTTAGTCGCCCAAGTCTGCGCATCTATAAGAAGCACGACGATCTGCCAAAAGTAATGGCAGGAATGGGTGTTGCTATCATTTCCACGTCCAAAGGTGTGATGACCGACCGTGCAGCGCGTAAAGCGGGCATGGGCGGTGAGATCATCTGCTACGTTGCATAAGGAGTAGATATGTCTCGCATTGCTAAGGCACCTATCGAAATTCCTGCCGGCGTAGAAGTGACGTTGAACGGTCAGGAAATTACTATCAAGGGCAGCAAAGGTACTTTAAACAGTACTCTTAATGCTGCCGTTGAAATCAGCCAGAATGATAACGTGCTGACGTTTGCCCCACGTGAAAACGTAGCAAATGCAAATGCCCAGGCGGGTACTGCCCGTTCTCTGGTCAATAACATGGTTGTCGGTGTTACCGAAGGCTTTGAGCGCAAGCTGCAGCTGGTTGGTGTTGGCTATCGTGCCCAGATTAAAGGCAATGCAATTGCATTGTCTCTGGGTTTCTCTCACCCGGTTGAGTATGCGCTTCCTGAAGGCGTGTCAGCTGAATGTCCGACCCAGACTGAGATTGTTCTCAAGTCTGCGGACAAACAGCAGATCGGTCAGGTCGCTGCCAATATTCGTGCGTACCGTAAGCCAGAGCCCTACAAAGGCAAAGGCGTTCGCTATTTCGGCGAACAGGTGCGCAGTAAAGAGGCCAAGAAGAAGTAAGGTAACACTATGCTCAAAAAATCAGCTCGTATCCGCCGTGCTACAAAAGCACGTGCAAAGATGCTGGAACTGGGTGCGACTCGCCTGGTGGTTCACCGTACTCCGCGTCATATGTATGCCCAGGTTATTGCATCTGGTAGTTTAGCCGTGTTGGCTTCTGCGTCTACCGTAGAAAAAGCACTGCGTGAACAGATGAAATCGACCGGCAATATAGATGCCGCAACAGCAGTCGGTAAAGCTATCGCTGAGCGCGCTCTTGAAAAAGGCGTAACAGCTGTCGCTTTTGACCGTTCCGGTTTCCAATATCACGGTCGCGTAGCTGCATTAGCTACCGCTGCACGTGAAGCTGGTCTTCAGTTCTAAAGGTGGAGTCGAAAATGGCAAAAATCGAAGCTCAAGCCGGCGATCTGCAAGAGAAGCTCATTGCAGTTAACCGTGTTTCAAAAGTTGTAAAAGGTGGTCGTATCTTCTCCTTCACCGCTCTGACGGTAGTAGGCGACGGTAACGGTCGTATTGGTTTTGGTTACGGTAAAGCACGTGAAGTTCCTGCTGCGATTCAAAAAGCAATGGAACAAGCTCGTCGTAACATGCGTACTGTTGGCCTGAACAATGGCACCTTATTCCATCCGGTAAAAGGTCGTCACTCTGGTTCAAACGTATTTATGATGCCTGCTTCTGACGGTACCGGTATTATTGCCGGCGGTGCAATGCGCGCCGTATTAGAAGTAGCTGGTGTTCATAACGTACTGGCTAAGACGTACGGTTCTACCAACCCAAACAACGTAGTTCGCGCTACTATCGGTGCTCTGGCTAAAATGAAGTCGCCAGAACAAATCGCCGCTAAGCGTGGTCTGCGCGTTGACCAAATACTGGGGTAATCTACCAATGGCTAACAAGACTGTAAAAGTAACACAGACTCGCAGCGCTATCGGTCGTTTGCCTAAGCATAAGGCAACGTTGCGTGGCCTGGGTCTGCGTCGCATTGGTCACACCGTAGAGCTGGAAAATACAGCTTGTGTACGCGGTATGATCAACCAGGTTTACTACATGGTAAAGGTTGAGGAGTAATCGCATGCGTTTGAATACTCTATCTCCAGCACCCGGTTCCAAGCCAAGCGCTAAGCGTGTAGGCCGTGGTATCGGTTCAGGTATGGGCAAGACCGCTGGACGTGGCCATAAAGGTCAGAAATCTCGTTCTGGTGGTAAGGTTCGTAACGGTTTTGAAGGCGGTCAAATGCCTTTGAAACAGCGTTTACCGAAGTTTGGTTTTACTTCGCGTAAAGGTCGAGTTACTGCCGAAATCCGCTTGAGCGAGCTGGCTAAAGTTGAAGGCAATGTGGTTGATTTGAACACTCTGAAGCAAGCTGGCTTGGTTACCAAGAATATCCAGTTCGCCAAAGTTGTTCTGTCAGGCACTGTTGACCGTCAAGTGACTGTGGTTGGTTTGGGCGTCACCAAAGGTGCACGCGCAGCTATCGAAGCAGCCGGCGGTAAAATCGAGGAATAATAAGTACTATGGCCAAAAAACCAGGATTAGAAGCTAAAGGCAAACAGGGTGGGCTGGGTGAATTGAAGAGTCGTTTACTCTTCGTTCTTATCGCGATAGTTGTATTTCGCGCCGGCTCCTATGTGCCTATTCCTGGAATTGACGCCGCCGTACTTGCCGAGTTGTTTAAACAACAGCAGGGCACCATCATTGAAATGTTTAACATGTTCAGTGGTGGTGCTCTGGAACGAGCGTCCATATTGGCGCTGGGTATAATGCCGTATATTTCTGCGTCCATTATTATCCAGTTACTGACTGTGGTTCACCCCGCCTTGGCTGAGCTCAAGAAGGAAGGTGAATCTGGCCGTCGAAAGATCAGTCAGTATACCCGGTATGGCACACTCGTTCTCGGCACCATCCAGGCCATCGGCATTGCTACCGGCTTACCGAATATGATGCCCGGACTCGTGGTTAACGCGGGACTGGCTTTCTATTTTACAGCGGTAGTGAGTTTGGTCACCGGCACCATGTTTTTAATGTGGTTAGGTGAGCAAGTAACCGAACGAGGCATTGGCAATGGTATCTCGTTGATAATCTTCGTGGGTATTGTTGCTGGTCTGCCATCGGCCATTGGTGCCACGGCAGAGCAGGCGCGTCAGGGGGAATTGCACGTATTGTTGCTGTTGCTGCTGGCCGTGATTGTGTTTGCGGTAACGTATTTCGTGGTATTTGTTGAGCGTGGGCAACGCCGCATTGTGGTGAATTACGCCAAGCGTCAACAAGGCCGCCAAGTATTTGCGGCACAAAGTACACACCTGCCCTTGAAAGTGAACATGGCGGGGGTTATTCCGGCAATTTTCGCATCCAGTATTATTCTTTTCCCAGGTACCGTAGCCTCATGGTTCGGCCAAGGAGAAGGATGGTTTGCCAATGCTCTGCAAGAGGTTTCTCTTGCCCTGCAACCTGGTCAGCCGCTGTATGTGTTATTGTATGCCGCAGCCATTATCTTTTTCTGTTTCTTCTATACCGCGTTGGTGTTTAACCCGCGCGAGACGGCAGATAACTTGAAGAAGAGTGGTGCTTTCATTCCAGGCATACGCCCGGGTGAGCAGACAGCGCGCTATATCGATAAGATAATGACACGCCTGACGTTAGTTGGTGCTTTGTACATTACCTTTGTCTGTTTAGTGCCACAGTTCTTGATGACAGCTTGGAACGTCCAGTTCTACTTTGGTGGTACCTCGCTGTTAATTATTGTGGTCGTCATTATGGACTTCATGGCTCAGGTGCAAACCCACATGATGTCTCATCAGTATGGCGATGTAATGAAAAAAGCGAATCTGAAAGGTTACAACCGCTAAGATTCGATTATTTACGGAGTAAAGCAATGAAAGTTCGCGCTTCCGTTAAGGCAATTTGCCGTAACTGCAAAATCGTTAAACGCCACGGCGTAGTACGTGTACTTTGCACTGAGCCAAGACATAAACAGCGTCAAGGCTAAAAAGTTACGGTTTAACTTGTAATTTAAAGGCAAGGTGGCTAAAGTAGCCACCCTCCCTTGTTAGGGTGTCTGTACAGTCGTTGCGTATCCTTTACGGGCTTTGCAATGGCTAAATATTTATAACTTTGTAGGAGTGCATAGTGGCCCGTATCGCTGGCATTAACATTCCTGACCATAAACATGCAGTTATTGCGTTAACTGCAATTTATGGCATAGGCCGTACCCGCTCTCAAGCCATTTGTGCTGCAGCCGGTATCGCTGAGAATGTGAAGATTAAAGAATTGGATGAAGCTCAGGTAGAAACTCTGCGTGAGCAAGTAGCCAAGTTCATTGTTGAAGGTGACTTACGTCGCGAAATCTCCATGAACATCAAGCGTCTGATGGACCTGGGTTGTTACCGAGGATTGCGCCATCGTCGCAGCCTTCCCCTTCGTGGTCAGCGCACTAAGACCAATGCGCGTACGCGCAAGGGTCCACGTAAACCGATCAAGAGATAACGGGAAGGTAGATAATGGCTAAAACTCCGGCTCGTAGCACGCGTAAGCGCGTCAAAAAGCAGGTGAGCGATGGGATTGCCCACGTTCATGCATCTTTCAACAACACCATAGTAACTATTACTGATCGTCAGGGTAATGCTCTTTCTTGGGCAACTGCTGGTGGTTCAGGTTTCCGTGGTTCTCGTAAGTCCACCCCGTTCGCCGCTCAGGTAGCTGCAGAACGCGCAGGTGAAATTGCGAAAGAATACGGTGTTAAAAACCTAGAAGTAATGGTGAAAGGTCCGGGTCCGGGCCGTGAGTCATCCATTCGTGCGTTGAATGCTGCGGGTTTCCGCATCACCAACATCACGGACGTGACTCCCATCCCGCACAACGGTTGTCGTCCTCCTAAGAAGCGTCGCGTATAACACTTCTTGTAGGATAGTTGGAGAAAGAACATGGCAAGATATCTGGGCCCCAAGCTCAAACTGAGTCGTCGCGAAGGAACTGATCTTTTCTTAAAGTCAGGTGTTCGTTCGATTGATTCTAAGTGTAAAATTGATACCGCACCTGGTCAACACGGCGCTCGTAAAGCCCGTTTGTCCGACTATGGTGTACAGCTGCGTGAAAAGCAGAAAGTTCGTCGTATGTACGGCGTTCTGGAAAAGCAATTCCGCAACTACTATAAAGAAGCTGCTCGCTTGA
This sequence comes from Oceanisphaera ostreae, assembly GCF_042676125.1. Lineage (NCBI taxonomy): Bacteria > Pseudomonadati > Pseudomonadota > Gammaproteobacteria > Aeromonadales > Aeromonadaceae > Oceanisphaera > Oceanisphaera ostreae. The sequence continues at coordinate 12,421 of NZ_JBHTJS010000034.1, forward strand.
AAGGCAATACCGGTGCAAACCTGTTGCAGCTGCTGGAAGGTCGTCTGGACAACGTTGTTTACCGCATTGGTTTTGGCTCTACACGTGCCGAATCACGCCAGTTGATCAGCCACAAGGCGATTCTGGTAAACGGTAAGGTTGTGAATATTCCTTCCTTCCAAGTTTCTCCCGAGGATGTTATCAGCATTCGCGAGAAGGCGAAGAAACAAGCCCGGATCAAAGCCGCTCTTGAGGTTTCCGGTCAACGTGAAAAGCCGACTTGGGTAGAAGTTGACGTTACTAACATGCAAGGCGTATATAAGCGTCTGCCTGAGCGTAGCGACCTGTCTGCCGAAATCAACGAACAGCTGATCGTCGAGCTTTACTCTAAGTAAAGCTAGCTTCTAGGAGAGAGGACATAATGCAGGGTTCTGTAACAGATTTTCTTAAGCCGCGTCTGGTTGATATCGAACAAATCAGCCCGACTCATGCCAAGGTGACTCTCGAGCCGCTGGAGCGTGGCTTTGGTCATACATTGGGTAATACGCTACGTCGTATTCTGCTTTCATCCATGCCGGGTTGTGCTATTACTGAAGTCGAAGTCGACGGTGTACTGCACGAGTACAGCAGCAAGGAAGGTGTTCAGGAAGATATCCTGGAGATCTTGCTTAATCTTAAAGAAGTTGCTGTGAAGCTGGAAGGCAAGGACGAAGTCACCCTGTCTCTGACCAAAACTGGTGCAGGTCCCGTAACAGCAGGCGACATCACCCATGGTGATGACGTCGAGATTGTTAACCCAGAGCATGTTATCTGTCATCTGACAGGGAATGATGCCGAAATCAGCATGCGTTTAAGAGTGCAGCGCGGCCGAGGCTATGTACCTGCTTCTGCTCGAGCTCACACTGAAGACGACGAGCGTCCAATTGGTCGTTTATTGCTGGATGCGGCTTATAGCCCAGTGGTTCGTATCGCCTATAACGTTGAGGCGGCCCGTGTTGAACAGCGTACCGATTTAGATAAGCTGGTTATCGACATGGAGACTAATGGCACATTAGATCCCGAAGAAGCTATTCGCCGCGCAGCCACTATTATGGCTGAGCAGCTTGAAGCCTTCGTTGATTTACGTGACGTAAGTGAACCAGAAGAGAAAGAAGACAAGCCTGAGTTCGATCCGATACTGCTGCGTCCTGTCGACGATCTGGAACTGACAGTTCGTTCAGCGAACTGTCTAAAGGCTGAAGCGATCCACTACATTGGTGATCTGGTACAGCGTACCGAGGTTGAGTTGTTAAAGACTCCTAACCTAGGTAAGAAATCTCTTACTGAGATTAAAGACGTGTTGGCGTCTCGTGGTTTGTCTCTGGGCATGCGCCTAGAGAACTGGCCGCCTGCCAGCATCGCTGATGAATAAGCCGGGTCACGGGTTTTACAGATTTAGTTAGGAAGGATTAGGTCATGCGCCATCGTAAGAGTGGTCGTCAACTTAACCGGAACAGCAGCCACCGTCAGGCAATGTTCCGCAACATGGCTAGCTCCTTGGTTCGTCATGCAGTTATTAAAACGACACTGCCCAAGGCAAAAGAGCTTCGTCGAGTAGTTGAGCCTTTGATAACATTGGCTAAAATCGACACAGTAGCTAACCGTCGTCTAGCATTTGCCCGTACTCGCGACAGCGAAGTAGTAGGTATTTTGTTCAACGATTTGGGACCTCGCTACCAGGAGCGTCCGGGTGGATACACCCGCATCCTGAAGTGTGGTTTCCGTGCAGGCGATAATGCACCTATGGCTTATATTGAGCTAGTAGGTCGTGATATCGAAGCACAAGCAGCTTCTGAAGAGTAAGCATACAAAGCCGGGTTCGCCCGGCTTTTTCTTGTCCGCTCCCCGGTAAAAAAACGCTTTACGTTATACGCCGTACGCCGTAAGACCCCCCTCCACTGGAATACCCCCATCTAGCTAATGTTTAATTTTGAATTCTTAATGCTGAATGAAACTAAAAAACAGCACCAAGCTTAAGCAAAGCTCATTACCTACCTGAATTTACTGCGCCTACCTATATAGTGCTGAAAACGTTCCGCCTTCGGCGAAATGCGAGAGCAAGCGTTCGCCTACAAAAGAGAGCCCTTCGGGCAGCGGTAAGCCGTTAGCTTTAAGCGATCAGCTAAAGACAAACTCCGTCTTTTGTAGTCTCACGCTTCAGTTGTGGGCTCTGCAAAGTAGAAGGGGTGGGGCAGTGTTGAGTTTTTAGTGTTGAATGTTGAGTGAAACCAAACAGCAAGCGTTCGCCTACGAAAGAGCCGTGAAGGGTGAAGCGTAAAGAGTAAAGTGGACGACATGGGACAAAGACCACACCTAGTAATCCGTATTTGAAGGATGGGCAAATGACAACACCCAAACTAATCTACGTATTCAGGTTTGCTTCGGCTGTCACTTTTGCTTGTGCCTAGCCTCAGCCCTTACCGTTAAAGGTCACTTTCAGATCTGATTACTATTTTTCCGTGTTCTTCCGTGCATTCCGTGGCAAAAATAGGTTTTAGTATCGGTGTGATGTTTTACACCAATCCGCCTTTGGTGAAATGCGAGAGCAAGCGTTCGCCGACTAAAGAGAGCCCTGCGGGCAGTGGTAAGCCGTAAGCTTTAAGCGATCAACTAAAGACAAACTCCGTCTTTTGTTGAGCTAGGCGCCTGGTGCTTGGCGCTCGGCGCTGCTTTTGTGGGTAACTCTGTGTGCAACATGTGTGCTTGCTGGGTGTTTAAGCAGTCAGTCATTAAAGTGTCACGTATCGTAAGAAAGACCTTGCGTGAAAAACGCAAATCTCTATACTCCACCTCACTGACACGGGGCAAGTCGCTCACGGTCACAAGGGTTTGTAAGAACGGAAATTAAGTTCTAAACAAACACTTGACGAATACTACGGAATGCGTAGAATACGCATCCCTGACCTGAGATACGGTCAACGCTCTTTAACAATTTATCAAGCAAACTGTGTGGGCACTCGCAGGTCGTTGAGAACAAAAATATTGTTTTTTCAATGTCTTGTGAAGTGCACCTAGAAATAGAAGTACATCAGTAATTCATT
>NZ_JBHTJS010000035.1:0-277740 GCF_042676125.1 Oceanisphaera ostreae
CTTTTGATTCGACATTATTGTTCAGTGAAGAGCATATAAAATCTTGACGTCCAACAGAGTATCTACAAAAACACCAATACAGTGTGAAACAAAGATAAAACCTATTTTTGCCACGGAATCCACGGAACCCACAGAAAAATTAAACTGAGATAAGAGCGAAAAGTGCCATGAGATCTTATTAGTAAGAGCAAAAACAGAGCGTAGGACCGGTTTTTGTTCGTGCCATGGCTTTTTTGTACGATTGAATTCGTCCCTATAAACAGCTGACAGCATAAAGCTTGGCTTTAGACCTTGCCCATTAAATATATTTTCAGATCTGATCACTATTTTTCCGTGTTCTTCCGTGTATTCCGTGGCAGAAAAGTCTTTAGTCCATGTTTTTTTCGCTGGGCGCAGCCCTTAAACTTCGTAATAAAGTACGGGTTCGGCTTGGGCTGCGAGTTGTTCGTGCAGCTCAATTTCTGCCATTTCATCGGGCTTTTGGCTGACGCCGCTGGGGCGTAACCCTAGGCGTTTGAACAATTGCATATCGCTGTTTTCATCGGGATTGGGCGTGGTGAGCAGTTTGCAGCCGTAGAAGATAGAATTAGCTCCGGCCATAAAGCACATGGCTTGCATTTGATCGTTCATTTTTTCGCGCCCAGCAGATAAGCGCACATGACTTTTAGGCATCAAGATGCGAGCCACGGCGATGGTGCGAATAAAATCAAAATCATCTAAGTCGGCCTGATTTTCCATCGGTGTGCCTTTCACTTTTACCAGCATATTGATGGGCACACTCTCGGGCTGGCGCGGTAGATTAGCCAGTGCTTGTAGTAACCCTGCCCTGTCTTCAGGACTTTCACCCAAGCCCACAATGCCACCCGAGCAGACTTTCATACCGGAATTACGTACGTTTTCTAGGGTGACTAACCGGTCAGCATAGGTGCGGGTGGTAATAATATCGCCGTAAAACTCGGGGCTGGTGTCTAGGTTATGGTTGTAATAATCCAGCCCAGCATCGGCCAGGCGGTCGGCTTGGTTGTCATTCAACATGCCCAAGGTCATGCAGGTTTCTAGGCCCAGTGCTTTCACCTCTTGCACCATTTTCACCAAATACGGCATGTCTCGCTCTTTGGGATTACGCCAAGCAGCCCCCATGCAAAAACGACTCGAGCCATTATCTTTGGCCTCTTGAGCACGCTCCAGCACGTTTTCCATTTCCATCAAGCGTTCAACTTCAAGTCCGGTGTTATAGCGGGCACTTTGTGGGCAATATTTGCAGTCTTCGGGGCAGGCGCCCGTTTTAATAGACAGCAAGGTGCTCACTTGCACTTCGTTGGCGTCAAAGTGAGCGCGATGCACTTGTTGAGCTTCAAACAACAGGTCGAATAGCGGGCGTTCAAACAATGCCAGTACCTGCTCACGGCTAACTTGCTCACTACTAAAGTGGGGTTGGTTCATTAGCTTGCCTGTATCCTTTCTTATTTTAGTGATGATGATTATTTAGCGGTATTTTGGTTGGCTAGTGTAAGCCCCAATGTTAGCCTGTCAATCATAAACACCAACTCCAGTTTACGACTGATTATTTTATGAACAATCACTTTGACGATACTTTTTCTGCCGATGCCATCAGCAATGCCGAGTTCGATCTACACCACCTTTGGCACCCCTACACTTCGCTCACCCGCCCTTTGCCCTGTTATCAGGTAGAGCGAGCCGACGGCGTATATTTACAATTAAGCGACGGCAGACGACTGATAGATGGCATGTCATCTTGGTGGGCCTGTTTACACGGTTACAATGTGCCCGAGCTAAATGCGGCCGTTACCGACCAGCTAACCAAGATGTCGCATGTGATGTTTGGTGGCTTAACCCATGATCCGGCTATTAATCTGTGCCGCGCTTTAACTGAGGTGTTACCCACCGGATTGGATCGCTTCTTTTTGGCCGACTCGGGTTCGGTATCGGTAGAAGTGGCCTTAAAAATGGCCATTCAATATTGGCATGGCAAAGGCACGCCAAAGACCGTATTTGCCGCGCTAAACAAGGGCTATCACGGAGACACCTTTGGCGCCATGAGCGTATGTGACCCTAAAGGTGGCATGCACAGTTTGTATAACGGTTTTTTGCCCGAGCATGTGTTTATAAAAAGCCCGCAAAGTCGCTTTGGCGGCGACTGGAACCCCACTGATTTGCAGCCACTGGAGGCATTGCTAGCCGATCGCCATCAAGAATTGGCGGCACTGGTGCTAGAGCCAATAGTGCAAGGCGCAGGTGGCATGTGTTTTTATCATCCTGAATTTCTTAAAGGCGCGCGCGACTTGTGCAGTCAGTATGAGGTATTGCTGATTGTGGATGAAATTGCCACCGGCTTTGGTCGTACTGGCAAATTATTTGCTTGCGAATGGGCAGAGATTGCGCCAGACATTATGTGCATTGGTAAGGCGCTTACCGGCGGCTATATGACCATGGCCGCGACGATAACAACCCAGCATGTGGCCGAGACCATTTGTAATGGACCCGCAGGGGTATTGATGCACGGCCCCACGTTTATGGCCAACCCACTGGCCTGTGCGGTGGCGCTAGCCAGTTTGCGTTTGCTGCTAAGCTCACCCTGGCAGGCGCGCATTCAGGCGATTGAGCAGCAATTAACACGCCAGTTAGCGCCCGCGGCCAATTTACCAGCCGTGGCCGATATACGGGTATTGGGGGGCATAGGCGTGATTGAGTTGCACCAACCGCTAGCTGTGGCAAAGGTACAGCAACAGCTAGTGGAGTTAGGGGTATGGATCCGCCCCTTTGGTAAGCTGTTATACGTTATGCCGCCCTACATTATTACGCCCGAAGAACTCAGCCAGCTGACAAAAGCGATGCTAACAATATGTGAAGAGTGAAGGGTAAAGCGAACGACATCAAAAGATAAAGTCTTGCTCATCCGGCATGCCGATACCGGGTCAAGCCCGATGTATGACGTAGCCTGGGTATCTCGCTGTTGCTTCTAACACCTAAGCCGAGATCCTGACGTGCGTCAGGATCTCGGCTTAAAACATCGCGTACACCTTGTTTCTGTAGCCCAACGCTTTAGCTGCCCGCAAAGAGTCGTTACGAGAGGCCTTTAGCTTTACAGTAAGCTGAAACTATCTACAGAGTTCACGACATAAGTGATGCGATATTGCATATGCAGCCGACAATGGTATTTTAACCTTTCGCCAGCCATGCTGATGACCAAATTTAAAAGGGTGATGCCATCAATGGAATTGACGCTGTTTTTACTCGCGACCATCTTAAGTGCTGTTATTACGCTATTGCCGTTATGGAATTATGAGGCTTGGTGGGTAAGAGGATTCGACTTTCCTCGGGTACAGTTTTTTAGTTTCATACTGGTGATTATACTGCTGGTCCTGTGGCGACTCGATTTATCACAGGCAAGCAGCTTGGGATTACTGGCCATCAATCTCGCCTGTCTGCTTTATCATGGCTGGTGGATCCTGCCCTATACACGATTACATTCGCTAGAAGTGAAATCGGCCACTGTCGGCCAAGCACCGCACGCCATCAAAATACTGTCGTCTAATGTGCTGGCCACCAACAACCATGCCGCTTGCCTGATTGACCTGGTGCGTCAACATGACCCCGACATACTGGTAACACTTGAGTCTACTCATTGGTGGCAGCAACAGCTTGCCGTATTAGAAGCAGACTATCCGCATACCATTAAATGCCCGCTGGATAATTTGTATGGCATGCATGTTTACTCACGCCTACCGTTAGAAAACAGCACTATCGAGTATCTGGTGCAAGACGATGTGCCCTCTATGCACTGTTTGGTGAAGCTGGCTGATGGCATCAAAATAAGAGCCCATTTCGTGCATCCGGCACCACCCAGCCCCACCGAGAATGACGAGTCGACCGAGCGCGATGCCGAGCTGTTGGCCGTGGCCAGAAGTGTGGCCGACGCGCATTTACCCGTGATTGTAGCCGGCGATCTCAACGACGTGGCCTGGTCTACCACCACACGCTTATTTAGAAAAATTAGCGGCTTGCGCGACCCCCGTATTGGTCGCGGCATGTTCAATACCTTTCATGCCGAACATTGGTTTATTCGCTGGCCGCTAGATCATTTGTTTCACAGTCATCATTTTCGCGTGATCAAACTGCATCGTTTAACACTCACCGGTTCCGATCACTTTGCGTTACTTACCCACCTTAGCTTTAATCCAAAGCAAGATAATGGTCACCAAGACTTGCAAGTCGACGCCGACGATAAGCAACTGGCCGATGAGAAAACGGCAAAAAAAAACGTCAGTAAAAGTGACGTACCCGAGCTCACCAAGTAGCAACTGACTAGCAATATGGCGCATGCTTAGCGTTATGTAACACGGTTAGTTGTTAATATCTGCTCGCGAGCTTGTATGTTGGCATAACACATCAAGTATAGCTCAGCAGCTGGGGCGCGGTGCGGCGCAGCGCCAAATACACCCGCAGGCTGGCATAGGCGTCGTTGGCAGCATAGCTCTGTTGGGCGCTAGATAACGACGCGCCCGCCCAGTTAGACAGCGTCACCTTTCTGGATTTGGGCAAATATTCGCCCAGCACGATAGCCACTGCGGCCTGCAGCCCCACCTGTTGCTTGTACCCCAACCGCTTCACCGCCCCAGACAACTCTTGGGTAGCGCTTAGCTCGATGCCAAACTTGCGCAGCACCGGCCCTCGGTCCGATTTAAGCCCAAAGCCCACTTTCATTATCTGTGGCGACTGAAGAATATCGGCCAGCAACTGATGCGCAGCGCCATTGCTGGCCAGATGATGAGCCCTAAACAAAAAAGCGTGTTCGGGGGTCGCCAGCTGCACCAGATGCGGGCCGGTGCTGGCCTCCCCCACCATAAAGGTGGGCTTGCTCTCGGTATCAAACCCCAGGTGAGTACAGTTGCTAAGCCGCGCTTGGGCAAAGCTTACTTCCTCGGTGCTCTCCACTAGATGAATGTGCGAACTAGGTAGGCCGCTAAAGGCTGGGAGCTGACGCATCACGTCTTTGCTGGGTCTTTCTAGGTACTGACGAGCGTCCATATCGGCCTCATGTTATTACTTGAATTTTTCTCATTTGAGACAGCTAATATACGCAAACGGCCACATCGGCAAAGGCTTGGTGCTTACATTTAAAGCCACTTTTCAGCCTCGGTCATCACCGTTATTACCCGATTGGGTATCGGCTTGCGTTGCGGTACCCCAAGATAGAGGGTTTCACTAACCGGATGTGTCAGAGCATGGGTGCGCACCAGCTCTGGCTTTGCAAACGCAGCTACCGCATGGGCCGGCAACACCGTAAACCCCAGCCCCATGCTTACCGGCTCCAGTATCAGACTGATCTGATTAGAGAATCCTCTTTTTTCAAACATATTGCTGTGTTGAAACTCAGGATAGTTGGCCCCCAGCAGCAAGCCGGCATGATGAGCACCATCGGGGTGATCAATAAAGCCAAGCCGCATTAACTGTGTCCAGTCAGGCTCGGTTATTGCAGCCGGCGTCACCAGCAAGAGTGGCTCTCGGCCAATGGCTCGGCAGCTCACCTCTGCATGTCTGGATGCTTGGGTCATAAAACCCATATCCACCTCATAGCCGGCAATAGCGGCCTCTATATTGGCGTTGGGCGCAAATCGATAATCAATCACCAGCTTGGGGTACAGGCGTTGTAGTGCCAATAAATGCGGATATAACTTAAGCCCCACACTACCTGGCGACATGATTCTGACCAGCCCTTCAAAGGCAGGATCTGCCCCAATGCGCTGCTCTAGGCTCGACAAAGACTCGATAATCGAACTGGCTTCACGATACAGGCGTTCGCCGGCATCGGTCAGCATAAACTGCTTGCCCTGTCGGATCAGCAAGTCTCGCCCCAGCTGTTGCTCCAACTTTTGCACATGCTGGCTAACGCCAGACTGCGTCATGTGCAGCTGCTCTGCCGTACGGGTAAAATGACCCACCTCAACCAAGGTACAAAAACTGCGTAGCCAGTGGGTATTTATCATTACACTTTGTACTCATTACCATCACAAATGATAATTTTAGATAATCAATTAAGCTTTGTACACTGTCATCTCGTTAAGAAGGAGGAGCAGACAATGAACAAGGTTTATCCTAGAAATTTTTCACACATCGGTATTTCGGTACCCGATCTCGACCGCGCAGTGGAATTTTACACTCAGGTAATGGGCTGGTATCTAATCATGAAGCCTACCGAGATCCAGGAAGACGACAGCGCCATTGGCGAAATGTGTACCGGAGCTTTGGCGCCAAATGGGGCAGCTTTCGCATTGCCCATCTGTCTACCGGCGACCGAGTTGGCGTAGAGCTGTTTCAGTTCAACAATCAGGTTAGCCCAGAAAACAACTTTGAATACTGGAAAACCGGCATCTTCCACTTTTGCGTGCAAGACCCTAACGTAGAAGAGCTGGCCGAGCGCATTGTCGCCGCCGGCGGTAAAAAACGCATGGCAAAGCCCCGTTACTACTACCCGGGCGAAAAGCCGTACCGTATGATTTATATGGAAGACCCCTTCGGTAACATCCTGGAAATTTACAGCCACAGTTACGAGCTAATTTACAGCGAAGGCGCATACTAATACCAATCTAAGTAAGTATGTGATCTGTTTTGAAGTTGAGCGCTACAGGTACAAAGGTCAGCTTTAAGCGCTAATATTTATCCAAGTAAAAGCACAAAAAAATGGTAAATACCAACCCACCCCGAGCGCAGGGTCGCCTTATCTAGGCAAGGAGTATTCGACCTCTCTTTAGGCCGTGCTATGGCTGTTGGTCGATTGAAATCGACCCTACGATCAGGGTGGCTCCTTGTTTTTTGTAGGGGCGAATTTATTCGCACAATAATGGTGGCACGGCCTAAAAGAGACCAACCTACAAAACTAACGTGAGACCTTGACACCCAACAGAGTATCTACAAAAGACATAAAAATCTGATCAGTTAGTTTTCCTGATTGCTATTACTTCAGGTTAAGCTTGAACAAACAGCCTAATCCACCGACATGCTGCAAGCACATCAGTGGATTGGTTGTTGAACCGCTGTATGATCGAGTATAAAGCCGTCCGCTTAAGCGGGTTCAGGCCAGACGAAATCAGGATGCAAACCTTCATAGACCGGGCGACCATCCGATGGCTTGGGGTAGTCTTTTAATGCGTCGTAGAATGCGTGATAAGTGGGCTTGGGGAACGAGGCTTCTTGGTAGCCCATGACGTTGGGCACAGCAACGCGAATGCGTTTCTGTTTGTCATCCAGCATCAGAGCGGCGCCACAATCGGCACAGGTGCAAAGCTCAAGCGGCCCGCTTGGGTTTTCTTTATTGAACGGCTGACGGTTCATTTTTTCGGGATGATCGACCGAGAGATCTGCGTAGTTGAAGAAAGCCACATGCGTGGTCTACTGGCCTGTCACGCCCTTGCAGACATTACAGTGACAAACGTGATTATCAATTGGTTCTGCCTTGGCGTTAATATGAACGTGCTCGCAGCCGCCTGTATATAAACTGGTCATAATCTCTTTCCTTTTGTGCGTATCCAGCTGGAGCGCAACTTCCGTGAAAACAAATAACGACAGAAGCCTTTATGTAGGCCGCCACCGATGACAGTTACAACTGAACATCATTCACACTCGGCAGAGCCGATGCAAATTGTTGAAAATCAGAGATGCTCCCACTGTGGATTGATGCCTTTCGCTCGATAAGTCTAGTAGATCTATTTTGTAAAACAAATACCTGAGTTAACAACAATAATCGCTGTTCTACCCAACCCCGGCAATGCTCAACGGATTAACCAAAATAGTGCTCGATACACATAACAGCGTCCGCCTTGCCCTATGGCCATCGATTAGTCCGACACCGTCAAATAGTAGTCGGGGGTGGTATTCAGCGGGCAGGAATAAAGGTATTCGCCGGCTTCCAGCTCAATTTCATAATCCTGGCTAGCTCCAGTAACTAAGCCGCCGCCGGAGACGCTGGGCAACAGTGCCCGATCTAGCAGGCCTGCTCCCCGCAGCCAAAAACCCAGTTCATAGGGCACATCTCTGTTGGTTACCCTGAAGATATAACGACCGGGTTCTAGCTCCAGAGTGCGAGCCTGTGCCAGCCGTTCAGAGGAGGTCTCGGCGTTAATGCGATCACAATCCGCCTTGGCGTGGGTGACATAACCGTGATCCAGTCCGTTCTCGCTCTCAATAAACTGGCAGCCCGTCTGGGTTAACTCGATGACCATCGGCTCTGCGGCCTGAATGGTATAAGGCAAGACCAATGCCAAGGTACAGACACTGGCGCGTAACAGTGAGGAAAGAAAAAAACTGTTCATGGTATTTACCTCTATGATATCCGGTTCATACAGGACCAATGTCCCTAAGGCTGTCTCGGTATTCAAGAGCCCTGTTAAAGATGACCGGCACAAGCGGCAAAAAGTGCCGAGCTTGAGCGCTATATGCAGGAAGACAATCATCTAGCTTGGGTGTCTTACTTAGTTTTTTCCGAATTCATAGATTAAGGTTATAATCACGCCTTACCAATACCCACTCCCCTTTTGCATTCTAAATCTCGGGCATATCACTGTGAGCACACTCCATCGAAGTAAAAACAACCAAACCAAGCCTGACAGCAAAGGCTTGCACCCGAGAAATCTACACCAGCAAGGCTATGATTTTCCCGCGCTCAAAAAAAGTTATCCGCCACTAGCCCTCTATGTGAAAACAAACGCTCACGGTAACCTTTCCATAGCATTCGCAGATCCACTGGCAGTAAAAGCATTAAATGCCGCGCTATTAAAGCGACACTACAATATTGTCGATTGGAGTATTCCAGAAGGTGCTCTTTGTCCGCCCATCCCAGGCAGAGCCGACTACATCCATTACATAGCTGAGTTGCTTGGGGTTGGCGAGCCCACTACGAGTCTGGTTAATACCCAGCCCAAAATAACTTTACTCGATATAGGTACGGGGGCAAATGGCATATACCCGCTGTTGGCCTGCCAACTCTACGGTTGGCATTGTGTGGGTAGTGATATTAATACTCAGTCGCTGGAGAACGTGGCCTCAATTATCGCTAATAATCCCCAGCTAAACGGCAGCTTCACGCTGCGTACGCAAAAGGATAAACATCATATTTTTGAGGGTATCATTCAAGCGGGAGAATTCTTTGATGTCAGCGTGTGTAACCCACCCTTTCATGCTTCAGCAGATGAAGCACTTAAAGGCAGCATGCTTAAACTCAATAACCTTGCTCGTCATCGCGGTGAGCAAACATCCAACCCCACAGCGCCCACTCTAAACTTTGGTGGTCTAGACGCAGAGCTTTGGTGTAAGGGTGGCGAACAAATGTTTCTAAAAAAATTAATAAAAGAAAGCCACGTTTTTTCAACTCAATGCCGCTGGTTTACCAGTCTGGTTTCGAAAACTGACAATGTGAAGCCTGCAAAAAAGTTGATTCGTAAGCTAGGTGCCGTCGATATACGGGAAATAGAAATGAAGCAGGGAAATAAAATTACCAGAATATTAGCTTGGACGTTCATCTAAGTCTCGCAAGCATTACATCGGGCTAACTAATAGCGTGCAAACAATGTGGTTTCTTCTACTAAGTAATCACGCCCTCCTGTGGAATTCTCGGCCAGCTTACTCCTTAAAAGCTACAGACCTTTTTGCCACGGAAGAAACGCCTCTTTATTTATGAGAAGCACGGAAAAATAGAGATCAGATCTGAAAGTGATCTTTATGGGTAAGAGCCAAACACAAGTGCACCATCATAGGGGCGACAAGGTCTTACCCCCTCAAGGTACATCATCATCGCGTAGGCGGGGACGGGAATCCAAGGCTTGTGGCGCAGATTTGTCAGCCTGCGCTTTTCCTGCAAAGGCACTGGACCCCCGCCTTCGCGAGGATAAAGGGAATCACATAACAGGGATGTTATGTGTTTGAGCGTACAGGGGGCGAGCTTGTCTCGCCGTGACGAGTGGCTTAGCCTACTGCAAACATCCAGTGAATGTTTGCAGTAGGCTAAAGCCGTGAGTGTCATTAATCCGCAGCGGGTCGGTGGAGTTGACTTTTTGTTCGGCTTTTATACAAACAAAAATAGATCAGTTAGTTTTCCAGATTGGTATTATTGTGGGCGGGTGGCAGACACTTCAATTTCAATCAGCCAGCCGGGGACGGCCAAGGCGGCCACTTCTACTGCCGAACGCACCGGCAGATTAGGCTGTTCTGTGGTGCCAAAGAACTTGGTGTAACCCTTCATGAAGCCAGAAAAGTCTACTTTTCCGTCTTCGGCAACCAAAAACACCTGCATGCGATACACATCAGCCATGGTCAGGTTAAGCGATTTCAGATTTTTTTCAATGGCTTGCAGTACCGAAGTCGCTTGCTCTTCCATGGTGCCATAAGCGGCAACCGTGTTGGCCTCGGCGTCAGCATGGATCACACTGGGCACCTGACCGCTCATGTGTACTTGGGTTCTGTTGGCAGGCACTTCAACGGCAAGGGAAATAGGAAAGTCTGAATCAGGTAATTTATGACGAATTACCCCGTCGTCGGCAGCATAGGCAGTTGCCGATGCACCGGTAAGCAGCACGGCGGTTGCAATACCAGATAGAAATGCTTTCATTTATTACTCCTTCAATAGAGCCCCCCGGCAAGGCCGAGGGAGCAGTTAGTGTAGTTAACGATTACTCATTGCTTTAACTTCTGCAAGGGTCGTTTTTTCTTGGTAATCATTACCAAAATTGGTACGAATATAGTTGACCACTTCAACTATTTGCTCATCACTCAGATAATCCTTGAAGTTGGGCATGCCACCCAAGCCATTGAGTAGCACATAAATGGGGTAGCCGGCCGCCGACAGCTTGGCGTTATTGGCAAGAACGGGATAAAAACCGGCGCCCGTGCTAGCTCCTTTACCGCCCTCCATGTGGCAGCCCTGACAGATGCTATTAAACAGCTTTTCACCTGTTTTTTGCTCGAAACTGCCACTTTCAGACACGGTCGGCGTACCGGCTAGCACTGGCAAAGAGGTTAGCGAGCTCATGCCGAGTATAAGAGCAGAGATGGTTAGCTTGTTCATTTTTGACTCCTTTAGGCTTTTTGCTTTTTCTCAGCAACGGCGTACTCATGCAAGCGCTTGATCGCATCTAAAGAAGACAAAATAGCGCCTTCCATCCAGGCCGGAATATAAGAGGCGTGCTCGCCGGCCAATACCACTCGATTATCTATCTCACACAAGTTCTGGTAATGCTCTTTACGGCTTTCTGGAGTCCAAAGACCATAACACCCGTTGGTCCAAGGCACTCGGTGCCAGGCCACCGCGATGCCATTATCGAATTCATCCAGATATTGCGGGTGTATTTTAGCACCATACTCCAGTGTCTTTTTTATCCGCATTTCGGGTGACATGGAGGTAAACTCATAGGCGTTTTCATCCCATAGATAGCCTGCCAGTAGCACCCCTTTACCCGACGAGTGATAGTCGGTGCTGGGGTAGCTGATCATTTCTATTGGCATATCGGTATAGGTAATACCGCCATAAATGTGATCGTCTTCTTCCCAGAAGCGGCGTTTGAACTGCAGCCCCACTTTTACGCCGGTATCGTAAGGGACGGCACGAATGGCACTGGTCAATTTGCTACTGAAGTTGGCAGGGATCTGGCCCAAAATAGACAGCGGAATGGTGCACACACACCAATCGGCAGATTCGGTCATGGTGTCACCCGGATTTTTGCTATCTACATAGCTGACGGTCACGCCTTTATCGTCTTGATGGATCTTGGTGACCTTGCTGCTGTAGCGAATAAGATTACCGACCTCTTTTTCAAAACCCTTAGCAATCATGTCCATGCCACCAATGGGCTGGAAAATAGTGCTTTGATATTCAAACAAGTTACCTGTACTTAAATGCTTCCACAGGCTGGAGTTAAACAGCTCGCCGCGATCCATCGGCTGGGAGTACTGTTCTTTTGGCATTAAACCACCGCCGGGCTCGATATCGAAGCCGCGCGTCAGGCTCGCTTCTATAGACTTAACGTATTTATCGTCGCCGTTAAGCGCGCCCCACTCCCGCATCACCAATAACAAGCGCTCAGTTTCTTCGCGGGTCATGGCTTCATCCAAACCTTTCTGGTTCACACACTTAGCCAGCAGTTCGGCAATATGCCCCTGAAAGTCTGCGTAAACTTCGCGGTAGCGTTTGGGTTTGCCGTCAAAGGCCTTGGTGCTATGCACGTAGGCGTTATGGTTGATTTGATTAAACACTTCCAGCTTTACATCAAACTGTTTACAGTAGTGTAAAACCGCATGGTGATGATAGGGAATGCGCCACGGGCCTGGGTTGATATACAACCCTTCGTCGAATTTACATTCTTGGGTTGCCCCGCCCAGTTCAGTGTATTTGTCGCCACCTCGAATGGTCCAGCAGCGCCCACCAGCTTTCTCGTTGTACTCGAGAATTTTAACCTTATAGCCCGCCTTCTGCAGTTCGAATGCTGCTGTCATGCCAGCAAGGCCCGCGCCCAATACCAAGACGGTTGAACCGGTGGGCGCGCCACTCAACTCATAGTGATCTTTGTCAAACGTAGACTCGCTGGCAAACCCCAACGTAGTCATGGCTTGGTACATGGCGGCGGCACCGGCTGTTTTGCCGATCCATGAAAGTACCGCTCTTCTGCTTATGCCTCGAGTTAGTTCCATATTCGGTGATCTCCTGGGCAGGTATGACGCTAATGGCTTCAAACGTGATCACAGTGGATACCGAATAAACCGTTACGTCATTTGAAGGTAGCCTTGCAGCACGAACAACAATTGTTAGCTAATGGTTAATAAAATTTAGTATCTGACTAGTGACGCCGCAAATGAATTTGTATAAATATTGTTCAGAGCTCAATGTCATCATCGGCTTAGCACTCGATTAACTGCCTTCACCAGATAAGTGTACTGGCAGCGCCTTACCGTCGTTACGCCATCGTTATGCCGCTGTCGTGCGGGGAATCGACCATTAACATCACTATTCCGGTTATGTTATCCTGACCAATCGCATTGTTTATTCACGATAAAATGGTTATGCGAACAACAAAATGAAAAAATTCAAGTTTACAGAGCCAATATACTGACAGCCAACCGGAGACAAATGGTGACCCGACTTAAAAGACTCACCCTACTCACACTGTGGCTGCTCTGTGCTCCCATAATGAGTATGGCGCAGGCCCAAAGCCAAGAACCCACTTCGGCCCCCTCTTACGACGCCTTAGCCGAGGTGCTAGAAAATGAACAATCACGCCAACAGCTGATTAAAGAGCTGCGCAGTCTGGCCGCACAACAGGCCCCCTCAGCCGCGCAAGCTGCTGAGAACGCCACCGACGCGGCAGAACCTTCTTTGCCCAGCCAACTGGCAGAAACTACCAGCGAAATAGCCGGAGGCCTCAGCGATCAGTTCAACAATTTGGTTGAGGTAACGGGTAACTTATTCACCGGTAATGTGGCCGACGATAATGCCGCTTTTAATAGCGCCACCTTTATGAATGCCGCCATTAATCTGGGGTTAGTAGTCTTGGCAACCGCGGTGCTGTTTTGGCTGCTGCGCCGGCTGGCAAGCCCTATTTTTGCTCGCTTTAGTCATTGGTCGCGCCACGGTGAGGGAAAAACTCCGGTATTGCGTTTAGTGGTGTGTGTGGCGTTGGCCTGTTTGGTCGATGTGCTGGCCGTAGGCATTGCCTATGTGGGCGGTAACTTGGTGGCCACTTTTCTGGTCGGAGAAACCGGCGAGCTCACGACTCAAGCCTCGCTGTTTCTTAACGCCTTTGTAGTTATAGAATTATTAAAAGCCGGTCTGCGAGTGCTGTTTTCTTCGCGTTACGAAGGGTTACGCCTGCTGCCGATTGACTCTTCAGAAGCCGCTTACTGGAATCGTTGGCTGGCGTTGCTAATCGGCATGGTCGGCTATGGTGTGATGGTGGTAGAGCCTTTAATCAACATTAATATTTCGTCCACCCTAGGCCAAGGCGTAAATACGCTGATTATGTTTATCGCTTACTTTTATGCGGTAACCGTCATTCTGAAAAACCGCACCCGTCTGCGCCATGCCATTCGAGCTAGAGCCGAGAAAAGCACCCTTGCTGCCGGTCAATTTAGCCTGATACTGTTATCTCGTACTTGGCACTTGCTCGGCCTAGCCTATTTTACCGTGGTGTTGGTACTCACGTTACTCAGCCCAGCCGAAGCCCTACCCTTTGTGCTGTATGCCACGCTTAAAACCTTAGGGCTTGTGGTGGTGGGGATTTTATTGTCTAGCTTACTCAGCCAGACCATAGGTCGACGCATTACCTTGTCGGACGAATTGCGCCGCAAACTGCCTTTGCTCGAGCCACGCCTAAATAGCTATATTCCTGCGGCGCTACGTTTTTTGCGGGTGCTGATTGTCAGCATGGCCGTGTTGCTGATATTCAATGCTTGGTACATCGTCGATTTAAATGCCTGGTACGAG
Source organism: Oceanisphaera ostreae (assembly GCF_042676125.1). NCBI lineage: Bacteria > Pseudomonadati > Pseudomonadota > Gammaproteobacteria > Aeromonadales > Aeromonadaceae > Oceanisphaera > Oceanisphaera ostreae. The sequence continues at coordinate 14,486 of NZ_JBHTJS010000035.1, forward strand.
TCTGAAGCAGGCGGCAAGCTGATGGCTAAGATCATTGGCGTAGCCATTATTCTCGCCGTAGCTGCCATGGTGTGGGTGGTGTTGGCCAGCCTTATCGAGCATAAACTGAACCCGGAAACCGGCAACGGTCAGCCTTCTGCCCGCGCGCAAACCTTATTGCTGTTATTTCGTAATGCCGTTGCCATCGCATTAGCAACGCTTACCATTATGATCGCCTTGTCAGAAATTGGCATTAATATCGGCCCACTGATCGCCGGTGCCGGTGTCTTGGGCTTAGCGATTGGTTTTGGTGCACAGAAGCTGGTGCAAGACATTATTACCGGGGTGTTTATTCAAATAGAAAACGCCATGAACACCGGTGACGTAGTGACTTTGGCGGGTATTACCGGCACCGCAGAAAAGCTCAGTATTCGCTCGGTGGGTATTCGTGACTTGAGCGGCACTTACCACATTATTCCTTTTTCTAGTGTGGATACGGTGTCTAACTATATGCGCGAGTTCGCCTTCCATGTGGGTGAATATCGTGTGGCCTATCGCGAAAATATCGATGATGCTATCGCACAGCTGCAAAATGCCTTTGACGAGCTAGCCGTTAGCGAAGATAACAAGCGCGAAATATTGGCGCCCTTAGAAGTAGCGGGTGTAATTGCCTTGGCTGATAGCTCGGTTATTATTCGGGTACGGATAAAAACCACGCCAGGTATGCAGTGGGCGGTAGGTCGTGCCTATAACCGTCTGGTTAAGTTGCACTTTGATAATGCCGGTATCGAAATTCCGTTTCCGCACAGCACGGTGTACTTTGGAGTAGGCAAAGAAGGTCAAGCCCCTTCCGCCAACTTGCGAGTCATGGAGCAAGACTTTGATGTTAATGGTCACCCCGGTGGTCATGCTAAGTCTGGCGAAAATGTCGTTGCCGCTGATAGTAAATCTGCGGTTGCTAATGACGCCCCTAACGATAATGACTAGTGATCTTCGTTAGGTAACAAAAAGGCCGAGCAACTGCTCGGCCTTTTTTATGAATAATGCTCAGTCATAAGCCGAATCAGTTAGTTATGCATCTGTAATCAATGAAACAGCGTCATTATCACCTTCTTGCGCACTACTATTGTTTGGCTATTGCCATTGCTTTACTAATGGGTATAAGTAGAACGGCATAACAGGTGTGGTTCTGTCGTCATTCCCGCGAAGGTGACGATAAAGGTAAGCTAGCCACATAATCCATATCAGTTATGCGTGATTATTTATTGAATTTTTCACTAAGTTAGTTGGCTATCTTATTGCCATCTTATAGGAGCGTAAGTGACCCAGATACACACACCAAGCCCGCATCGGCCTTGGATATTAACCGCACTTATGTTGTTTATGATGCTTGCCGCCATCGATGTCACCATAGTGTCGACTGCCGTCCCGCAAATAGTGGCAGATTTGGGCGATTTCTCGTTATTCACTTGGGTATTCTCTATTTACCTATTAACCCAAACCGTCACTATTCCAATATATGGCAAACTCGCCGATTTATACGGTCGCAAACCAGTATTAATCTTTGGTAGCAGCCTGTTTTTACTGGGCTCGATGGCCTGTGCCGCGGCATGGAATATGCCCAGCCTCATCGTATTTCGCGGTATTCAAGGCTTAGGTGCAGGCGCCATTATGGCGACAGTAAACACCTTGGCGGGGGATTTATACAGCCTAGAAGAGCGTGGCCGAGTACAGGGGTATCTCTCAAGTGTGTGGGGCATAGCGGCAATTTCTGGCCCCATGTTAGGGGGGACTTTTGTTGAGTATCTGACTTGGCATTGGATTTTTTTAGTCAACATTCCGATCGGTTTATTAGCCATTACCTTATTGGTGCTGTTCTTACATGAAAATGTGGTGCGCAAACGCCACCAAATTGACTATTTAGGCTCTGCCAGTATTTTAGCCGGTGTGGGCAGCCTCATTTTTGCGCTGATGCAAGGCGGCACCGCCTGGCCTTGGTTATCGGTGGCCAGCATCAGCGCCTTTGTCGTATCTGCCCTATTGCTAGCGTTTGCCGTATGGACTCAAACCCGTGCAGCAGAGCCCATTATGCCCCTTTGGTTGTGGCGCAACCCGGCACTGGCGGGAGCCAACCTTGCCATGATTGGCATGGGGTTTATTCTGATGGTGCCCACGGCTTACCTCCCCACATTTGCCCAATCGGTATACGGTTTAAATGCTATTAGCGCCGGTTTGGTGCTGGCTGCCATCAGTATCGGCTGGCCCACTGCTTCTACCCTGTCGGTCAAACTGTACTTGCGCATGGGTTATCGCAATACCGCTTTTATTGGCTGCCTGTTTATCCTTATCGCCACAGTCGGTTTTTTAGCATTGCCTTATCAGGTGTCTATTTGGGCTATTGTGCTAGACCAAATACTCTTAGGAGCAGGCTTTGGCTTGTTGTCTACGCCGTTGTTAGTAGGCGCACAAGCATCTGTCGATTGGCACCAACGGGGTGTGGTCACCGGTGCCAATATGTTTTCGCGGTTCTTAGGCCAAAGCTTAGGCATAGCGTTGTTTGGCACACTATTTAATGGCAGCCTAATTAGGCAACTAAGCGAGGCTCCCGCTGCATTGCAGCAGCGTTTGCCGAATAATATTGATGAGGTGGTAACGAAGCTGCAGCAGCCACATTTAGCCGATGATATTACCATTTACCTGCGTCATAGCGTATTTGAGGCGATACACGGTCTTTATGTTGGGTTGGCCGTGGTGGCGGTCTTAATACTGCTGATAGTGGTGTGTAGCCCACGGGAATTTGGCTCGACCCTGCAGCGTAATGAGATAGAGAACGGTGTGTAAACTCTTATATATTAAGTAACCTTGTATCACTAAGAAAAGATATAGGCAGCTAACAAAAAAATTACGCCTGTATTATTTACTGGCGTAATTTTTGAGATGGCTACCGATCGTTTTTTAATGATATTACATCACAAATACCCACCGACTCTCGTTGCCGCTTAACTAAATGACAGATTAGTTTTACGACGGCTGGCTGCAATACCATTAACCATAATCATTCCCCAAACTAGAACGGCAGCTACGGCGAGCACAGTTGCAATGGGCCGTTCAACAAAGGCCGTTAAATCTCCATTTGCCTTAATAATTGAGCGCATGAAGTTGCTCTCGATTATAGGCCCAAGGATTATCGCAAGAATTAAAGGGCCGACTGGAAAGTTATTCTCCGACATGACAAAACCAAGTAAGCCAAATGCCAGCATAATCCAGATATCGAACATCGAGTTATTGGCGGCAAATGCACCCACCATGCAAAAAATCAGTATCAGCGGAAACAGCACACCAGAGGGTATGGAAAGTATATGTCGTGCACCTTTTATTGCTAAAAAGCCGAGCGGAAGAAGTAACAGATTAGCAACGATGAAGACCATGAAGATAGCATTAACCAGCGGCGCTTCATTAACAAACACATCGGGCCCCGGGGTGATGCCTTTCGTCATCAACACACCAATAATAATTGCGGTAACAGTATCACCCGGAATACCAAACACCAGCGCGGGAATATAAGCGCCAGATAATGAGGCGTTATTGGCGGAGCTTGCCGAGATCAGCCCTTCAGGATGACCGGTGCCAAATTTTTCAGGCGTACGCGAAAACTTGCGCGCAATGGCGTAGCTAATCCATGAAGCAATGTCAGCCCCAGCACCTGGCAGTGCGCCAATCAAGGTGCCCAGCACCCCGCTTCGGGCAACACCAAATTTGTACTTCCAAATGAGCGAACCTACACCTGTGAATGGTTTTTTGACCTGTGTTTGCACTTGCGGGCGTGCGCTTTTACTTTCCGGCATGCGTCGGATCAGCTCTGAAATGGCAAACAAGCCAATCAGTACCGGCAAAATAGAAATACCCGCGAGTAAGTCATAATTACCCAACGTGAAACGAGTTTGGCCTGAAACGCTATCCATGCCCACCATTGAGATAGCTAAACCGGCAAACATCGATATCGCACCTTTTAGTGGGTCACCGCCCGACACCAAAATGGCACAAGACAACCCTAGTAACGCGAGCCAGAAGTACTCATCACTGGTAAATTGAATTGCAAAATCAGCAATTAGCGGAGCAAGTGTAGCCAAGCATATAACGCCGATCACACCACCAATCATGGAGCAAGTAACATTAAGGCCCAGCGCCACACCCACCTTACCTTGCTTACCCATAAGATAGGCTTCGTCGGTATACACTGCCGATGCAGGTGTGCCTGGCATGCGGAGCAGCGCACCGGGTAAATCTCCCGCCACTATGGCCATCGCAGTGGCTGAAACTATCGCAGCAATTGCTGGCAAAGGCTCCATAAAGAAGGTAACCGGCACTAATAACGCAGTTGCCATGGTGGCCGTGAGCCCGGGAATAGCTCCCATAAAGAGCCCGAAAATTGAGGCCGCGAGAATGATAAACATCACCTCCCACGTGAACACCATAGAGGTAGCAGCTAGGAAACTATCCATTAGTAAATCACCTTTTCCAAGATACCCAGTTCAAGTGGCACCTGTAAAAGGCGACCAAAAACAACCCAGATAACAGCAGTAGAAACTACAGCAGTAACAATGGATACCGTCCAACTTGGACGATAAAAGAAATATAGCAACAGGCTCAGCAGCACCGCGGCAACTACAGGGAAACCAAGTATTGGCGTCAGTAATATATAGGCAATGATTGCCGTAACTACTGCCAACAAGGTTAAGTAAAAACGTTTAATAGGGACTTCGTTAGCCCATACCATCCAAGGGGCGTTACTACGCAACCCTCGCACAACCAACAGCCCACCAAACGCGATTAATAGTCCCCCTATTACGACAGGGAAGGTCCCTGCCCCATACTCCTGCTGCGGTAAATTAACCAGACCTCTGGAGTTCGTTATTACCAACACCCCAAATAGTACTGTCACTAATCCTGTGATTTTGTCATTACTGCGCATACGACCGTCCTCTGAGTTGTTTAGGCTTAGTTGGCCAGACCAAGCTTTTTAATCGTTACTGCGTTCTTTTCATCTTGTTCCTTCATATAAGCCTCAAACCCGGCGGCATCAGCCCATACAGGACCAAATCCACGGCCGACCATAAAGGATTGAAACATTTCAGAGTGGAAAACCTTATCCGCAGCTATTGCTAAACGTGTGGTCACATCCTCTGGCAAATTAGCAGGGCCAACCAAACCACGCCATGAGCCTTGAGTCCATTCATCACCGGTCACTTCTTTTGCAGAAGGTACCTCTGGGAATGTACTCAATCGATCATTCGACAGTACCGCGAGTGTACGGATGCGGCCTGATTTGCTCATAGACTCTGTTTCTGGCAGTGAATTGAAAACAATATCAACGCCATTAGCTGCAAGCTCTTGTAAACCAGGAGCGGCACCTTCGCTTGGTACTAAGTTGATAGTTTGGGGATCGATACCCTGCTGATCAATAAAACCGGCAAACGACAGGTGATAGGCGGCGCCCGGAGCAGAACCCGAGACGGTAAAGGTATTCGGTTTTGCTTTGATATCGGCCAATGCATCGCTTAGATTTTTCCACGGCGAGTCTGCATTTACAGTAAAGCTTGCGTAATCAACGTTAAGCAAAGCAATAGGCGTGAAGTCGGTGTATGAAATATCCGCCGTACCTATGTTCTTATAGGTAGCGATTTCGGCAGTGCCCAATCCTAGAGTGTAACCATCGGGTCTCGCTCTCTTCATGGTCATGTGCCCAATGACGCCTGCACCACCCGTTTTGTTAACAACATTGACCGGCTGACCAAGCTCTTCTTGGAGTCCCATGGCCAATTGGCGTCCTACAGCATCTGAGCCACCTCCAGCAGACCAAGGCACAATTAAAGTAATAGGCTTAGATGGATAATCAGCGGCACCGTAAGCACTACCAGCAGCAACAGTGAGTACGGTGGCGCAGAGAACATTAGATAATTTATACATTAAAAACCTCATTAATTTTATAGGGTTAAGCAGGTTTTGGGTTCATCTATACCGCAAAAAAATGTGGTGTGAATCCCCATGCAGAGCGAATGTCGGCTGTACTACCTCAAAGACCCCGACTCGCCTAAAGCAGTATCAACGCGACACAAAGATTTTGCAAGTATTTACAACTATGTATTTTATTTATTAATCAAATGTCACAGAAAATCGCTTTAAAAACTCAAATAATGATAACGCAAAGTGAAACCAACACTCACAAGTAAACAGCAAACCATTGAATTTCATCCCTTTATTACCAAAAACCATGTTAAGTGATTTTTTGTAATCAATTTATCTCATCACAGTGCCACCCTAAACAGAATGATACTGACGCCACATTAGTTGTAATTATTTGTTTGCCACCTAGTTTCCCCTGCGCTATATTGTGAACGTCTAACACCCGCAGCAACTGAGCACTCGCTGCACTCATCATGTGAAGCTCATTCTAAAACCCAAGGAATTGATATGTTTAACGATCTGAAAAATAAGAAAGTTCTGGTTACCGGCTCAACTAAAGGTATCGGTTTGGCGGCCGCTCTGGAGTTCGCTAAGCAAGGTGCGGTGGTTGGTATTAATAGTCATATTTTGGATGCTGATGCAGAGCAGGCGATTGCTCAACTTGAAAGCCTCGGCGCTAGCTTCGCCTACTTTAAGCACGATCTCAGCCGGAGTGAGGAATGCGCAGCACTGGTTAGCGAATTTGTAGAACAGTTCGGCGCACTGGATGTATTAGTCAATAATGCTGGCGGCTTAGGCATACGTGCAGGCCTTGAAAGTCTCGATGACGCGGCTTATGACTTGGTTTTTGACCTGAATATTCGCTCGGTGGTTATGACGACCAAGTATGCCATCCCTCACCTAAAAGCCTCTGCTGCTAAAAGTGGTAACACTGCGGCGGTGATAAGCACAGGCTCCATTGCGGGCCGTGAAGGTGGTGGCCTCGGCGCATGCTTGTATGGTGGCTCTAAAGCGATTATCCACAACTTGCATCGTAATTGGGTGAAAGAGTTCACCGCCAGCAATATCCGCTTCAACGTTGTTGCACCCGGTACCATCGACACCGCATTCCATGACGACAAAAGCGTCGAGTTAAAAGAAAAAATCCGCAATTCAATCCCTATGGCCCGCTTCGGTACATCCGAAGAGTGTGCACCTACGTACCTATTTTTGGCTTCACATCAGGCTAGCGGCTACATCACCGGTCAAGTGATTGACGTTAACGGCGGACAGATGTGTCCGTAATCGCTGCTATCTATTGATAGTGCAGCTATTAATGATGCAGCGCGTGGTCACGCCCTTGTGAGTTAGGCAGGGGCGCCTTCTTCATCTTTCTTTAGGGTATTTTTTATGGATCTCCAAGGACACCAGCTTATTGGTCAACAATCTGTCGCAGCGACCGGTAAGCCGATTTACGCCGTTAACCCTGCTACCGGCCAACGCATAGAGCCGGGCTATGGCAGTGGCGCTATGAGCGAAGTTGATCAGGCCTGTCAATTAGCATGGTCGGCATTTGACAGTTTTCGCGAGACGACATTGGCTGCCCGAGCAAATTTCCTAGAGACAATTGCAACGGAAATTGAAGCGCTTGGAGACGTTCTGATCGAACGCGCCATGCTTGAAACCGGTCTGCCTCGTGCAAGGCTAGAAGGTGAGCGTGGCCGGACTTGTGGTCAATTACGGCTTTTCTCTAACGTTATTCGTGCCGGCGAGTGGCTAGACGTTCGCATTGATCCTGCGCTCCCTGATCGCAGCCCCCTACCTCGTGGCGATCTGCGTCAACGACAAATAGCGTTGGGCCCAGTGGCAGTCTTTGGCGCCAGCAACTTTCCCCTAGCTTTCTCAGTTGCCGGTGGTGATACCGCCTCGGCACTCGCTGCCGGTTGTCCGGTCATTGTTAAAGCTCATTCAGCTCACCCCGGCACTTCCGAGCTGGTAGGTCGTGCGGTGCAAAAAGCGGTGGCTATTTGTGAACTACCCGATGGCGTCTTTTCATTACTGTATGGCGCGGGTAACGATCTGGGCCAAGCACTAATTACCGATCCTCGTATTCAGGCTGTTGGCTTTACCGGCTCTCGTAGCGGCGGCACCGCCTTGATGCACACCGCGAATAATCGCCCACAACCCATCCCAGTTTATGCCGAAATGAGTAGCATAAATCCTGTGGTTCTCATGCCGGCGGCATTGGAATCTCGAGCTGACGCTCTGGGGCACGCCTTTATTGCATCACTCAACATGGGCGCAGGACAGTTTTGCACCAACCCGGGGTTGATCTTGGCTATAAAAGGTGAGGCGCTGGGTCGCTTCATGGCGGCTGCGGCTGATGCTGTTGGTAGCAGTGCGCCACAAACCATGCTAACACCAGGTATTTACGCAGCTTACAGCGCGGGGCTTAAGCAATTGCGTGACAGTGGAAAAGTTAGCGAGATTGCTGCTAGCAACCTCCCTACCGAGTCAAAAAGCCCATGCCATAGCACGCTGTTTTTGGCCAGTGCGGCAGATTTTATCAACGATGAAAGATTACACGCCGAAGTGTTCGGCTCCTGCTCGCTGATTATCGAATGCTCGGATATGACCCAGCTACAAGAAGTACTGGAGCACCTTGAAGGCCAGTTGACCGCCACGTTACACATGGATGAAACCGACCACGCCGCCGTTAAAGGGCTGTTACCCACCCTAGAGCGCAAGGCCGGCAGAATTCTCGCCAATACCTGGCCCACGGGTGTTGAAGTATGCCAAGCGATGGTTCACGGCGGCCCTTGGCCCGCGACCTCGAATAGCCGCAGCACTTCCGTCGGAACCGCGGCTATTTACCGCTTCCTACGCCCGGTGTGCTACCAAGACCTTCCGCAAGTACTATTGCCGGAGGCTCTCAGAGACGATAACCCGTTAGCTATCTCGCGCCTGTTAAACGGTATACGCGAGTAACGCCGCTCAATTCACAGGCTGGGATCTCACTCATTGAGCCCAGCCTGTGATACCGCAGCAAAAAACTGAAATGACCCAACGTCATGATCGCGTAGATAAACACCGCAGAAAAAGACAACTAATTACACAATGTAATTTTCAGTCATAAATAATCTGCTTAAATCCGTATCAACTAGCTGCATCCATAACAAAAAACAGAACATTAACCCTATAATAACAACAAGATAGGTAAGGTGGTGATTATTTTTCACCACCAAAATAAAGATGTAAATATTTGTTTGATTTGTTAAGTGAAGACACCTATAGTCTGTTCGTACACTCCAACATCCATAAAGAGAAACTGACATGAGTACACTTGAGAACACCCCAACTAAGACCTTATCCAGCACGGCTAAAGCAGGCCTGATGCGCGCATCTACCGCGTCACTGCACACCATTTTGTTCAAGCGTGGCTTGCGTAACACCTACATCCAAGGTGTGAGCAAGATGAATAACGGCACCGTAAAAATGGTAGGCCAAGCATTCACCCTACGTTACATTCCTGCACGTGAAGACATCGACACGGTAGCCGCCTTCAGAGATCCTCAGCATCCTCAGCGCCTTGCCGTAGAGACAGTTCCTGAAGGCATGATTTTAGTCTCTGACTGCCGTCAGGACGCTTCAGCGGCCAGTGCTGGCAGTATCTTGCTTAGCCGCCTCGAGTACCGTAATTGCGCAGGTTTTGTATCTGATGCTGGCATTCGTGACTCAGAGCATGCCGCGACGATGAAGATGCCGGTTTTTAGCGCAAAAGCTAGCGCACCAACCAACCTGACCAAACACCATGGCGTTGATATTCAAGTACCCATTGGTTGCGGTGGCGTCGCTGTATTTCCGGGTGACGTACTAGTCGGCGACAACGACGGGATCATCGTCATACCGCTCGACATTGCAGAAGAAATCGCTGAAGAAGCAGTGAAAATGGAAGCGTTTGAAGATTACGTACTTGAAAAAGTCCGTATGGGTACACCAGTCATTGGTCTTTATCCACCTAACGAGCAAGCGCAGGCTGAATATCAATCGTATATGGAAAGCCGCTAAAACACTGCAGTAAAAAGGTGCTGCACAAACTAGTAAATAATAAAGATATACATAACCTGACGATAGCGCTGTCGAATTAACTCTCTATAAAAATAAACAAAGAGAAAATAGATAGCGCTCGTTAGGTTATCGTATTGATTAACGAAATCTGCTATAAATATCTACGCGACTAAATTCAAATAATGTTTATATTCCACCGACTTACCTTACATACTATTGAATAATTTGTTAGGACTAACTTTGTGCATATATATTCGCCTAATGCTTAATAATCTACTTCTTTGTGTTTATTTAGGTTATAAGCCACCAGTACTACGTGCGAGTAAAGCCACCTAAAACGGAAACTGCTGTCATGAGTTCGTCTGCCCTATTACCCCGTCATATCGCCGTTCTGGTGCTCGCCCTGCTAGCTTGCTCTTTCGCCGGCAACCATGTGGCCGCACGTATTGCTTTTGATCATGACGCTGGCTTGTTGCTCGCCATACTCAGCCGTTCTGGGGTGACCATGCTGGCGTTACTCTCTTTGATCATTTGGCGGCGTGAATCACTTCGGTTCAAGCCTCAAGCTTGGGGTTGGCAGTTGTTGATGGGACTATTAATTGCCATCCAAAGCTTTTGCATCTATTCCGCCGTTGCACGCATTCCCATTGCATTAACGCTACTGGTGGTTAACCTCGCTCCCATCTTATTGGCTTTGCTTACCTGGGCTCTAGGTGGTTCACGACCAACGGGCCGCGCTAGCTTGTTGATGGGCCTTATTTTGTTTGGCTTGGTACTCGCGCTCGACTTACCGTCTCGTCTCGCCAATCCCGGTGAAATTGATGCCAGCTTTATAGAAGGTATGTTATTTAGCCTCACTGCCGCAGGCGTATTTGCTTGTGCCCTGTGGATTACAGATCACAGACTGGACAGCATGTCTGGCTTAGTACGTAGCATGCTAACGCTTGCGGTAGTATTCACCACGACAACCATAGTCGGCGCAGCAGGGCTGGTTCCGGGCGGAATGAGCTTGCCCACCGCTCCTACTGGCTGGATTGCACTAGGCAGCTTAGCCGTATTATATGGCACTGCATTCTCAGTATTGTTCACCTTTATCACGCGCCTAGATATTGCACGTAACGCGCCAGTAATGAACATGGAGCCCGTAGCCGGACTAATATTCGGCTGGCTAATTCTCGATCAATTTTTAGGCGAAATACAAATTGCAGGTGGGATGATTGTGGTCTGTGGGATAGTCATGCTCGCTTATGCAAAGACGCCTGACAGACAGCCACCAAAACCATCCTAAGGCTGTGAGTCAGGTAAGAATACGCTTCTTTGCTGATGCGTATTATCGGTATTCAGAAACCAAAAACTGCGAAACTGTACGCTATGAAAAATAACAAATAAACAACGACTCACCGTACTTGTTGTTTTTTGTAATAATCATATGCTTCATACTAGGTTATGCACTCTATTATATTAGCTTGTAGAGATATTACCTTGCAGAAAAACCGTTCATAATGCTAAAATTTTGTGATAAGTCAGCCTTTATTTCGAATTTATAGTACGAATAGCAATGCTAGTGAAATTTATGAAGTTCTGTCATATTTTATTGTTAGGCTGAACACTTAGTTAACGTTGTAAAATTTTGTCTTTTTTATGACGTTAATAACCATGCTTGGGGTGCAATTGTGATGCAGATACAAGAACCAAAAATTAGTGGGACGCTCTCATCGATGGTTTACCAGAAGATTCTGATTTCCATTATTAATGGCGAGTATCCAGTGACTGAGAAGCTACCTAGTGAGGCTAAGCTTTGTGAGAAGTACAGTGTTTCTCGACCCGTATTGCGAGATGCGTTAACGCGTCTCAAAGAAGACAACTTAATTGTGTCTCGAAGAGGATCAGGTAGCTTTGTCGTTAAACGACCCGATGAAACCGTGCTTTCATTCTCTAAAATATCCAGCATTTCAGACATTCAACGGTGTTTTGAGTTTCGCACCAACCTAGAAGGCAGCGCCGCAGGTCTTGCTGCCACTCGCCGTACCGCTGTTCAGCTTAACCGCATCATTGGCGCAGCGGAAAAAATCAATGGGGCAAACAATATCCAAGCCGTAGCCAGTGACGAAGATTTTGAATTCCATCTCGCTATTGCCGAGGCGTCTAATAATCAGTATTACTCGACAGTCATGAAGTCACTGCGTGAGAATATTAAAGAGGGTATGAATATCACCCGAACGTTATCATTGCGCTCTACAGATAATAACCGCATCACTCTAGTTCAGGATGAACATGATGCGATTGTGAAATATATCGTAGATGAAGATGCCAAAAACGCAGAGCTAGCGATGAGGGCACACCTGAATAATGCCAGGGTGAGAATGTTTGAGGGAACCGATAGCTAAGTCTCACCCTGTGTTTATTGAGCCCGTTAGCGTAAATACCATGAAGCGGGCTCGGCGGTACGAATTTGCTCAATTTTACCCTGCTGCAAGACATATTCAGCCGCGATTTGATGGCAGAGAAAAAATGGCATGCTTTCAGTAAACCCATAGGCGCCCGCAAAACCAAAGATTAATTGGTCATCAACGTCCACATCATTGGCTATCGCCAAGGTGCCCAATTTATCTAAACTGGTACAAAGTGGGCCATGCAGATCAAAATAATCAGGCTTTGCTGATGACGCTCTGAGCATCGCCACAGGAAAAGGTTGTTCGGTGATTGCTGGGCGCATTAAATGATTAATACCGCCAGCGAGCACTAATTGTTGGTGTTGAAAATTTTCTTTACGATCAACCACCGAGGTCACGTAATAACCCATTTCAGCGACGGCAAAACGGCCTAATTCTAACCAGAGCTCGCTAACACCAGCTTGTGCTTTTATTTTTGCTAAGTCGGCGACAATGGTTGGCCAGCTTAATCTCTGCCCTGTTTGCAGATAATCCACCCCGAGCCCACCGCCTAAATCTAATACCTCTAACGTCATCCCTAGTTGTTCGGCCAGCGATAACAAGGGCGTGACCATTTGTGACCAAAGCTCAAACATGCGTGTATTGCTGAGCATATTTCCCCATTGGAAAATATGTAAGCCATTGATATTTAATGCAGGAAAATCGCTTACTTTGACCGTCTGCCACGCTTGGCAAGATAAACCAAACGGCGTCACTTCATTACCACCTAAAGGATTTTTTTCGCCCTCAGACCACTGTAACTGCACGCGTAACAACACTTGCGGTTGGCAAGATAATTCACTCGCGGCTTGGTTAAGCCACTGCAACTGGTTCAAACTCTCAACTACAAACGTGCGCACACCTTGACTAAGAAAGGCTTTCATTTGCCGCTTTGACTTGGCCGGGCCAGTATTCAGAATGCGCTCGGCGGGCACATCTTGCGCTAATACTTGGCCGAGCTCGCCCTGACTCGCAACATCAAAATTAAACCCCTGCTGCGCTAACGTGGTTATTACGCGCGACAATGGGTTGGCTTTAACAGCAAACCAAAGTTTAATCACGTCTTGGCGCATCAGCATCGACAAGTGTTGCTCAAGAAAGTCTAAATCATAAAGAAAAAAGCCGGCTTCATCTTGCTCGGTGTCAGCACTCTTTTGCAGCGCTGCATTGTGCTCGGCTAGTGGCTCAAGTACCGCAGGTCTAAGCCAGCTTGGCCTCGCTGTCGAATGTTGTATTGCAGTCATTTTTTGCTCCTAACGCAGCACAGATTCAAGCTCTAAAGCGGCATTACTGCTGGCATCGCGGTATTTCACAATTAACGCACACGCCATGTTAAGCCCTTGCTGCTCTGCCCAAGCACCCGCAACAGGTCGGGTACCTGGCACTACTACGGCATTTTCAGGAATATCGGCACCTTTTTCCAATATCACCTGATTAACACAGTCATAAACCGGCACCGACGCCGACAATGACACTCCTGGTGCTATTACCGCGCCTTTTTTCACCACAATGCCTTCAACAATAATCACCCCGGCACCTAAGAAGGCATTATCTTCAATAATGACCGGTCTCGCGCCAATGGGTTCCAGCACACCACCAATTTGCACCGCGGCGGAAACATGCACATGCTTGCCGATTTGTGCACAGGAGCCAATCAGTGCATGGCTATCGATCATAGTGCCGCTATCAACAAAAGCACCAATATTGATATAGGCAGGCGGCATAATAATCACGCCCGGCGCTACATACGCACCACTACGAACCGATGAACCGCCGGGTACCATTCTCACCTGATCGGCAAGGGTAAACTCACGCGCAGCTAGGTTATGTTTATCAATAAAGCCACGATAAATGCCCTCAAACTCGATATTTTCTCCGGCTGCAAATGCCGCTAGAATTGCTCGCTTTACTGCCGTATTGACTTGCCAAGTACCGTTACTATTTTGTTCTGCCGCGCGCACTTTACCGGTTTCTAGATCTGCTAATGTTTGTTGCCAAGTCATGAGTTAACTTCTCGTAAGTTAGTTGAGTCAAAGGTCTGCTATCGATTGTTTTGATGTATTGCCCTCGAACTATTGCCGTTCTAGAGCTTTAAAGCTCTGAAAATATCAAGGACGACGTGTGGCCTTTACGAAGGCCACAAGCTTGCCTCCTATAAAATGACAGTTACAAGGGAATTTCACAACTCAGCGGGGTCGGTTTTGCAAGCTAGTACTCACAGAAATAGCGGGGCTTATTGTTCGCACAGGTAGAGAACTAATACCAATTACAGTAAAAGTCTAACCTATTTAAGCTGGACTAGAGGAAACAGAATCAGCTCCCACGACACGCCATAAACCCATCCATGGGGGCTCGGGAAATGCCATCCTTGGCATTGTCACGGTCGTGGAAGCCGATCTCTGCTACCTCTCCTTCAGCACTGTTATGTCTGCTAACCCCAATCTAAGTAAGTATGTGATCTGTTTTGAAGTTGAGCGCTAGAGGTCCAAAGGTCAGCTTTAAGCGCTAATATTTATCCAAGTAAAAGCACAAAAAATGGGAAATACCACCCCTCCCCGAGCGTAGATACTCTGTTCGGTGTCCAGGTCTCACGTTAGTTTTGTAGGTTGGTCTCTTTTAGGCCGTACCACCATTATTGTGCGAATAAATTCGCCCCTACAAAAAACAAGGAGCCATCCTGAGCGTAGATACGTCGAATTCATTCGACCTCTTTAGGCCGTGCTATGGTTTTTGGTCGATTGAAATAGACCTACAGAAGACATAAAAATCTGATCAGTTAGTTTTCCTGATTGGTATAACCCCACCCACAAGCGGCTCCGTGGTATAGGGGCGGATAAAGGGTTCTACTCCACCGACCATCACATAACAGGGCCAAAAAATGCTCCTGCCGTTTCGGCACTCCCGCCGTCCATGGCGGTCGGATGTTATGTGTTTGAGCGCACATGGGGCGAGCTTGCCTCGCGGTGACGAGTGGCTTTGGCCTGATCGAACATCCAGTGAATGTTCGCAGTAGGCTGAAACCGTGAGTGTCATTAATCCGCAGCGTGTCGGTGGAGTAGAGCCTTTGTTCGACCTTTACATGAAATAAAATCAGACCATTTGTTTAGTGTAATTGGTATAAGGCGGGCTTTATACATGCAGGGGCAGTAATTTGGCAGAGCTTATTGTCGGATCTGATCATCGCGCATCGCTAAAGCCCTTGGCATTGAATTAGATTAAAGGGAGCGATGCGCGTCTATTATGAGGGGTTCCGCAAGATTATGGCGTGATGGGTGAAAGCAAGTCTGGGTTAGTCACCAAGTTTCTTACCCCGTGGGCGTAATCTTCTTCGAACACATTGTCGTTGCACCACTCACCCACGGAGGCAACGTTAACCTTGGCAACTTGCGGGCGAACTCCCCAGCTTACCTGAAAAGGAGAGCCATTTTCATTGTAACTAGGGCCCGTGGTGGAGCCGGCATATTGCACCGATTTTCCTGTGCTGACTGGCAGATTCAATACCTGAAACTTGCCATTTTGCTGACTGATGTCCGTTAATTCAGCAAAGTCCTGAGCTTGGCTATCATTAACCAGCACATATACTTGTGCTTCTACTCGTAACTGTGGGTTTTTAATCGCCTCGTTAAAACAAGCCCCCAGCGTTGGCCCCGGTGCGACTTGTGCCGTTGAATAAACATAATGTACTTCTATGGTGTCACCTGCATTTAGGCTGCCATTCTGGCTGACACAGATATCGCCAGCAATCGGCGCCAGCTCGGCTTTGGTTAACGCGCCCGAATAACGGTAGCCACTAGCATGTCCTTTACCGTCACCATTACCGGCATATTCAGAAAATTCGCCACCCAAATGCTCGGCATTTTTATGAAAATGAATATTACACAGGTTCATTTCGCTATAGGGCGGTGCGGCATTAAACAGCACTCGATTCTCACCTTGAATGGTATTTAGATTACGGGGTGACTGAGGGCCAAATCCTTTATTTTTGGTATTGTCTGCAAGCGTTGCTCTTTGCTCGGCAATCACCTGATCAGTAACTGGTTCGCTTGAATTAACCGGGGTAGTTTTGGCTGCAACATTGAATGAGATGGCAGTGGTTGCCGCTAGTAAAATAAGTGAATTAGTTTTCATCCATTTATCTCCTTGATAATTGTGATGGGTCACAATAAAAAAAGCCCTGCACCATAAGGAGCAGGGGCTATGCTTAGTTTAAGTAATATTAATAATTACTCGGTAGGTTCACCCGAAAAGCCTCTTAACCCCACGACATGTACTTGTTCTTGTTTGCCGTGTACTTTGCGGATCAGCTTATAGGTGGTGCCTTTTTCGGGGCTGATATTTTCTGGTGCCGCTATTAATAACTGCATGTCTTGGCGCTCGCACAGCTCAAACAAGGTGGCGATAGAGCGGGTATCTAGGCGCGCAGCTTCATCTAAGAACAACAAGCGGCACGGCAGCACATCGCGACTGCGCAAATGGCGAGATTCATCTTCCCAGCTTTGCAGCACCATCAGCAAAATCGCCTGCCCGGTACCAATGGCTTCACCGGTAGACAGTGCACCACTTTCGGCACGCAACCACCCGTCGGCTCCGCGCTGCACTTCTACGTCTAAATCAAGATAATTACGATAATCCAATAACGCTTGGCCTAGTACCTGTGGGCTACGATCACCTTGTTCAAGCTGCGGGTTTAAGCGCTGGAATAACTTGCCCATAGCTTCAGAAAAGCTGATTTCTTTACTGCCAAATAAATCCTGATGGCGCCCTTCTTGGTCGCTTAATGCTTCCAACAACCGTGCATAGGTATCTCGAATATTCACGTTTAAGCGCACCCCGCCTACTAAGCCAAAGCTGATGTTCTGCAAGCCTTGGTTAAGTTGGCGAATACGGTTTTGTTCGCGGCGAATAATGGTGTTTATTTTGGCGGCCACTTCGTGAGACGACAGTGACAACTGGCCTTCTCGCTGTTGCAGCTCGTCGGCCAAGCGACCCAGCTCTACTTCCATTTCTTCTAGCGCTTCTACCGGGTCGTCGGCACGAATAATGTCGTGGCGAATACGCGCCTTAAGATGGCTAAACACCAGAATATAAAACTGTACCTTTTGTAGGGTATTGCGCTGGCCTTCGCTAAGACGTAATGCATCACGCAGCTCTTCATCATTGGCCACCGCCATGCGCAGGGCGCCCAATGCTTTATCGGAAATAGAACGTAGCTCGTCGGCCTCTAAATAGGCCAATTCGGGGCGCGCTAAACGCCGTTCAACGTCATGGTCTCTCGCCAACCGCACCACTTTGGCCCAGTTGGCTTTATGGCTCACCAGCGCCTTACGCGCCGCAAAGTAGCCTTGACCGTCTTTGCTCAGTCGTTGACTTAGCGACTCTATTTCACGGTTGCTTACTTGACGCTGGGCCTCGGTTTGGCTGCGCTTGCTGCGCGTGTGCACGAGCTCGTTTTCGCGATCGCGCTTAGCGGCCAATGCCGTTGCTTCCATATCGGGTGCAAGCGTAATGCCCAGTGCGGCAAACTCACTTTGAAACTCATTTAAGGTTTGGCTGCGAGCATCGTGCCCGGTGGTAAGTGCGGTACGCGCCTGCAGTGCATCGGTCACCCGGCCACTCAGTTGTTCTAGGGTAATACTGGCTTTGCGTCGTGCAGCTTCGGCCTGCACCAGCTTGGCTTTTAGGCTGTCGTTCATGGCTGAGCTTTGATCGAGCAATTGCTCGGCATCGGCATAGGCCAAATGGGGCAAGCGCGCCACTAGCTGGGTTAAGGCATAAGTACGGGTTCGCGCCTCGGTTAATTCGGCTTCTGCCGCGGCCACCTGTTGCTGTAACGCATCAAACTCTGCGGGATCTTGGCGTAATACTTGTACTTGCTCGCTCAATCGGCCCAACTTTTGACCATGCAGAGCCATAAAGTCACGCGCTTGAACTAACGCATCTTGCTCGGCAGTAGCCGCGGCTAGTCGTGCATCTGCATCTTGATCGCCGAGTTGGTCTGCCAACGGCAATAAGCGATGCAACAGCGTTTGCTGCTGGCGTAATTGTTCACGCTTGGCCTGCCACTGAGCAAGCTCAGCCGCCGTACTCGCCAAAGTGGCCTCTATTGCCGTTTGCTGAGCCGCCAGCTGTTCAAGCTCGGCTTCTGGGTTGGGGCCAAAGGCGTGTTGCATGCCATCGCTAACGAATTCACTGAGCTGATGATACAAACGGCTTTGCTTTTGCTGGGTAAACGCCGAGTCGGCATACTCGCTATTGGCCGTTTCTAGCTCAAGATTAAGCTGCTCAATTTTGGCCTCACGGGCGGCGCGACCAAATAACGGCTCGGGTGAAAAGCGCGAATAGCGCAGTTGCCGTTCGCCATTTTTCACCCAAATCGCATTATCCAGTTCGGTGGCGTGCAGTACGTCTTCATCGAAGGCATCTGGGTTGCCCTGAATTAAGTACACATCTGCAGGACACGACTCTAGGGCGTGCAACTGGTCAAGCGCCGCTTGTGGGTCGACCACGACAATACCGTTGCGCGCCGGGCCATACAGCGCCTCATAATACGGCGCGTCTTCTACCGCTATATCGTCGTACACATCGGCCAGCAAGGTGCCGCCCAATTGTTCGCACAAGGCGACTAAGCGCGGATCCGCATCACTGCCGCCGTGTAAGCTGCGGATTTGCTGTTCTAGCTGCTGCTTGGTGGTTAGCGACCGCTGCTTGTGCTGCTCTGCACTGTGCTCTGCGCGCAACGCTTGTTGCATGGCCGCCGTTACTTCGCTGCTATCGGCTAGGGGTAAACCCGATAACTCACGCAGTCGGTCTAGTTGCTGTTGGGCTTTATGCCAGGCCGGAGCTTGGCGACGTTTTTCCGCCACTTGCGGGGCAATTTGCCCCTGCTTGCTCTGCTGCTGGCGTTGGTTATCCGCACACTCGGCTAATTGGTCTTCTAGCTCCGCTTTTTGTTCTTCTAGCTCGGCCAGCTGTAGCTCAAGACTGGCTTCATCCTGCACCGGTCTACCTAAACGAGTGAGCTCGGTTTGCAAGGCTTGCGCTTTATCGCGTTTTTGTACGTTTTGTTCGGCTAGGCTGTACTGCTGGCGAATGCTGGTTTCACGGCCCAACAAGGCTTGATATTCACGGCCCTGCTCTAATAATTGATTAGCGCGAGCAAAGGCTTTAGCGCGATCGGCTTGGCCGTCGATGCCTTGTAATAGCGCCAGAGCCTGATCGTATTGTGCTCGTGCCGCCTCGGCCAACGAGAGTTGCTGGCGATGTTCAAGCACTACGCCGGTCAACTCTTGCTCACGTACTTGGTGGGCTTGTTCTTGCGCTTTTGCCTGCTCGGGGGTTAAGTCTGGCAGCCCACATTGCACTTTGGCCTCGCCCAATGCGCTGCGCGCTTGGCGATATTGAATGGCGTGGGTTTGCTGAGTGTCTAGTGCCTGCTGATAATCCGCCAACTGGCTTTTGAGACTATCGACTTCTTCATCGGCCGCTAATTTACTGGCACTGGCGTCTTGATGTTGGTCTTGCAACTCGGCCAGGGTTTCTTGCTGAATGGCCAGCTTTTCTGCTAGCTCGTCCAGTTCATGCTGATAACCCTGAATTTTTTCATTGAGCTTAACGCCGTTTAGCACCCGCGCTAAATGCTCGGAAGCCATGTCTAGCTCTTCGGTCATCATCCGCTCGCGAGCACCTAAGTGCTCGAGCTCATCGGCCAGGTAAATCAGTCGCGCCCGCTCTTCGGCTAAAATCTTGCGTTCGTTAGCCAGAGCCTGACGAGCGGCCAGTGCTTGCTCTGATAGGCGCTTTTTCTCGGCACTGTTACGCACGTAATCCGCCGCCACATAATGGGTGGTTTCGGTAATTAACTGGCGAAAAACATCACGCTGCCGCTGGGTTTCACGAATCGCTTCTAGGGTGCGACGGTTTTCAAAAATAGCCGCTTCCATGTCATTGAAGGCTTGGCGAATACCGGCATTTTCTGGCAATAAATAGTCTTTTAGACTGCGGCTAATGGTGCTGGAAATGCCGCCATAGAGTGAGGCTTCAATGAGGCGATAAAACTTCACTCGGTCGCGCTGATCTTTGAGTTTGCGCGGCGTCACGCCGACATCAAACAAAAAGTGATGATACTCAGTCACGGTATTAAAACGGGTAAATTGCAGATCGCTGGCAACGGCGGCCGCTTTTAGCTCGTTAAGGGAGCGCACCTGACCGCGGCCGTCTTCAAGCTCGGCGAGCAACAACTCGGTGGGCTTGATTTGAGTGCCCATGTTGGCGTTAACGCCACGCACACTAAACGCCGTTAAATTCACTTTGTTATCGCGGTTGGCTACCTGCTCTAGGTGCACGCCAAACCACACTCGCTCCCCTTGGGAGGTGTCTATCTCAATCAGCGAATAACAATGGCCCCGTTGCAGCTTGCCGTATAAGCCCTTATCACGGCTGCCAGACTGGCTGCCCGCTTCGGTGGTATTACGAAAGTGCAGCAGGCTTAAATCGGGGATCAAGGCGGCAATAAACGCCGCCATGGTGGTCGATTTACCGGCACCATTACCGCCCGAGAGGGTCGTCACTAAGGTATCAAGTTCAAAGGTGCGAGCAAAAAAACCGTTCCAGTTCACCATGGTCAGTGAGTGAAACTTACCACGAGCAAACGGCGGCACTTTTCCCTCACTCATGGCTTCCGGCTCTGGCATAGCCGCGCTATTAGGTAACATTTCGGTCATTATACTCACAGTTCATCCTCCTGCTCGTCTTGTTCGGACTCATGTGATTCACTGTCATTAAGGGTGTCATCACCGGCCACCGCTTCACCGTCTCTGATCATGCGCAACTGCAGCTCGCGAGGATCTTCATCGGTGCGCACGTCGGCGGCAAACCGAAACACCGCTTCACTAATACGAAACTTATCTTGGCTGCCAACGGCACTGACCATGCCCAATCGTTTGAGGCGGCGAATGGCACTTTTTAGCTTATCTTGCAGCTTGCGACGGTCTAAATCACTGCCGCCGGCACGTTGATTGACCATACGCAGCAACGCCGTTTCATTGGCCAGCGTTAATACTTCTTCTTGCAAGTCGAGCAACGAAAATACCCCCTCGTTAATCAAGCGGTCGGGGCTTAAATAGAGATAACACAACACCTTACCCACCAGCATTTCCAGCTCGGATAAAATGGAGGTGTTAATTTCGCTGGTCGAACGCGGCCGCAGATAATAAAAGCCCTCTGGCGCACGCATCAGCTCCACTTGATAGCGCTGATAAAACGCCTCTAACTCGGAATAATATTCTTGCAGCAATGAATGTGATTCCAGTTCATCGGCACTAATATGGCGGCCAGTGCGCAGCTGGTTATCCAGCGCCGGAAATAGCGGATTGGCAATGGCTTGGGCCAATCGAGGGGGAAGCGCGAGTTCAGTATTGGTCGATAACATGTGCTTGTACCTTGGCCCCGTGGGCGTTAATGCGTTGCCAGTCTGGCTGGGCGGCACCCAGACACTCGGCGTTGGCATGCCCCAACTTCGCTGCTTCATCAATCAGCAAGCGGGCAATATCAAAATGTTGGTAGTGCGGAAAATCTTCTAAATAAGCGCGCAGTACCGCGGCCATGTCTAATGGACGGCCCGACTCGGAAAACCCGTGCAGATGTTCTCGAATGCGCCCCGACAGCTCGGCGGCTACATCAATCATCTCTTGGTATTCCAGTTCATCGGGCAACTCGCCGGTCACGTCATCGGCATAGGCGGCCAGCGTTTCGGCCCTAAGCTCCAGCAACGGCTCGGCCTGCGCAATGCGCAGCTGCCAGTTATGCAGCTCGAACAGGCGGATAGACTCACGCAACCGTTGGCTAAAGGCGCGGTTTTTGTCCATGTCGATGGCGGTGCGAATAAAGCGGTGCACATGCAAGTCGTAACGTGCCCACAGCTCAATACATTGGCTGCCCCATAAAATAATGGCGTCAAGGCGTGCCTGCAACTGCTGGCACAACGGAGCCAACTCTATGCCACGCGCTTGCTGTTGCAATTGCTCTTCTATATTAAGCAGATTGAGCTGCAAGCCGTGCCCGGCTTTATCGAGGGTGTCTTGTAATTCACGCAGGGTGTGGCCCGTTTCACGCAATAATTGCTCGCAGGCGGCGATGGCTTCGTGCCAGTTTTTATTTAACAGCGCGGCAATATTGGCTTTTACTACGTTTTGTTGCTCATCCATGGCGCGCTGGGTGTCGTCAATGCGCGCCAGCTGATCGACCACCGAATACGTCAGCCGCCCTGCCACGTCTTGCTGCCATTGTTCGGTGCTTGGATTGGCGGCAATGGTGTCGGAAATTTTGTTTAAATCTTGGCTAATTTGCTCTAACTGCAACGACAGTTTAATTTGGCTGACATCGCGCTGCGCGGCAAAAAACTCGACAATGGCCACGCCTAAGCGCGTTAAACGATAGAGGCTGTCGCCATCACCGGCCTCGGCCTGAAAACGACTCAACAGCCGTTGGCGCACTAGGTCATTGATGGCATTGTTGGCGCGGCTCACTTGGGTATCGTCAGCCTGCTCAAAGCCTTTGCTAACAAAGCTAAAGGCATGCAGCAGCTCGGCTTCCGTCAGCTGCGGTTGTTCGCCGTCTCGGCTAAAGATCTGTATGGCCAGCAAAAACGCCAACCGATCTGGCGGCAGGTTTAGCTGACATTGCTCTTGTTTCACCCAACCAATCCAGTCCGGCAGGGTGCGGGACATCTCTGTCATTTTGCTGCTCTCTTTATCCCCTGCGGGGAGCTATAAGCCGTACGTTATAAATTAAAATTTAAAGCGACAAAAACTGTAAAGGGTGAAGCGTTAAGCGGACGCGCTTCGGTCTGGTGTTTCCCTTTGCTCTTCACCCTTTACTCTTCACAAGGCCTTTACCTTAAGACCTTACCAAGTAAAAAATTCGCCCTTAGTCTTAATCTTAATTTTTCCGTGGGTTCCGTGGCGAAAATATCTCTAGTCTTTGAGGTTTAGGGTTCGCTGTTATGTTTACCCCTTCACCCTTTACTCTTTACTCTTTACTCTTCACACGCTACTCATTTAGCTTGGTGTCGGGCGCTCGGCGCTGGTCTTTTTGGCAACAACATGAATATAACGGCCTAAATGCATAAACGGCTCTTGCTTGGCATGGGCCAGTTCCATGGCGATCACTTCGTCGGCCTGCTCCACTCTAATGCGTTTTTCTACCATGTAATCGTGGATCACCCGCACGCCACTACGGGTGGTTATAACAAAGCCAAGCGCTGCCAGCCAGTCATAAACCTGTGGCGGTCGGCAAGGCCAGCCAGGAGTCAACTTTTGACGTCGCTTTTTGACCAAGTCGGCGTATACATAGTCAAAGTGCCCCATCACCAAGCTGTGATACAAAAGCCCATCGCGGTTATAAAACATCAAAGATAGATGACCATCATCCACCAATAACGCCTGCAAACAGCGCAATAAGGTAGCCTGATCCTCTACCCACTCCAATACCGCATGGCACAACACAATATCAAACTGCCCAACATCGGCGACCGTTAACGACTGAATGGGCCCATGAATAAACGTAAATTGCGATAAAATCTCTTTTTCACTGACTTGTTCACGCGCCAGCGCTAGCATTTCGCCAGACAAATCACACAACACCACCTCGTGGCCTAATGCCGCCAGCGGTTGTGACAAGGGGCCAAAGCCGCCACCCGCATCTAAAATGCGCAGCGGTCTGTCATTGGGCAGGCTAGCCAACAGCTCATCTAAATCTCGCTGCACCACGGCCACACGAATGCGACCTTTGGTGGTGCCATAAATGTTGCGGGCAAACGCTTGGGCTTTGCCATCAAAGTTAGTATCAAAATTAGTATTAGACTGCACTGGGTATTTCTTAACGTCTCAGGGGCCGCTATTCTGTCATAACCAGTAGGGTTAACAAATGAGTGTGTGCGTGGGATCAGTTTTTTTGGCGAAAAAATGGCTCGGTAGCCTATTATTACCGCTGCCTTTGTTGCTCATCATCGCTTTGTTGGGCTTATGGCTACTGCAGAGGCGGCATAAACGCAGTGGAACAAGTTTGCTGCTACTGTCTTTGTTTACCTTGTGCTTGCTGTCAACGCGGCCCGTGGCCAATGCGCTTATTGCCCCACTGGAATCACGCTACCCGCCGCATTTGCCGCCGACTGAACTCGCTCAGCCAAGCTCGAACCTGCCGCAAGATATTATCGTGCTGGGAGCAGCCCAAGTCGCAGACTCCTCCTTGCCGCTGTTAAGCCAGCTGGGACAAGCCGCTTTAATACGCATTACCGAAGGGGTGCGGTTGGCCCATGCCTACCCTAATGCTCGACTTATAGTGAGCGGTTATGCGGGGGGCGAAGGCCGCTCTAGTGCCGAGTTATATGCCGATGTGGCGCAAGCCTTAGGCATAGCAGAGTCACGTATTGTTGCCCTGTCCTTGCCCAAAGACACGGCTGAGGAAGCCATGGCCATAGCGCCGCTGATTGAGAACCGTCATGCATTATTAGTCACTTCGGCCAGCCACATGCCCCGCGCCATGGCCTTGTTTCATCATCAAAATGCCACGCCTGAAGCCGCCCCCGTGGGCCATCATGCTAAAGAAAGCCACGCCCAACTGCCGCTATACAGCTATTTGCCCAAAGCTCATTACTTAGTCCGCAGCGAGATAGCCTGGCACGAATATCTCGGTCTCTTAAGTACAGCTATAAGCCGTCAGATAAAGATAGAAACAAAGGCTCATGATTTTTTTGCAACAAAATAGATGACAAAAATGAGGTTATCTTTAACTTACAGCTTATAGCTTACGGCTAACAGCTGCCCGAAGGGCTCTGGTCTTGCTAGAGTCCTGCCTTTATAATGCTTCCATTTATTGTACAGGGATTAAAAAATGACACAGAGCACTCGCCAAACGTTAGTGATGGGTAACTGGAAGCTTAATGGCAGCAAGGCCATGGTGGCCAAGCTGATTAATGCTTTGCAAACCGCAGCAACACAACACCCCGCCGTGGCGGTTGCCGTATGTCCGCCTGTGTTATTTTTGGGTCAGGCTCAGGCACTATTAACTGACAGCCCCATTGCGCTGGGCGCACAAGATGTTGATATACATAACGAAGGTGCCTTTACCGGCGAAAACTCCGCCGTTATGTATACCGAATTTGGCGTGCAATATGTGCTAGTTGGCCACAGCGAGCGCCGCACCCTGCACGGAGAAAGCAATGCCATGGTGGCGGCTAAATTTGCTACCGTACAAAATGCCGGCTTAACGCCGGTGCTGTGTATTGGTGAAACCCTAGCGCAGTTTGAAGCCAATGAAACACAAGCCGTGGTAGAGCGTCAGCTGCAAGAAGTCATCTCCCATTGTGGCATTGAGTCTTTTGCCAAGGCTGTAATCGCCTATGAGCCCGTGTGGGCCATTGGTACCGGCAAAACTGCCACTCCCGAGATTGCCCAAAACGTACATGCCGCTATTCGTACCTTTTTAGCAAGCCTAGATGCCACAGTGGCGGCCAAGGTGCAAATTTTGTACGGCGGTTCGGTAAAAGGCGCCAGTGCCGCCGGCCTATTTGCCATGGCCGACATCGACGGTGCATTAGTGGGCGGTGCCGCCCTGCAAGCAGACGAATTCGCCGCCATCATTAGCGCGGGTTAAAACGTCCCTTCGGGGAGCGATGTGCCTTAAGCCGTACGCTGTAAGCAAAGACTGAAGTATTTTGACTTACGGCGTACAGCGTAAGGCTTCCAGCCGTGTTTTATTTAAACTAGAGAAGCATAAATGATTAAACGCATTGGAGTACTGACTAGTGGTGGCGATGCACCGGGTATGAACGCCGCCATTCGAGCCGTTGTTCGAGCTGGCCTGCACTATAATCTTGAAGTATTTGGTATTCGCAGTGGCTACAAAGGCCTGCATCAAGATGACATTGTGCCGCTAGATCGTCACTCGGTATCCGATGTAATCACTCGTGGCGGTACTTTTTTAGGCTCGGCGCGCTTCCCGGAGTTTAAAGACGAAGCCGTTCGTCTGCAGGCAGTCGAAAACCTGAAAAAACACGCCATTGACGCGCTCGTCGTCATTGGCGGTGATGGCTCTTACATGGGAGCTATGAGTCTCACCGAGATGGGTTTTCCGTGTATAGGTATTCCCGGTACTATCGATAACGACATTGCCGGCACCGACTTTACCATCGGGTTTGACACCGCACTGAACGTGGCCGTAGAGGCCATCGACCGACTACGTGATACCTGCAGCTCACACAATCGTATTTCGGTAGTCGAAATAATGGGCCGCCATTGTGGCGATCTTACCTCCTCTGCCGCCGTGGCCGGTGGTGCCGAATACGTGATTGTGCCGGAAGTGGCGTTCGATCAGGACGAGCTGATTCAGCAAATTCATGAAGGGGTCGCCAAAGGTAAAAAACACGCCATTATCGCCATTTGTGAAAACATGTGTGACGTTAACCGCTTAGCCTACGATATTCAGGCCGCCACCGGTCGCGACACTCGCGCCACCACCTTAGGTCATATTCAACGCGGCGGTACCCCTACTGCTCAAGACCGTATTATGGCTAGCCGCATGGGCGCACGCGCCGTAGAGTTATTACTCGAAGGCTACGGCGGCCGTTGCATGGGGCTACAAAGCACCAACATAGTGCACCACGATATTATCGACTGCATCAAACACTTAAAACGCCCCTTCAACGAAGAAATGTACCAATTGTCGAATACCTTGTTCTAAAGCACCTTCGGTGAGCTGTACGTTTTACGCAGTACGCCTTACGTTAAAGATAAATACCGGCCTTTGTAGTCCAACGCTTCAGCTGTTGGTTCTGCGGAGCAGAAGGGTTTATCTTTAGGCTTATAGCTGACAGCTTTACTCTTAGCGATCGTGTTATCTTTATATGATGAAGTTTAGATGCCGCTACTAACAAAAATCATTGAACTCGCTAATAAACGGTCAAATATTGCAGCACTGTGGCTTTATGGTTCTCGAGCAAGAGGCGATCATCATGCCGACAGTGATTATGATTTGGCTGTCGTCTTTACTCACTGGCTACCTGATGCCCTTTCTCGTAGGTTAAGGCCAGAAGAACTGGCGCTCGCCTCCCACGACCGTAAAATGCCAAGGACGGCATTTCCCGAGCCCGTATGGGGCAGCTTGCTGTCGTGTATCTTTGTTGGGTAATGGAACGAGTATCCAGTGAATATCTCTTGGCTAAGCCCCCTACAATAAAAATTTCTTACGCCCTTGTCCTACTTCCGTGGATTCCGTGGCAAAAATGGTTCTGAGTTTATATTTTCCTCCTCACTCTTTACTCTTGTATAGTTTTTTAGCTCAACCGCCATAAACAGCATTTAAAATACAAGTTATTGTTCTGGATCACGTTTCCTTGTGTGATTAGCTCCTATACTGCATTCGCGTTCAATACCAAATGTACATCAGTAAGGAGAAATACGATGAGTGGATGTTGTGGCGGTTGCGGTGGTGAACATACCCGACAGGAAGAAGAAGAACGAGCAGCAGCAGAGGCCGAAGCTCAGGCTGAACAGCAGCAATCAAAATCTGAGTAAATATCGTGAAGGGTGCCGTGTTTACACCTCCTCCTTCGCTCTTCGTTTTTAGAGTAAAGCGACCGCAACCATGACTTCAGATAGGTCCAGCTCGAGATATCAATAAGACCAAGCAACGCTTGGCTTCCCCCTTCCCCCGTGATTAGCCATAATGACTGCCATTTTGTATTTTTAAGGCCATGGTCTGATGGATAATCTTGATCTGAACTTCATGGTGCTGCTACTGGCCGCCCTAGCCTGCTTTATCGGCGCCTATGTACAAACCGCCATCGGTTTTGGCATGGCCATTATTGCCGCCCCCATCTTGTTTTATCTGGAACCCGCTCTAGTGCCCGGCCCATTGATGGTCGTGCTGCTGGTCATGTGCATGATGAACGGCTGGCGCTTTCGTAAAGGACTAGAGCTAAATCTACTTGCCCCAGCGCTGCTGGCCCGTATTCCCGGCAGCGCTATTGGGGTACTGTTGCTGGCAATGGTCTCTCAACAATCGTTAGCCTTACTTATTGCCATCACCATCATGCTCGGAGTGCTGGTGCGGCTAAAGGACATCGCCCTGCCGATGACCCGCACCAATATGGCGCTGGGCGGATTTTTGTCTGGGGTAATGGGGACCAGCACTACCATCGGCGGACCACCCATGGTGCTCGTGATGCACGGGGCAGACATACACCGCATTCGCGCCAATTTGGCCGGCTTCTTTGTGGTGTCCACCATGATGTCGGTCGTGGCCCTTGCTCTGGGGGGGGTTCTTTCGCTGGAACACCTCAAGTTAGCCCTGCCAATGATACCCGCCGCCCTGCTCGGCAACTGGGTCGCCGCTCGTACTTTACACCTAGTCTCTAAACCCATAACGCACTATGGTTCTTTGCTACTTTGTACTGTTGCCGTTATTGGCATGTTAATTAACACTTTTTATTGAACATCGACCTATATCCACAATATATACGGCATTGTTAAATGTAGCGTAAAGTCCGATAATGGCGGCTGTCATTTTATATTGCCGAGTGATCATGTCTGAATACTTGCTGTTGTTTGTCGGCACCGTACTGGTCAACAACTTCGTACTAGTCAAATTTTTAGGGCTTTGCCCCTTCATGGGCGTGTCTGGTAAGCTTGAAACCGCCATCGGTATGGGTTTAGCCACTACCTTTGTACTGACCCTTGCGGCCGCTTGTTCATATCTAGTGAACCAGTACATTTTGCTGCCTCTAGATTTGACCTATTTACGCACCTTGTCGTTTATTTTAGTGATCGCGGTGGTGGTGCAGTTCACCGAAATGGTGGTGCACAAAACCAGTCCTACACTGTATCGTTTGCTGGGCATTTTCTTGCCGCTAATCACCACTAACTGCGCCGTATTAGGCGTGGCATTGCTGAATATCAACGAACAACATAATTTTATGCAAAGCTTGGTATATGGCTTTGGGGCCGCACTTGGGTTTTCACTGGTATTAGTGTTATTTGCCGCCATGCGCGAACGCTTAGCCGGTGCCGATGTGCCAGCCCCCTTTAAAGGTGCGGCCTTGGCCATGATCACCGCCGGCTTAATGTCTTTGGCCTTTATGGGCTTTACCGGACTGGTGAAGTTGTAATGAACAATATTTTAATCGCCATTGCCGTATTAGCGCTACTGGCGCTTATTTTTGGCTTAATTTTGGGCTTTGCTGCAGTTAAGTTTCAGGTGGAATCCGATCCCATTGTTGAACAGCTAGATGAGCTGTTACCACAAACACAATGTGGCCAATGTGGGTATCCGGGGTGTCGGCCCTACGCCGAAGCCGTGGCCAACGGGGACGACATAAATAAATGCGTGCCGGGCGGCGAAGCCACCATGATCAAAATTGCCGACTTAATGGGCGTAGAGCCCCAGACCTTGGGCGAGGCCGCCGCTGTGCCAGAGAAACGCGTCGCCTTTATTCACGAAGATATGTGTATTGGTTGCACCAAGTGCATTGTAGCCTGCCCCGTAGACGCCATAGTGGGGGCCACCAAAGCCTTGCACACCGTGATTGCAGATGAATGTACGGGCTGCGACTTGTGTGTTGATCCCTGTCCTACCGATTGCATCGAGATGATCCCCATTACGGTCACCCCCGATAACTGGAAATGGCAACTCACGTCCATCGCCATTAAACAGGTAGATTAATAATGTCGCTGTTAGAGAACCTTAAAGCAGGCAAACTGCATCAGTTTCATGGCGGCATTCATCCGTCGCAACGCAAATCTCCTGCCAATCTAACGCCGATTAGCGAAGCCGGATTACCTAAAGAACTGATACTGCAAGTGCGCCAGCACATCGGCCAATCCGCTCAGCTTAAAGTAACGGTGGGCGAGCGCGTATTAAAAGGCCAACTGCTGACCGAGCCGCTTAATCCGATGATGATGCCAGTGCATGCCCCGACCTCGGGCACTATCAGCGCCATTGAAGACCGTCCTGTATGTCATCCTTCTGGTCTGGATGGGCTGTGCATTGTACTTCTTCCTGATGGCCAAGATGAGTGGCGCCCCCGATTTCCGGTGGCCGATTACCGGTTGCTGGACAGTGATGTATTACTCAATCGCATTCATCAAGCGGGCATTACTGGCTTAGGTGGTGCGGGTTTTCCGGCGCACGTCAAACTCACGCCCCGTAAAAACGCCATTAAAACACTGATTATTAATGGCGTTGAATGCGAGCCCTATATTAGTGCCGACGACCGCCTGATGCGCGAGCACCCGCAAGACATTTTGCAGGGCATACAAATATTGCGTCATATCGTGCAACCCAGCACCACCATTTTGGCCATAGAAGACAACAAGCCCGAAGCGATTGCGGCCCTAAAAGCGGCCAATCAAGACGACAACATCGTGATTGTTGCCGTGCCCACCAAGTATCCGTCGGGCGGTGAGAAACAATTAATTGAAGTACTTACCGGCTTACAAGTGCCACGCAAGGGGCTGCCTGCCAATTTGGGTATAGTGGTGCAAAACGTCGGCACCGCCTTTGCCATTAAAAACGCCATTATTGATGACGAACCGCTGATCCGCCGCGTGGTTACCTTAGCCGGTGAAGCCTTTAGCGAGCCAGGTAATGCGTGGGTGCACATTGGTACTCCGGTACGTTACTTATTGCAGCGTTACGGCCTTAAAGCCGAGCTGGAACAGCGGGTGATCATGGGTGGCCCCATGATGGGCTTTACCCTGCACACGGCCGCCGCGCCCATTATTAAGGGCAGCAACTGTATTCTGGCTCCCAAATATGCAGAACTGCCACCGCCACCCGAAGAAATGGCCTGCATTCGCTGCAGTCAATGTGCCGACGCTTGCCCCGCCAGTTTATTACCACAGCAATTATACTGGTATGCGCGCAGCGAAGAACACGACAAGCTCAACAGCCATAACTTATTTGACTGCATAGAGTGCGGTGCCTGTGCGTATGTCTGCCCCAGTAATATTCCGTTAGTGCAATATTATCGAGTGGCCAAGGCCGATATTCGCCACGCCGAACACGAAGCCGTGCAGGCCGACCGCGCTAAGGTGCGCTTTGAAGCACGCCAAGAGCGACTGGCCCGCGAAAAAGCCGAGCGTCAAGCCAGACAAGCCAAAGCCGCCGCCGAGCGTAAAGCACGCATGGCCGAACAAAAGTCCGCCACCGGTGAAGATCCCGTTGCCGCCGCCTTGGCCCGCGTTAAAGCCCGCCAGCAAACCGCGGCACCCGACGACATGGCAGCTGCCCGCGCTGCACGCAAAGAAGAAGCGCGGCGTAACCGTGAATTAAAGCGAGCAGCCCAAGACGATAACGCCCCCGTTGCAAGCACCACCGCCGGCACAGATAAACAAACCGCCGTGGCCGCCGCCATCGCTCGCGCCAAAGCGCGCAAGGCCGCGCAGCAAGCAGAGAGCAGCGAAACGCCTGACGTATCAGCACCCGCTGCGTCTGCAACCGAGCCTACGACAAGCACCGCCGGCGACGATAAAAAAGCCGCCATTAAAGCCGCCGTGGCTCGCGCCAAAGCGCGTAAGGCCGCGCAACAAGCAGAGAGTAGCGACACGTCTAACGCATCAGCACCTGCTGCGCCTGCAACCGAGCCTGTGGCAAGCACCGCCGGCGACGATAAAAAAGCGGCAATAAAAGCCGCCGTGGCTCGCGCCAAAGCGCGTAAGGCCGCGCAACAAGCAGAGAGTAGCGACACGTCTAACGCATCAGCACCCGCTGCGTCTGCAACCGAGCCTGCGGCAAGCACCGCCGACGACGATAAAAAAGCGGCCATTAAAGCCGCCGTAGCTCGCGCCAAAGCACGCAAGGCCGCGCAGCAAGCGCAAAGCAGCGAAACGCCTAACGTATCAGCACCTGCTGCGCCTGTAACCGAACCTACGGTAAGCACCGCTGGCGACGATAAAAAAGCGGCTATTAAAGCCGCCGTAGCTCGCGCCAAAGCACGCAAGGCCGCGCAGCAAGCAGAAAGCGAGCAAGCTGCAGGTGAACAAACGGCAGCTCAAGCAGATGCTCCACCGTCATCTGCAAGCACACCGAAACTCGAAAATAGTGCAGCAGCAACCAATGACGCTACCGACGATGCAGCCGCCGTTAAAAAAGCGGCCATTAAGGCGGCAGTAGCCAAAGCCAAGGCGCGTAAGGCACAGCAAGCTGCAGCTACCTTAGATACACCAGCAAACTCTTTATCAGACAAGGGCGACGAGTCATAATGGCGTTAACCATCAGCAGTTCACCTCACAGCACCGTACCGCTAGACACTCCCACGCTAATGCGGCGCGTCTGCTATTGCCTGATCCCCGGCATTGCCACCCAGTGGTGGTTTTTTGGTGCGGGCAGCCTGATTCAAATTGCCTTGGCTGTACTCACCGCCTATGGCGCCGAAGCGTTGGTATTAAAACTGAGAGGCCGTCGCTTAAGCCAACTTAAAGATAACTCGGCCTTACTAACCGCCATTCTTATCGGTATTGCCTTACCGGCATTGGCACCTTGGTGGCTGGTCGTCATTGGCACCGCTTTTGCCGTTATTGTTGCCAAACAGCTCTATGGTGGCATAGGGCAAAACCTGTTTAATCCCGCCATGGTGGCCTATGTGTTATTGCTGGTGTCATTTCCGTTGCACATGACCAGCTGGCTACCGCCCCTTGAACTACAGCTGTATCCGGTCACCTTTGCCGACAGTGTCTCGGCTATTTTCACCGGCTTTACCTTAGACGGTTTCAGCCCACATCAGCTGCGAGAACTTGCCGATGGCTCCACCATGGCCACCCCGCTCGACACCTTAAAAACCGGCTTCACCCAAGGTCACACTTATAGTGAAATTATCAACAGTCCTATTTTTTCAGACTTAGCCGGCATTGGCTGGCAATGGGTTAACTTGGCTTATTTAGCCGGCGGTTTGGTAATGTTGCGCCTTAAACTGATCAGCTGGCCCATTCCGCTGGCCATTCTCGCCAGTCTGTTACTGTTTAGCTTTATCGGCTTTTTAGTTACCCCCGATGGCACCATAGGCCCCATCTTGCACTTATTATCCGGCGCGACCATGTTGGGGGCCTTCTTTATTGCCACCGACCCGGTATCTGCGTCCACCACCTTTAAAGGTCGCCTTATTTACGGCGCGCTTATTGGGTTGCTCATTTACCTGATCCGCACCTTTGGTGGCTACCCAGACGCCATTGCCTTTGCGGTATTACTGGCCAATATGACGGTGCCCATGATTGATGCGCTCACCAAACCCACCACTTACGGAGCGGCACGCTAATGCTAGAAATGATGCGCAAAAATGCGCTCGTGTTGGCAATATTTGCCTTAGCCTGCACTGCATTCGTGGCACTCACTCACCAGTTAACTCGTCAAACCATTATTGAGCAAGAGCAGGCACAACTGCTGCGAGTGCTGGATGAACTCTTGCCCGGCAGCAGCCACGACGAGCCTTTGTTTGATCACTGCGTGATGCTCACCAATAAGCAATTTTTAGGCAGCAGCGAGCCGTTACCCGTGTTTACCGCCGTTAAAAATGGCCAGGCCCAAGGCTATGCCATTGAAGCGATTGCACCCGACGGTTACAGTGGCGAGATTAAGCTAATGGTGGGCGTTGATACTCAAGGGATACTAAGCGGTGTGCGCGTGCTTAATCACAATGAAACGCCCGGTTTAGGCGACAAAATTGAGCTTAAAAAATCTTCGTGGATGCTGAGTTTTAATGGCAAAAATCTCACCGGTGAAGACGATACTCGCTGGGCAGTGCGCAACGACGGTGGGCAATTTGACGCCTTTACTGGTGCTACCATTACTCCCAGAGCCGTAGTAAAAGCGGTGCGTAAGGTGTTGCTGCTGGTTGGCCAACAACCGCACTTACTCACTCAAGCCCCCGCTTGTGGAGAATCACTATGATCGAGCAATATAAAGACATTATTCGCCAAGGCTTGTGGAGTAACAACCCCGCCTTGGTACAAATTTTAGGGCTGTGTCCGGTGCTGGCCGTCACCAGTACCGTCACCAATGCCATGGGGCTAGGTGTGGCTACCTTACTGGTATTAGTGGGCTCCAATGTGTGTGTCTCACTGGTACGCCAATGGGTACCCAACGAGGTGCGCATTCCCATTTATGTGATGATTATTGCCAGTCTAGTCACCTGCGTGCAGTTACTGATGAACGCCTACACCTATGGCCTGTACCAATCGCTAGGCATATTTATTCCACTTATCGTTACCAACTGCGTGATCATCGGCCGAGCCGAAGCCTTTGCTTCTAAAAACACCGCGCCGTTAGCCGCACTAGACGGTTTAATGATGGGGTTAGGCTTTACCGCCGTGTTATTAGTGCTGGGCGGCCTGCGAGAATTATTAGGCCAAGGCACCTTGTTTGATGGTGCCGAGCTGTTACTCGGCGATTGGGCCAGCAGCCTACGCATCGATGTATTACACCTCGATAACGGCTTTTTATTGGCCATTCTCCCCCCAGGTGCCTTTATTGGTTTAGGGCTAATGATAGCGGCTAAAAACTGGCTAGACAGCCGCTTAGCCGCACTTAAAGCACCCGCGCCAAAAGTTGAAGTCACCCGTGCTCGAGTTACCTCATTATGAATACGCAAAAACGCCGAGAAATTTTAGAGCGCTTGCGCGCAGAAAATCCGCACCCCACTACCGAGCTAAACTTTCGTAATCCATTTGAATTGCTGATTGCGGTATTATTATCAGCGCAGGCCACCGACGTTAGCGTTAACAAAGCCACTATCGGCTTGTTTACCGATGGCCCAACCCCCGCCACCATGCTGGCATTAGGGGTCGACGGCGTAAAAGAGCATATTAAAACCATCGGCTTATTTAATACCAAAGCCGAAAACGTCATTAAAACCTGCACCATGCTCGTTGAGCTACATAATAGCGAAGTACCCGAAAACCGTGCCGCCCTAGAAGCTTTGCCCGGCGTGGGTCGTAAAACTGCCAACGTGGTGCTCAACACCGCCTTTGGCTGGCCCACCATCGCCGTAGACACCCATATTTTTAGGGTTGCCAACCGCACCGCGTTTGCCAAAGGCAAAACTGTAGATGAAGTAGAACAACGGCTATTAAAATGGGTGCCTAGCGAATTTAAGTTAGACGTGCATCATTGGTTTATTCTACATGGGCGCTACACCTGCATCGCCCGCAAGCCCCGCTGTGGCTCCTGCATCATCGAAGATTTGTGTGAATTCAAAGACAAAACCGAGATTTAGGTGAAGCCGTACGCTTTACGTCATAAGCTGTCCGTTAATATATTAAGTGACAGTGACTAACACCTTTTTACAACGGAAGGACACGGAACCCACGGAAAAATAAGGATAAGATCTGAAAGAGATCTTGATGGTAAGGGCTGAGACTAGACTCATGCAAAAGTGACAGGCGAAACAGAGACTGAATATTCAGACTCGTTTAAGCATCGCTCCTTATGCCGTCTTACCGGGTTAGGCCCGGTATCTCGTTCTTGGCTTTAGCACTTGTAGGCGAACGCTTGCTCTCGCATTATGCCGCAGGCGTAAATCTTCAAACCATCCAGCTTCGCAACGCCAACAAAAACACCCCCGTGCTTTGCAGCTGCGGGGGTGTTTTTGTAGCGTACGGCTTAAAGCGTATCGCAGCCCGAAGGGCTTAGGTTATAAGTCTTTATTGCGGTCTTCAAAGTCTTTAATTTGTTGTTCGGCTTCGTCTTTACTCACGCCATAAGCCTCTTGGATTTTACCCGCTAACTCCTGCCTTTTGCCGCTAACTTCGTCAAGTTGATCATCAGTCAACTTGCCCCATTGGTTTTGCACCTTACCTTTAAATTGCTTCCAGTTACCTTCCACGATATCCCAATTCATATTGTCCTCCGTAGACTACTGTTTAATAAATAGTAATATGCCAACTTAAGTTTATTCGTCATAAATAGCAGTAACGAAATAAAGCCCTTTGCGTTGATGGCTTAAAAAGCATAGCTCGCTTATTACCACACAGCCACCGCCATAAGTGCCAGTCAGACTGATAGCGTCGCAGCAGTTCAGTACGGTTTTATCTGATACAATATCACCATTAAAAACAACCTATAAAGCAGTTACGCCATGCTCTATAGACACACTTAGGAAGATAACATTATGCGAATTCTACACACCATGCTGCGCGTAGGTCACTTGGATAAATCGATCGCTTTTTATACCGATGTAATGGGTATGAAGCTGCTGCGCACCAGCGAAAATGCCGAGTATAAATATACGCTGGCATTTGTAGGTTATGGCAAAGAAGAAGACGAAGCCGTATTAGAGCTTACTTATAACTGGGACACCGACAATTACGATCAAGGCACCGCCTATGGTCATATTGCCATTGAAGCAGACGATATTTACGCCATGTGCGAGCAAATTCGTGACGCCGGCGGCAAAGTCATTCGTGAGCCTGGCCCGGTAAAAGGCGGCAGTACCGTTATAGCCTTCGTTGAAGATCCAGACGGTTACAAAATTGAACTAATCGCCAAAGATGACGCAGGTAAAGGGCTGGGCGACTAAAACACAGCTGGAAGCGGTCAGCTGTCAGCGATCAGATACTGATCAAGCCGGAACTAAGAGCTATTTCTGCCACGGAATCCACGGAAAGGTCACAAGCGACAATATTTTATTCTTGGTAAGAGCTCGATTTCTGATGACCCAGTGCTTGGCCCTTACCATAAATAATCTCTTTCTGATCTAATCACTATTGTTCCGTGGATTCCGTGGCAAAAAAGTCTTAGTCTTTGATCTTAGCTGAACGCTTAAAGCTGACGGCTTATAGCTCCCAAAAGGGTCTAACTTAACGCAATGGCAAAGTGACATCTTCAAACAGCTGATCACGCTCTTCTGCCGTTTTTAACGAAATGGCCTTGTCTACTCGCTCTCGCGTGAGATGCGGGGCGAAGCGTTCCATAAAGTCATACATATAGCTGCGCAAAAACGTTCCCTTACGAAAGCCTATTTTAGTGGTGCTAGATGCAAATAAATGACTGGCATCAATGGCTACTAAGTCGGTATCTTGTATGGGGTCTATCGCCATGCTGGCTAGCACACCAATACCGATACCTGCCCGCACATAGGTTTTAATAACATCGGCATCGGTGGCCGTAAATACCACCTTGGGCTCGAAACCCGCCTTATTAAAAGCAATGTCTAACTCGGAGCGCCCCGTAAAACCAAACACATAGGTCACTAGCGAGTAACGCGCAATATCGGCAATCTCAGGCTTTTCAATATCGGCTAACGGATGATCTTTAGGTACCAAAATGCAACGGTTCCAGTGGTAACACGGCAACATAATCAAATCTTGATATAAATGCATGGCCTCGGTTGCGATGGCAAAATCTGATGCGCCCTTAGCCACCGACTCACTAATTTGTACCGGCGTACCTTGATGCATGTGTAACGACACCTTAGGATAGCGATGAATAAAGCCCTTTATTATGTCGGGCAATGCATAACGCGCCTGAGTGTGAGTAGTAGAAATGTTCAACGAACCCTGATCAGGGTGCGTGTGCTGGCTGGCCACCGCCTTAATACTTTCGACCTTACCCAAAATTTCGCTAGAGATGCGAATAATGTCTTTACCTGCAGGGGTTACCCGCGTTAAGTGCTTGCCGCTTCGCTCAAACACTTGGACTCCCAACTCATCCTCTAACATGCGTACTTGCTTACTAATGCCCGGCTGCGAGGTATAAAGGCTCTCGGCCGTGGCAGACACATTTAAGTTATGATTGGCAACTTCAACTATGTAACGTAACTGCTGCAGTTTCATTGGGATCTCACATTTTGATAGCGGCGATATGGCTAAGCTTATCAGATAAGGTAAACATATCCTTAAACGAGCTCTTAATAACTATAAGTTATATAGCAAGTAATTATAAAATCAACAATTCGTTAGCAATTGAGAGATGGGCATTAGCCAAAACCTCAGGACTGGGGTACCATTTATTTTTATCTCTTACCATAACCGAGCCGCCGATATATGACGTTGACCCTGATCCTCGTAGCCATAGGCGCCCTGCTTTTTTTGGTCATCATTTACAATATTTTGCAACAGTACTGGCAAAAAAAAGAAGCAGAGAAACGAGTCCTACTGCTCAAGCATAAAAATATTATTAACGAAACAGACGAGCTTTTGCTAAACGCCAGTCAGCTACCCTTTAGCAAAGAGTTAGTGATCGCTTTGTACAATCGTATTTTGTACAGCTTGCAAACCATGCAGCAACAAGACCCTAATAATGAACAAGTAAAAGCTCGGCGCATAAATATTGAGCAACAAATACAGCACGTAAAAGATAACTACCAAATGGAACAAGCCGGTTTAAAGTCTCCCGACTCGGATCAACAAGCCATTCAGCTACTGCAAATAATAAAGCGATTACGTACGGTGCTGCGTATTGAGCACAATAAAGGCAACGTAGGTAACCAAGTTTTTGTACAAGAAGACCGTCGGCTAGAGTTAATACGCCTAAAAATTAACTTGGCTAATCTTGCAAAACGGGCTCGCACAGCATTAACCAATAAAGATGCCGGCATGGCTCGCCAAATGCTTAAAAAAGGCCTAACCGTACTGGAACAAATACCTGATAAAGACGAACAACTTAAAAGCATAGAAAGCAATTTACAACAACGCTTAGGTGAACTCACCACCACCCAGAAAAAAGAACAGCAAGCGCAACAAGCCCGAGAAGAAGAACAAGAAAAATCTGAACTCGATCTACTATTTGAGCCAAAACGAAAATGGTAGCGCCTACTCCTGCGTTAGAAAATATACTGAGCCATCTTCCTCATTTTTTGCATGAGCTAGAACAAGGTGTACTGGATCACGGCTTATCACCCAGCATAGGTACGATGGATCATGTGTGTTATCGCGCCTTAGATAATGCAGAATACCTCACCCTACGAGCCGAGCTGGCCCAATATGGCGAAGTCTTAGTGGAAGGCATGATCGGTCATAGGCCCATTATTACCTTTAAGCTATTTCAACCGCTGGCCAGCCCCTTCGGCGCGATTCCGAGCCTTGAACTGGCGGCCCCAAAAGCGGGCAAGCAACATACCCACGGGCTAGAACACGGCGAAATAGTAGTACCAAATCTACAACAACTGCTTAGCGACTATCCTTGGATCCCGTTTAACACCAAGGGCCTACAGGGTCACGCCCCCGAGGTAACCTTAAGCGTAGCGCCTTATCAAATTAAGTTTCACTGCCTCAGCCTAGCCGACACCATAGCGCTAGAAATTGCCCACAATCAAGTTATACCCGTACCTGAAGATTACTTTCAAATAACACTTTAAGTTTAAAGCGGAAGCTCTGCTCTCGTAAAGACAACACCTTCGTCATTGCGAGGAGTGCAACGACGCGGCAATCCATGTTTTGGTATTGCACGGCCCTGTAGAGTGGATTGCGTCGCTACGCTCGCAATGACGGCGTAAGTGACAAAGCAAAGCGTCAGGCTACAAGGGCTCTTCGCTTGAGATGCAAACTTAACCCCGCAGTAACTAACAATACCAGCCACATGCCTACTGCCACTCCGGGTAAGCCTGCGGATTCCCAAAATGGGAATAAATATAGGCCGCCGAGGCTTGCTCCCAAATAATAAAATACCAAATACAGTGACGACGCCAAGGCACGGTGGTGTTGTACGCTGCGCCCTACCCAGCTGCTGGCACAGGCATGGGACAAAAAGAAAGCAAAGCTGTCGACGAATAGCGCCAGCAAAATAACCGATAACTTACCACTGAATAGGCCTAAATTACCGATAGCCATCATAGTAATAGCCGCTAATAAGGTCTGACATAAACCAAAGCGATTGATCAGCCAGCCGCTGATGCCCGAGGCAAAGGTCCCGGTCAAATAGGTTAAAAACAATAACCCCAAGGCCGCAGGCGCCATGTGAATGGGCGGAGCCGATAAATAAAACGCCACGTAAGTGTATTGATTTAAAAACACCATAAAGTTAAGCCCGCCCACCAGATAAATGGGCCACAGCAGTGGGTTTTTAACATGGCTTAATAACGCAGCGCCCCCCTGCCCTTTATTCGTCGGCACAAAATTTTTCGATGCCGGCAGCCATTTCAATAACGGCAACCACACTAACAGGCTAGCAGCCGCTAACACCATAAAGCTGGTTTGCCAGCCGCCTCCCCATTCGGCCAACAAGCCGCCGAATACTCGCCCAGCGATGCCGCCCAGTGAATTAGCTGCAATATAAATACCTATGCTGGTGACTAACGCTTTGGGAGTAAACTCCTCTCCCATGTAGGCCACCGCAGTCGCGGGTAATCCGGCTAAAAAGAATCCTTGTAACCCGCGAGCAATCAGCACCCCACTAAAGTCAGTTAACTGCGAGATAAGTAACCCCAACAGCAAAGCTGCCAGCAAACAGCCCATCATGACGGGTTTTCGCCCTAATTGGTCCGCTACGCGCGCCCAAAATAACAAGCCGATGGCGAGCCCTAATGTTGAAATAGACAACACCCAGCTGGCAGATAAAGCAGACACGTCAAAGTCCTGCGCCAGCAAAGGCAACAGAGGCTGAGCGATGTACAAATTAATAAATACCAGCATAGAGCCTAAGCCTAATGCTAATGTTGCACGC
Organism: Oceanisphaera ostreae; assembly: GCF_042676125.1. NCBI lineage: Bacteria > Pseudomonadati > Pseudomonadota > Gammaproteobacteria > Aeromonadales > Aeromonadaceae > Oceanisphaera > Oceanisphaera ostreae. The sequence continues at coordinate 55,552 of NZ_JBHTJS010000035.1, forward strand.
CACCATAAGGGGGTTTTTAGGTCGATCATGAATGATTGCTCCTCGATCACAGCCTTGACCTTAACGTGGGTTGACGTATAAATAAAATATATAAAAATGATGAAAATAATAATAAATTGTTATGTTCGGGAAAACTTAGCGCCCGGCGCCAAGTACCCAAGCTAGATAGGGGAACATAGTGTTAAAGACCAAGGGCTCTCTCGCAACAAAAACCACAGAACAACACGGAAATATTGTGACCAGATCTGAAAGAGATTTTGATGCTAAGAGCTAAAACAGAAGCAACTCTGGGCTCTCAGAAATGGTGTCTTGTAGTGTGCCTCTCTTAATCTACGGGGTTCGGCACGGTTTGATGTTTTAAACAGTGGCGCCTGGGTTGTAATACGAGAACAAGTGTTCGCCTCAAAGAGCGCGCTCTATTTAACCTTGGCGCCGTTATTGGGTTTAGGTCTTACCCAATAAAATTTTCTTTTCAGATCTTATTACTATTTTTCCGTGGGTTCCGTGTTCTTCCGTTGCAAAAAAGGTTTGGGTTTGAGTCTTATTTACGTCTGCCCCTGGCTCTTATAAGGATAAAATATGCTTGATGTGAAATGGCTACGCCAGTTTGCGGCAGTGGCTCGCGAGGGCAATATTACCCGTGCCGCTAAGCAGTTGCACTTGGCGCAACCTGCCGTAAGCATGACCCTAAAAAAGCTAGAGCAACAGCTTGGTGTAGCCTTGTTTGATCGCCGCCAAGGCCGATTACACCTGACTACCGAAGGTGAGCGCTTATATCAACATGCTCGGCAAATTATTAATGCACTCACCTTAGCCGAACAAGACATGGCCGCATTGCAAAACCTCAGCAGTGGTGAGGTGTGCATCGGCATTCCCAGCATGTTGGGATCCTTTTACTTTCCGCCGCTGCTTATGGCCTTTAAACATCAATACCCTGGGCTGTCTATTCGAGTAGAAGAGGCGGGTACTCAAGATGTATTGGCTAGATTATGTCAGGGGCAATTGGGATTAGGGATAGTACTTACTGCCTCTTTACCCCCCGAGCTTACTGGTTTGCCATTATTGCGCGAAGAGATGGTGGCGGTAGTCAATGAAGATCACCCTGCTCGCACACTGCCATTTATCACCATGGAAGCATTTTTAGCCGAAGAGCTGGCGTTATTTCGCCACGGATTTTTTCACCGTGAATATATAGACGCCATGGCCAAAAAAAGTGGCTTAGAGCCACGCATTGGTTTTGAGAGCAATTTAATTCCATTATTAAAAGCGGTAGTCCGCCAAGGCTTTGCGATTACTACTTTCTTGCGCATGGCAATAAAAGACGATCCCGATTTATTTGCCGTGTCATTTGCCGAACCCTACTTTTTAGATTTGTGTCTCGCGTGGCCCAACAACCGCCCACTATCGCGCGCCGAACAAGCCTTTGTTGAGTTTATGCAGCGGTCAGCGCTAACCCCTTCGGGGAGCTGTACGCTTTAAGCCGTACGCTATCAGTTAAAGATAAATCCAAGAGCTCTTTCTGTCACGCTTGTTTGTTACGAAAAGCACGGAACCCCCGGACGAAGAGCTACAAGGCAAGAGCATATCTATTGTAAGGCCTTACCGCCGTTACGCTGTACGCCGTAAGTTAAAGATAAACGCCGGGCCATATTTTTCGTACAGCGTACGACTTAAAGCATACAGCGACACACGGGCTCGTCTTTCTCTCATCGCTGACAGCTGACAATTTAATGCTTAGATTTCCCTCTTTACAGCTCCAAACAAAGACGTTATAACATAACAAACTTATATGGAGCTAGTTATGTCTGTTAAACCCCTGCTGTTCATCCTTCCCTTGTTACCCCTCACCGCACAAGCGTTGCCCGGTGTGCATCAACATGGCTTTGGCCGATTGAGTTTGGCCCAGGATCAGCAACAGCTGATGCTGGAACTATTTGCCCCGGCGGCAGATATTGTTGGCTTTGAGCATGCCCCCAACAATGCCGAGCAGCACACTCAATACCGCGAAGCACTGGCCCGCATTCAAAATGCCGACCTGCTCTTTACCTTGCCCAGAGCGGCAGGCTGCCAGTTGATAGCCAGCCAGCTGATTGAACAGGATGAAGACACATTGAATGAGGCCGAGCATGAGCACGACGGCGAACATCATCATGATGAGCATGAACATGAACATGAACATGATGACGATCACCACGCGGATCATGGCCACAGCGATATATTGGTACAATATCGTTACCAATGTCAGCAGCCACAGGCACTCACCCAGCTAAGCACTCAGCTGTTTGAGCAGTTCACCAGCTTTAACAACATTGAGCTGCAAGGCATAGTGGCTACGGGGCAGATTGCCGCCACCCTGACCTCCGAAAAACCAACAGCGAGCTGGTAAAGTACCATGACCAGCTTAGTGTCCATTCGCCATCTCTCGTTCGCCTGGCCCGGCCAGGCACCTTTGCTGCACATTCCCAACTTTGAACTGGCCGCCGGTGAGTCGGTGTTTATCAAGGGCCCCAGTGGCAGTGGCAAAAGTACCCTGCTGGGCTTACTGGCAGGGATTCAGAGTGCCAATCAGGGACAATTGCGTTTATTAGGCCACGACTTGACCTCGATGTCGGCCCGAGCGCGAGACCAGTTTAGAGCCGATCATATCGGCTATATTTTTCAGCAATTTAATTTATTACCCTTTTTATCGGTGCTGGAAAATGTGACCTCGGCGCTGATCTTCTCACGCCACAAGCGCCGCCGACTCACCCAGCCCGCCGAGGCTGAAGCCAGGCGCTTGCTCGGTGAATTACAACTAGCGCCCGAGCTGTGGTTACAGCCCGTGCACCGGTTGAGTATTGGCCAGCAACAAAGGGTGGCTGCGGCGCGCGCCTTGATGGGGCGCCCCGAGCTGGTGATTGCCGACGAGCCTACTTCGGCACTGGATGCAGATAACCGCACGGCCTTTATGACATTGTTGTTTAACGAATGTCGGCGCCAGCACAGCAGCCTGATCTTTGTGAGCCACGACTCGGCCCTGGAGCCACTGTTTACTCGCGTGGTGTCGTTGTCTGATCTTAACGAGGCCTCACTATGTTGATATTGGCGTTAAAAAGCCTGTGGGCGCGGCGTCTGACCGCCGGTTTGACCCTGGCCGCCATTGCGATCAGTGTACTGCTGCTACTGGGAGTTGAAAAAATACGCCTAGAGCTAAAAGACAGCTTTGCCCGTACGCTCTCGGGAACCGACTTGATTGTGGGCGCGCGCACCGGCCAGATAAACCTGCTGCTCTATTCGGTATTTCGGCTCGGTAACCCCACCAACAATATCAGTTGGCAAAGCTACCAGCGTATTAAACAGCATCAGGGTATTGCCTGGACCATTCCCATTGCCTTGGGCGACTCTCATCAGGGCTTTCGGGTATTGGGAACCAATCAGGACTATTTCAAACATTACGCCTATGGCCGCAAGCAACCGCTGCAGCTGGCCAAGGGCCGTGCTTTTAACGACACCTTTGAAGCCGTCATAGGTGCTGAAGTGGCGCGCACTTTGGGCTATCAACTCAATGACTCGCTAATTATCGCTCACGGGGCGGGCAACACCTCGTTCAGCCTGCACGACGACCTGCCCTTTACCCTAGTCGGCATTTTAGCGCCCACCGGCACCCCGGTAGATAAAACCGTGCATGTGCGGCTAGATGGTCTGGAGGCCATTCACCTTGGTTGGCAAAGTGGCCGTAAAACCCTGCAACTGTCTCATGAACAAGCGCGCGCCCAAGACTTGACCCCTCAGTCGATTACCGCCTTTTTGGTGGGCATGCACAACAAGGTGCAGGTGTTTGGTTTGCAGCGCGCCATTAATGGTTATCGCGCCGAGCCGCTGTCGGCCATCTTACCGGGTACGGCCTTGCACGAGCTATGGAGTTTGCTGAGTGTGGCCGAAAAAGCCATTGCCTTTATTGCACTGCTGGTGGTGGTAGCCGGTCTGTTAGGCATTCTGACGACGTTATTGGCCGGCTTGTCGGCACGGCGACGCGAGCTGGCAATTTTGCGTTCTTTGGGCGCCGGACCTCGGCACTTGTTTGGCTTGTTGGCTCTGGAAGCCCTGCTGCTGACCGGGCTTGGCATTCTGCTTGGGCTGGTTTTGTTGTATGGTGCCTTGCAGCTGCTGGCACCCTGGTTGCAGGCACAATATGGCTTGTTGTTGTATCCTGCTCTACCACAGGCTGGCGAATGGCGGCTGATGGGCTTAACCCTGCTAGCGGGCACCCTGATCGGCTTGCTACCTGCCGCTCGGGCCTATTTTTATTCACTGCACGATGGAATGAGTATTAATCACTGATGTTACATTATCTTGCCATGGCGCTTACCGCGCTGATGTTGGTCGCCCCCCCTGCCTGGGCCGACGAGTACAGCCTGTTGGAATGGGACGATTTGATCCCGCTGGCAGAACAACTCAATCCGCCGCCTTTTCCCGAAGCGAATCATGACGATGAGTTTGCCATTCCTGCCCAGCCCATCGGCAAAGTAGTGCCCAGCCTGAACGGAAAAAAGGTGCGCTTACCCGGCTTTGTGGTGCCACTGGAAGGTGACAGCCAGCAGATTACCGCCTTTTTACTGGTACCCTACTTTGGCGCCTGTATTCATGTGCCACCACCACCCACTAACCAGATTGTGTATGTGGAATACCCAGCCGGCGCCAAGGTGGACGACTTATGGGATGCAGTGTGGGTAACCGGCACCTTGCGTACCACGGGCGCCAGCCACGAAATGGGCGATGCCGCCTATTCACTGCAAGGCACCAGCGTCGCGCCTTACCAGCTGTAAAAGAAAGCGGTAACCCGAAAGCAGGAAACGGCCAGATACAGATTAAAACTATTTAGCCACCGACCCCACGGAAAAATAGAGATTAAATCTGAAATACATTTTATAGGTAATAATAAACTCTTCGGGCAGCCTTAAGCCGTACGTTGCAAGTCAAAATTGACGATGTTTGTCTTTAACTTACGGCGTACAGCGTAAGGCTGAAAACGATCCGTTGGCTTGACCTCACCAATAAGGTCTATTTTAGCCACTGCATCCAAGCCCTTAGGCAGCTTCTTTACGCCTGCGGCGTAATGCGAGAACACTCATACCTAAAACACGGCGCCTACAAAAAACACCACTCTATTCTGCTTTGTTGGTGCTCTTTTTTTACTGGGCGCTATGTTTTAAAGCTGTATGCTCCAGTTGGGCATCGTCGATTTTGTCGGCGTTCATGATGAGGATGCGCCCCAGTGCCAGCGCCTGGCGTTGGCTGGCTGTTTTTTGGTTGGGATCGGTCATATTATCGATATCGGCCACATGGGCCACGCCTATGGTGCGGCGTATCATTTCGCAGCCCGCATAACCCAAAGCGTCTTGCCATACCTGACGCAACAAGGCGCCGATATACTCGGGCTCGGTCAGAGCCGCGTCCGCCGTTTGGCTGGCGTACTGAAAAAACTGCGTTTTATAGCTGCGCCACAAGACTTGCACGTCTTTGATGCGTAGCAACTGCTGGGGCACGGTCGATTGGCTGCAAAAGTTAAGCAACAAGTTGGCAATCATTACCCCAACGTCAAAGCCCATGGGGCCATAGCCGCCAAATTCGGCATCTATCACCTTAAGCTGGCCCGCTGCCACCATCACGGAGCCGGTATGCAGGTCGCCGTGCAACAAGGCCTGGCCATTGCAGCGAAAATCGTGCTTAAGCCTGGCTACCCTCACCTTTAATGCCGAGTCGGCCCAAAGCTGCTCGGCATTGCTGCGAATGTCGGGCGCCACGTTATTACGCTCGTGATCACAAAAGGGATCGACAAAATACACGGCTTCGCTAATCGCCATTAATTCCGGGTTGGCAAACTGCAGCTGCGCCGCGCGTTGCCCCTGATAGTCGAGCTTGAAGTCACTGCTGTGAACATGCACCTGCGCCAGATATGTTCCCAGCTGCACGGGGGCATCGGCAAAGTGCTGGCCGTTCAGTAACGCCTGGCGCCATACCTGATAGTCGGTTAAATCTTCCAGCAATATCGCCGACAGAGCTGCATCATGATGCAACACCGCCACCGTATATTCCGGGCTATATTGGCCGTGATACAGCAAGATTTCGGCTTCTATGCGTGCCCTGTCTCGAGTTAAAGGCCAAGTCTCGCCAATGCAGCGAATATAGGGCAGCGCCTGTTTCACAATAAAGCCCTTTGCCGAGCCCGGCTGACACACCTTGAACACTTGGTTCAGATTGCCATCCCCTATTTCCTCTCCCTGCAAGACCATATTGGGACCAAGCTCGGCCGCCTGACGCACATAAGCGATGGCATCTTCATCATTAAATATTCGATATTGGCTCATAACAGCTCCCTGACCTTGGCCCTACTTGGCAGATAAGAGTAATAAAAGCGGCCCGTACTGTAATAAAACCGATAGTGACCACGACTAAGCTCATAACAACACAAATCAGTCGAATTAGTAACATTAGAGTCCCAAAATAGTGCGCAGGCGCTAAGCGGCATATACTCTGGTTATTAGCCGCCACCACATAAGAGTCATGATGGATCATAGACACAATGCCGCACACCCTTTGTTATCCGAGGAGTTACGTCGACAAATGCTGCGTTTTGCCACGTTACAGTTAAAAGATGCGCAATTAGCGGAAGACGCGGTGCAAGAGGCTATGTTGGGTGCTTTTAAATACGCAGATAGCTTTAAAGGTCGTGCCGCCTATAAAAACTGGGTGTTTGCCATTCTCAAACACAAAATTGTGGATGTGATCCGCAAAAACCAGCGGCTGGTCACGCTCACCAGTTTGGGCGCCGACGACAGCAACGATCTGGAAGAGCAGCTATTTAACCGGTTTGGCATGTGGCACAAAGTAGAGCGCCCCGTGGAATGGAGCGCACCAGAAAGCAGCCAAGAAGACCACGAGTTCTGGACCTTGTTTGAATTGTGTTTAGACAAGCTGCCACCCAGTCAGGGTCGTACTTTTATGATGCGAGAGTTTATTGGTCTAGAAAGCCATGAAATCTGCCTCGAGCTGGATTTAACGGTCAGCAACCTTAATGTGTTGCTCTATCGAGCTAGGCTACGTTTACGCGAATGCCTAGAAAATACCTGGCAACAACAAGGAGACTGCCCATGTTGATCTGTCACAAAGCCACTCGGCTGATGTCTGAGAGTCAAGAACGCCCTTTAAGTCAATTTGAGCGGCTCTCTTTGGCGTCGCACACCGTGATGTGCAATGGCTGTCGTCAATTTGAACGGCAATTACCAATCCTTCGTTCATTAGCTCATACCTTTGCCCGTCGGCCCGACCCCACACCGACCGATGTGGGCCCACAAGATACGGTTGATAAAGACAGCGGCTAACATCCGTGCTGTTGCGCCTAACGCGGTTCGCCTAAATAAAGGAATGATGATGCGAGACACCCTACCTCTACTCGACTTAACGGGCTTTCCCCCAATCAAGCGTCATGCGCTAGACACGCTGCAGGTGAATTTGGGCTATATGTGCAACATGAAGTGCGTGCACTGCCATGTGGCCGCCGGCCCGCATCGCACCGAAATGATGGATGACGCTAACCTCGCCTTAATTCCCCGCGTGTTGCAAGCACGCAAGCTGACCACCCTCGATTTAACAGGCGGCGCCCCCGAAATGCACCCGCGCTTTCGCGACGTGGTGATTGCCGCGCACAAGCTTGGCGTTCATGTAATAGACAGGTGTAACCTCACTATTTTATATGAGCCTGGCCACGAAACTCTGGCCGACTTTTTAGCCGAATATCAAGTAGAAGTGGTGGCGTCATTGCCTTGCTACGAGCTGGACAATGTTGATAAGCAGCGCGGCAAAGGCACCTTTGATAAAAGCATTGCCGCATTGCAGCAGCTCAATCAACTAGGTTATGGCCAGCCCGATTCAGGCTTAATATTAAACTTGGTCTATAACCCACAAGGGGCGACGCTACCACCCGAGCAGCAAGGGTTGGAAGCCGCTTATCGTAAAGAGTTACTGGCACACTTCGATATTCGCTTTAATCACCTGTTTGCGCTGGCCAACATGCCCATTAAGCGCTTTGGTGATTACCTGATCACCAAGCGGCAGTTTCATGATTATCTGCGGTTATTAAAAGACAATTACTCTGCCGATAATCTGGCCAACTTGATGTGCCGTAATCTCGTAAGTGTAGATTGGCAAGGCTACTTGTATGATTGCGACTTCAATCAACAGTTAGGATTACGGCTGCCCGCTGCCAACCATAAAGACAGCCGACCTCACCTGCGCGACCTCTTGCATCGCAATCTCAACGGTCAGCCGATTCGGGTAGCCGAACATTGCTATGGCTGTACCGCCGGCCAAGGTAGCAGCTGCGGTGGCGCCCTGCATGATGAGTCAACAGCCTGATGACGCTGTCAATTATCATGCCCATGCTCAACGAGGCCAAGGCGTTGCCCACTACCTTGACTGCTCTGCAGCACAAAGCCTGCTATGCCGAGCTGATTTTGGTGGATGGCGGCAGTAACGACCACTCCGTGGCCATAGCAAAACACTACGGCGCCACCGTATTAACCGCGCCCGCAGGCCGAGCGCAACAGATGAATATGGGGGCCGAGCAGGCAACCGGCGATTATTTATTGTTTTTGCATGCCGATACTCAGTTACCGAGCAACTTCGAGCTGTTGGTCCGCTCGGCGCTGGCTCAGCATCAGTGGGGGCGATTTGATGTAGCCATTAACGGCCAGCACCCCATGCTAAGAGTTATCAGTGTCATGATGAACTTGCGGTCTCGTTGGTCGGGTATTGCTACCGGCGATCAAGCGTTGTTTGTGCGGCGCTCCGCCTTTAAAGCCGTTGGTGGTTTTCCCGAACAAGACTTAATGGAAGATATCGCCCTTAGCCTGCGGCTAAAGCGCTTGGGGCCTCCTGCCTGTTTACGGCAAAAAGTGCTGACCTCGGGCCGACGTTGGGAACAAAACGGCGTGTGGCGCACCATATGGCTCATGTGGTGGTTGCGTTTTGCCTACTGGCGCGGCGAATGCCCCAGCAAATTAGCCAGGAGATATCGTTGAGCACCCGCATCATTATTTTTGCCAAGGCGCCGGTTGCCGGCCAGGCTAAAACCCGACTCGCTGCTGCGTTGGGCAACGGAGGTGCGGCGAGGCTGGCTCGATATATGCTGGCCAGTACCATAGAAACGTGTCTAACCGCCAATATAGGCCCCGTTGAACTGTGTATGAGCCCAGGCTCTGATGCTCCCGAATGGGCCGACGTTGTGCTGTCACCTCAACTCATATTCAGCAGTCAAGACGACGGAGACTTAGGTAGGCGCATGGCCTGCGCCGCTCAGCGCGCCCTATCTAACAATGCTTTATCTGACAATACCTTACCTAGCAATACGAGGCTCGAACATAAAACACAGCAACAGCAAGTACTGCTGGTTGGCACCGATTGCCCGCAACTGTCCCCCGAGCTATTACGCCGTGCCGCCCATCGCCTAAGCTCGCTGGATGCATTGCTGCACCCAACTTGGGATGGCGGCTATGCCCTGCTGGGCCTGCGCCAATTTAATCATCAGTTATTTACTCATATTCCTTGGAGCACGCCCACCGTCGCGGCCCTAACCCAAAAGCGCCTCACGCAACTGGGGTGGCGCTATGCTTTAGCCGAGCAGCTACACGACATTGACGAACCCGCGGATCTTTTTTGGCTTACACCTGCCTGGCGACGGGCGTTGACTGATCACTGCTAACCTAACCTAAACCGTGCCGAAGTCCTCTTTTCTTAAGAGATGGGCACACTACAAAAGGCGGTGTGTGTATTTTACTGACAGCTCTCCTAAGGGGTAATCTGTTATAATCTCGGCCCACCATTATTGATATAGCTTAACGTAACTATGCGCCTGATATTGGCCCCTATGGAAGGGGTATTAGATCATTTAATGCGAGACTTGCTTACCCGCATTAACCCCTTCGACCTGTGTGTAACCGAGTTTGTTCGTGTGGTGGATATGCGTCTGCCGCCACGGGTATTTTATCGTCTGTGCCCCGAGTTACATCAAGGTTGTAAAACGCCCGCCGGTACTCCGGTGCGTATTCAGTTGTTGGGCCAGGAGCCAGATTGGCTGGCGGAAAATGCCGATCAAGCCTGTTTGTTAGGCGCTGAAGGCATCGACCTGAATTTTGGCTGCCCCGCCAAAACCGTCAATAAAAGTCGCGGCGGTGCCGCCTTGCTGGCCGACAGCGAACTGCTCTATAAAATTGCCAAAGCCGTGCGCGCCGCCGTGCCTGCGCATTTACCCGTGAGCGCCAAAATACGCTTAGGGTTAGAAGACAGAGACTCTTACTTAGAAAACAGCCAAGCACTGGCCGAGGGCGGCATTAACGAGCTGGCGGTGCATGCCCGCAGCAAACGCGACGGCTATCGCCCACCGGCTTATTGGCCGCAGGTCGCCGATATTCGCGCCGCGTTGGCCATTCCGGTGATCATTAATGGTGAAATTTGGAATAGCCAACAAGCCAGCCAAGCTCAAGTACAAAGCCAATGCACAGATGTAATGCTTGGCCGAGGGGCACTAGCCTTGCCTAACTTGGCCGCCACCATTAAAGACGGTACCGCCCCCATGACTTGGCCGCAGGTGATTGCGCTGTTATTAGATTATTCGGCGTTAGAAGTTGAGGGCGATAAAGGCGTGTATTACCCAAATCGTATTAAGCAGTGGCTGAGCTTTTTAAAGCTGCAGTACCCGCAAGCGCACACCTTATTTGGTGAAGTACGTACCCTAAAGCACACTGATGACATTCGCCAGGTGCTTGCTTCGCAAGCAGCCGTAAGCGATCAGCGTTAAGCTTTCAGCCGCCCGGCGCTGTCTACAGTTATTGCGTTATGCCTGCCGATGTCCGGTAGTAGTACCATCGTCAATTGCCTTGTGATACCAATCGCACTAAATAAGTAGTCTGCTTTTACTTCCTATAAAGGTCGGATAAACGGCCTACTCCACCGACACGCTTCGGGCTAGTGACACTCACCGTCTCAGCCTACTGCGAACATTCACTGGATGTTCGTTAGGTTGATACAGCTCGTCACGGCGAGACAAGCTCGCCCCCTCTAACTTCATCACATGACACCCTTGTCATGTGATGGTCGGTGGAGCTGTGCCCTTCATCCTCTCCTATATTTCGCAGGCGACTGATGATGCTACTCCCAGACAACTCGATGCTTATGAAAGAGGCAACAGAGATCGCCTACCACGACCGTGAAATGCCAAGGACGGCATTTCCCGAGCCCCCATGGGGCAGCTTGCTGCCGTGTATCTTTGTTGGGTAATAAAACGAATATCCTGTGAATATTCGCAGTCGTTACCCAGAAAAGATGGCTATCCCAGTAGCGTGTCGTGGGAGGTGGCTGTGTTGCCTCTTACACTCCAAGCTTTAAAATAGATCAAACATTTAGTGAGATTAGTATGACCAGACACGGCTGGCGACTTTCAGACCACACGACTTAAAGCTATGCGGTCTTGATTTGCATCATGATGTTAACAAAAGCACCGCTCTATACTGGCCACCATACTCCCTCGATTGGATGTCATCATGAGCAGCAATATTACCGAATGTGAGCTGGAGCACCGGCTGCTGGCAGAGGTAGCTAGCCGGCGACAGGCGTTTTTACAGGCACTGCAGGCGTTGGATCTCGAGCTTGCCCTGCAGTTTCAGCAGTTGCCGGCCGATGAATGGGCCGACCACGGCGCCTTGTCTGCCTGGCCGCAGTTACAACCCCACATCACACAGCTCAAGCAGCTTGATGCGGCCTTGTGCCAGCAGCTGCTCGGCCTATATGGGCTGTGTAGCGATTGCGAAGCCGAGCTAAGTTATGAACTATTATATCAAGATCCCTGTCGCCAACGCTGCGCACAGTGCGAACTAAAGCACTTAAACAGCCAGCACACCAGCTGGACACTTTAAACGCTCTTCTAAAGACTAAAGATATTTTTGCCACGGAATACACGGAAGAACACGGAAAAATAGGGATCAGATCTGAAAGAGATCTTGATGGTAAGAGCCTGTGATAGCAACAACTACAGATACAGACTTCGGCACCGGCGAGATAGGATAATAAACGTTCACCTACAAGAGTCCGCTACGGTTTAGCTTAGCTCTTCCTTGGCGCTAGGAGCCGACGCTATATTTTACCCATAAAAAAGCCGGCTTGCGCCGGCTTTTATGCTTCTTACTTTAGCTTAAGCTAAATTAGAAGTTGTACTGAATACCCATGCCGTACTGGTCATCTTTCTTAGTGCCATCGGCAACTTCAGAATCAGAAATCACGTATTCAGCATACAGCTTAGCCTTAGCCGTCAGGTCATACTGAACACCAAGAGTGAGGTCGTCGATGCTGTCGTATTTGTTCGCGGCACCGGCCGCATCGAATCTTTCTTTAGAGTACTGAGCCATAAGAGTCCAAGCATCTACATTGTACTGAGCGTGCAGTTCGTACGCCTTTGACTCATCATCGCCGACAGCTGCTTCACGCTGACGATCTATGTACAAGCCTGCAAAGTAGAAGCCATCTACAGTATAGCTAGCACCGGCAAGCCAAGCATCGACATCTTGGCTATTTGAAGTAACGCCGACTTTATTGTTACCGCTTATTTGCTCATAACCAGCGACCAAGCCCAGACCGAAGGGGAAAGTGTAACCGGCAGTAGCTGACCACTGGTTTTCTTTATTATAACCAGGATTTTGGTTAGCGAAGTCTTCCTTATCAGCATCTGCAAAGGCATAACCAGCACGCAGATCTAAGCCATTCGCAGCGTAAGCCACGCGAACTTGATCGTCTACCTTGTCATCCAGTGCGATAGGGCTGTTATAGGTAATCGCGCCACCAAAAGCATTCATGATATCAGTGAGGTAGATAGCTTGAGCCAGTGGATCTTGGCTACGACCAAAGGTCAGTTCAGTAGTGTCTTGAAATTTAAATCCAGCCCAAGCGTAACGTGCATTAAACTTAGCACCGTCACCAGCTTCGCCGGCAACCTGCCATTCCAACTTACCGATCAGATCCACGTCTTGGTTCAGCATGTACTTAACGTTCATACCTAAACGAGCTTCACCATCACTACCAAAATTTTCAGCTTTAGTTTCTCTACCCGCTGAATCATTCTGATAGCCAATCTCACCGGCTTCGTACTGAATGCGGCCGTAGATATCAACCTGGCTGCCTTCGTCGGAGTAAACGGTTACAGCGCTTGCAGAAGTTGCAAACAGTGCAGGAATTGTCAGTGCAAGAATTGTTTTTTTCATGATTTTTATTTGCCTACTGTTAGTGAACACTAAGTCCTTGTTTTCCCTGTGTTAGCAACGCATAACGTTACTATGGAAGGCAGCCTACCACCGCCATTTTGAGCTTGCAACAAAATAGCGGGAACTTTTTATGACAATTACACTCCTCCCACATCAAATTGTGAGCAACAGCACTCTTTAGCACTTTCAAGCTTACTGCTAGCACAAAATACGCTAGCGACTATAATTAGCGGCAACTTATCGGTATTCGTTTGCGGCAACACGGCTTTCTTCCTCCGATATTTTCAGTAAATATTTGCAATGTGAATCGCGCTATAATGCCCCGCCCATTAAATCCAACAACCTAATAGTGATGCCAACCTCCAAGATGCCAGCTAATAATTATCAAACCTTAGTGCGCGAAAACTATCGGCGCCTAAGCAAGGCCCTACCCGGCTTTATACCGCGCCGCGAGCAAAATTATTTGGTGGCAGAAATGGGGAAAGTATTGCTGGGCCGTTATGACTCAGCTCGGCGCATTTTGGTGGCCGAAGCCGGCACTGGCATTGGTAAATCTTTGGCCTATTTGCAGGCAGGTATTCCGTGGGCGCGCGCTAACCAAAAGAAGCTGGTTATATCTACTGCAACGTTGGCACTGCAAGAACAGTTGGTAGATAAAGACCTGCCGTTATTTTTACCTCATTGTAAGCCCAGCTTTCGCTTTGCCTTAGCCAAAGGCCGCGCCCGCTATTGCTGTGCTCGGCGGTTAGCTGACTTGGCCGCAGGCGTTGCCCAAACGCAGATGTTTGAGCCTAGCGCCTTTGAACAAACGCTTACCGCTCCGCTAACGGCCGCACAACAACGCCAATTGGCAGACATGTGGCAAGCCTATAGCAATAAAAGCTGGCAAGGCGACCGAGACAGTTGGCCCACGCCAATAGACTCTTTACTGTGGCAGCAACTGCAAGCAGAGCGCCATAGCTGTCAGCCGATGTTGGGCCACCAGAGCTGCCCGTTTCATCAAGCCCGAGCCGAGCTTGAGCAAGCCGATGTCATTGTGGTGAATCACGCGCTGTTGCTGGCCGACTTAAGTATGGGCGGCGGCATTGTGCTGCCCGAGCCTGAGCAATGTTTATATATTTTGGATGAAGCTCATCATATTGCCGCCGTAGCGCGAGACCAAGGATCAACACGCTTAGCCTTGCGCCACATTCGCCGCTCGCTTGAGCAATTCAATAAATGGCAAAGCAAGTTAAATGACTTACTGGGCAGCGATGGCCAAACGGCCATTGGCAAGCTGCAATACGGCACGGCTCAGCTGGTGCCGGCGTTAACGGACTTATACCGCCAGTTATCTTCCGCATTGCAGCGCCAAGACCTGCAAACCGATGACCAAGGCTGTTTGCGCTTTAGCCCCGGAGACTTACCCTGCGGATTGGATGAAACCCTAAGCACCCTAAAAGAGGACAGCCAAACCTTTTGCCGAGCGCTGGGCCCCATTAATAGCCAGCTTGCCGAGCAGCTTAAATTAAGCCCCTCTCAGGCCCCAGCTATTGAGGCGGCACTGGCGATGATCAGCCAACAGCAGTTACAAGGCGAGCAGCTGCGTGATGGTTGCACGCTACTGTTGCGGGCAACCAGCCCAAAGCAAACGCCTCCGGCGCGCTGGCTAGCGCTGGACAAAAATGACCAACAAGAAATATTACTGTGCGCCACGCCATTAGCCGTAGGACACTTATTAGAGCAGTGGTGCTGGTCGCGAGCCGCCGCGGTGGTAATGATGTCTGCCACTTTAACGGCGCTAAACGATTTTGGTTATTTTCGCCGTGCCGTGGGCTTACGCAGTGACGATGGTAGCCACTATGTGCGCCTTAATTCACCCTTTGACTATGCTCGTGCTCAGCTTATTATTCCTGATCTTGCCTGCGAGCCCAGCAGCCCGAATTTTGATGACTTGTTAGCCGAACACATTCCGCTGTGGCTAAAAGACCAAACTGCCAGTTTGGTGCTGTTTTCTTCTTATCGACAAATGAAACAAGCGGCAGCAGCATTAAGAGCAAAAGGCCATTCGCTGTTAGTGCAAGGAGAAGCCAGCCGCCAAGCGTTATTGCAGTTACATAAAGTAAAATGTGATGGTAAGCAGCCCAGCGTGTTATTTGGCACCGGTAGTTTTTCTGAAGGGTTAGACTTGCCCGGCCACTACCTAACTAACCTGATTATTACCAAGCTGCCGTTTGCGGTGCCTACCTCACCAGTAGAAGAAGCCATGGCCGAGTGGATCACCCTATCTGGCGGCAATCCATTTATGCAACTGGCGTTACCCGAAGCCTCGCGCAAGCTTATTCAGGCATGTGGGCGTTTGTTACGTACCGAAACCGATACCGGCCGTATTGTGCTATTAGATAAGCGCCTAGTTAGCAAGCGCTACGGCCCGGCCCTGCTACAAGCCTTACCGCCGTTTACCATTTTAAAACCGTGAATAAAGGGGAAGGGTGTTGTCTTTGCGAGCGTAGCGCGGCAATCCATTCTACAAACCACACAGCACTAAAACAGAAATTGCCGCGTCGTTGCACTCTTCGCAATGACGAGGGATGTTGTCTTTGCGAGCGCAGCGCGGCAATCCATCCTACAAACCACACAGCGCTAAAACAGAGATTGCCGCGTCGTTGCACTCCTCGCAATGACGAAAGCGTGGTCTTTGCAAGAATTGTCGTTTTGTTGCGCTCCTCGCTATAACGGGTTGAGAGCCTATATCGTCCTCTTTATCTTTTACTCTGCACTCTTTACGATTTGCATGTAGAAATTGTCACAATTTTGCGGTTAACTTGGTGTTACCTCAAATACTTAGCGCCCTTTATTATGCATAATACGGGTACTTAAAAAATAAAATCTTAATCGCTCAGGAGCCCAACTTAATGAAAACACGTTTAACCCTTGCTGCCATCGCCCTTGCCGGCCTGTCTTTTGGCGCCAGCGCCGCTACGTTTGAAGCACAGCAGCCTTATCAGATTCATTTAGTCGACGGTGAAAAAACAGCTAATAGTATTACCAAAAGTATTCATAAAGTAGACCTTAGCGAAGGTAAGCATCAAGTTGCCATTTCTTACACTAAAGATTACTCAAATAAATCTGAGTTGCGCGTACTTAATGGCGACCCCGTTATTATTACTCTTGATGTGCCCGCAGATGCAGAGTTGGCGCTCGATTATAAATCTCCAATTAACTATCAGTTAGCACGTCAGTTTTTACGCGAGCAGGATACTCAGCTTAAGATAACCGACAAGAAAACAGATGCTCAAATTCCAGCCGAAATGCTAATAATCCCTATTCCCGCAGGTTTAAATATCGCGAGTGGTATTCAAGAATCACTGGCTGAAAAAGGCATGGCATTTAACGGCCGTACCGACGCTGCCGTTGCCGCAGCTCAGGCCAAGTTTGGCGATGCAGTAGTAGATGCAGATGCACTAGATATGCTGAAACATTGGTGGAATGCGGCTGACAAAGATACGCAACGCGCCTTTCAAATCTGGGCTATTCAACAGCAATAAAAAAATGAAAAAGGGGTCGGAGTCATTTATCGATTAAAAATGACTCCGACCCCTTTATTTCTTTATTTTTAGAAGGAAGATCCGGGCTGCTGCAAGAATGCGGCTTCTTCGGTACTCGACTCCCGGTCGAGAATGGCATTACGGTGGGGGTAACGGCCAAAGCGGGCGATAATGTCTTTGTGCAAGCGTTCATATTGCAAACTGCTGGCTGCTCCACTCTGTTCATGTTCATAGCCAACCTCAGGTTCGGCGTTCTTTTCAAACAAAGCCAGTGCCACTTCATGTATTTTAAGTGATTCGCTGTGCATCATCGGCATATACAAAAACACTCTTTGCTGCGGCGTTAATGCTTGGTCGGCACCTATGCGAATGGCTTCTTGTGAAAGAGCCAGCGCCATACCATCGGCCGCGAATGCAGTGGCGCTATCACGATAAATATTACGAGAAAATTGATCCAGCACGATAATTTCTGCTAACCGCCCTTCTGCCGTGGCACGCCACGCAAACAATTCACTAAGACAGGCTTGACGATGTAAGTCGCTAAAGCGTTCTGTAATCTTGCGATCAAGCGCTTTGTTCTTCTGCCACCACTGAGCAGGCGTCAATTCTTCAAACCAAAATTTAAGTACCGACTGCATCATAATTATCCCCTTCGGGTAGCTGTAAGCCGTCAGCTATACGCTGCCAGTTAAAGGTGAAACACGATATCCTGACCTGCGTCAGGAAGACGGCTTAAAATACAAAAAATGGTCTTATCTGTAGCTGATCGCTGACGGCTTAAAGCCTGTTAGCTGCCCGAAGGGCCACTTTAAAACACCCAGTGTGCTACTAGGGCGATTACCGGCAAGGTCACCAGTGTGCGCAGCAAAAAGATCACAAACAACTCTAATACATTCACCGGGATTTTGCTGCCTAACAATAGAGCACCCACTTCCGACATATATATTAGCTGAGTGACCGATAGCGCCGCTATCACGAAGCGGGTCATGTCGCTTTCTATTGACGTCGCCAAAATAGCCGGAATAAACATATCCGCAAAGCCCACAACTATGGTTTGTGAGGCCGCGGCGGCTTCGGGTATCTGTAGCCATTCTAGCAGTGGCACAAAAGGGACACCTAGCCAGCTAAATAACGGCGTCGTTTCCGCTATTACCAATGCCAAGGTGCCAAACGCCATCACCACGGGCAATACACCCAACAGCATATCCAACGCATTGTGAATGCCGGTACGCGCTACTTGGCCTAGGCTGTGTACTTTGCTGGCGCGCTCTAAGGCAAGGGCGTAACCATGACTTAAACGCGAGTAGCCAGGTGGTGTGACTTCATAGTCGGCAGGCCTTGCTTCGCCATTAATAAAGGTGTCTTTTTTCCAGCACAATGGTGGCAAACGCGGCACCACTATCGCCGCCACAATACCGGCCAAACAGACGGCAAGGTAGAACTGCAAAAATAGATATTCCAGCTTCACTTGCGCTAACACTACCAAACTAAAGGTAATGGATACCGCCGAAAAGGTGGTGCCAATCACCGCCGCTTCGCGCTGCGTATAATGAAGCCCTTCGTACTGTTTACTGGTTAGCAAAATACCTACGCTACCATCACCCAACCAAGAGGCCATGCAGTCTACGGCCGAACGACCTGGCAGACGAAATATTGGCCGCATTATGCCAGTAAGCAAGGTGCCCACAAATTCCAGCAATCCAAAATCGAGTAACAACGGCAGCAGCAAACCGGCAAAAATAAACACCGCAAACAACACCGGTAACAGGTCGTTAAGCACTAAGCCGCCGGTATCACCGCTGTACAATATTTCTGGCCCCACTTGGCTATACACCAGCAGCACAAACACCGCGCCCAACAGCCGACTAATAAGCCATACGGGACTGATATTAAACAAGGTGTTTAAAAAGGAGTTTTTCAGCACTGCCATCGGCTTAAATACCGTGACCAGCAAAGACAAGACCGCCGACACACAAATTAGCACCGTGACAATCATCGGTAAGGTGTCAGCTAAAGCGGCCTGCAGGCTTTTGGCAAGCACTGCGATCATAATGGTGAGATCGCCGTTATAACTTACCGGCGTCATAAACAACAACACTCCCAGCAATGAAGGCAGTACAAACATCAGTAAATTACGTTTACTGGCATTACCCTGCTCTGCCAATGTCTTTTCCATGGTGACTCCATCAAGCTATACATGGCACAACTTGAATAAATAAAGTTAAAAAATGCTGATTTATGCAACCTGCAAACTAAATCAGCATAAAACCTTCCTGAAAGTGAATAAATCACCAACAAAGGATAAGCTTACTGAATAGTTATTTTACAGCTAAATATATTTAACAGAAAGGGTAAATCGGGATTTAACGCTAGATAACACCCTGCGGGGAGCGGTAAGCTTTCAGCCGTCAGCGATCAGCTACGGCATACACCACATAAAAACCAAAACTAAGGATATTTTTGCCACGGAAGAACTGGCCTCTTTATTTATGAGAAGCACGGAAAAATAAGACCTAACCCAAAGCATCTCTTATGGTAATACCTTACAACCGACATGCTCTTTCACTTTAGGCTTTTGCCCTTGTTCTGTGAATTCCGTAGCAAATATGGTCTTATACTTTGCTCTTACCCATAAGGTATTTTGGTACTTTTCGCTCTTATCTCAGCTTAATTTTTCCGTGGATTTCGTGGGTTCCGTGGCAGAAATGGTCTTGGGTTTGATCATTAACTTATCGCTTCACCCTTTACGCTTTTCTGACTAACACAAAACACAGCTCGTCGAAGTAGCTCAGCTCGCCGCTGGCAACTTTAGGGTTATCTGGTCCTTCCGACATTTTGTTGCGCGCTTCTATAGTGAAATAGGGTTCAAACAAACTCTTAACGGCATGTTCGGGTACCGAAAATGGCGGGCCTTGCTGCTGATCTGGTGCGTAGTCAACGGTCACCAATAATAAAACAGCGCCAGGGTTGAGCAAACTTGCCAACAGCTCGACATACTGCACCCGCATTGAATGAGGTAACGCAATCAGTGCGGCTCGGTCGTAGGCGGCGTTAAAGCGTAGATTCAGCTGGTGCGCTTGAAAAAAATCACCTTGATATAAACTGATTTTCTGAGCTTGCCAACACTGATAAGGGCCAATCGTCTCTTGCTTAGCGGGAAGCAGTGCTGTGGAAAAAAAGTCTTGCACTGCCAATGACGATAATTCAAAACCGACTACCTCGTGGCCTTGCTCAGCCAGCCAATGCATGTCGTTGCTTTTACCGCACAAAGGCACCAGTACTTTGCTCTTGGCCGGTACGGCAAGCTGTGGCCAGTATTCATTAAGTTGACGATTAACCTGCTGGCGATGAAAGCCAATGCGCGATGTTTGCCAGCGCTGGTGCCAGAAGTCTGCTTCCATAATATTTTCCATTTCAAATAAAACGCCACTGCCACAGTTAAGATAACAGTGGCTCAGACTTTAACTTAAGCTCTGGGTTTAAACTGGTTACTAGTGGCGTCGTAGCGATAGCCAATGTGTGTCATGCTCTCTGTTAGCCAGTGAGTATCCAGCTCATAACGCGATACCAAGGTAGTAAGATTGTCGCATTCGAGGCGTAGCTTTTCATTTAAAATACTAAGCACCATGTGGTGATCCATTTTTTCCAGTAATAATCTGTCCATATCTCCCTCCTATCTGCCAGAGCACAACAACCAGCTTATCTTAACTCAGAGTGAAAAAGCGCTGTTATCAATAAGTATTATTGGCCATAGCTCTTGTCGACTCTGTGACGAGAGCCTGTCAGTTAATCGCAACATTACCGAAGCCGTCACGCTGATACTGAATCGAGTTAGCATGTGGCACAGGATGGTACCGGTCTTTTACTTACGCCGTACGCGGTGTCGTGTGTGACTGCGCTCAACCACTGTAAATTTAACCAGTATTTACTTGATCTCTGGCCGCGCGAACACTACTGTATGTATACACAGTAACCACCCAGGGAACTTGGATTGCTTATGGCCACTCTCTTGCACACTCGTCAGTCACTTTGTTCAGCCATGTCTTGGCAGCCACTATTACTGGATGCACCTTTTATGTATACGCCAAACAGTACAAGCACAGACGCAACAAAATGCAATATCAGTCACTGGGGAGGTGTGCCACAGGCTCGATTGTTAGCCAATTTAGCAGCTATTAGCCAGAACAATAGTGGCTGGATATTAATAGCAAATGCACCGGCCCCTTTATCGAGACAAGCGTTGCTTGAGGCGGGGATAGATCTGGCGAGAGTTATTGATGCCAAGCAGGCATCGCGACAGTTAGTATTACGCGCCACTGCCTGCCCAAGTATTGCTGTGGTGGTGTGCTGGAAGTACGGTGACCTAAAACAAGGGCCGCTAGATATAAACCATAGGCCGCGCCATATTTTGGCCGCGAGAAGGTGTGGGTTAAGCACAAGAGCCGCCGTCAGCTATAAGCGTTTAGATGCACACAAACTCGGAAAAGAGCGGTGTGTCTTGTAGCGGCATGACGGTATAGAGCGGTGTTTGCGTATTGGTGCCGTACCCCTGATGAATGACCGAATCTTGGGGTTTGGGATAGTTAATGCATTCAAAAGACAAAACAAGATACCGGAGCCGTCATGAGGGCTCTACCCGGTACCGGCATGACAGCATAAGGCGGTGCCTTGGTGTTTTTGCCGTCATCCTGATGAACATCAGGATCTTGTTTTTGATTTTAACTGATCGCTTAAAGCTAAAAGTTAAGCAATTTCCTTACACACTAGATCCATCATCATACGGATGTGAGCTGGATTATCATTTAGAGCAGGAATGTAATGATATTGCTCGCCGCCTGCGTCCATAAAGTAGGCTTTATTTTCACTGGATATTTCTTCTAGTGTCTCTAAACAGTCAGCCGAAAAAGCCGGTGAAATAACGCTGATGCGTTTAACCCCTTCGCTGGGTAACTTAACCATGGTTTCATCGGTGTAGGGCATCAACCATTCTTCGCGACCAAAGCGCGATTGAAAGGTAGTGCGCCATTGGTGCGGCTCTAGGCCCAGCTCAGCTGCAAGCAGTTCTGAAGTGCGGTGGCACTGCTGGCCATAAGGGTCACCTTCATTTTCAAACCGCTTGGGAATGCCGTGATAAGACAGTAACAACAAGTCGGTTTGGCCATGTTCTTGCCAACTAGCACGAACTGATTCTGCTAATGCCTGTATGTAGCCATGGTTATCGTGATAATCACGAATAAAGCGAAACGCAGGTAATCTACGCTCGTGCTTCATTAACTTGGCCCAGGTATCAAACACCGACGCCGTGGTGCTTGACGAATATTGTGGATATAACGGCAATATAATAACTCTGTCTACGCCGGCCGCTTTTAACTCTTGCCATGCCGATTCAATAGACGGCTCACCATAGCTCATGCTCAATACAACCGGCATATCAATGCCCGCCTCTTGCAATGCCACGCTAAGGGCCGCTTGCTGTCTGCGGCTGACTACCATCAGCGGTGAACCTTCTTCCCACCAAACAGATTGATATAGCTTGGCTACTTTAGGGGAGCGAAAAGGCAAGATAACGCCGTGTAATATGGGGCACCATAGCCAGCGAGAGAGATCGACAACACGATAATCGTGTAAAAATTGAGCAAGAAAGGTTCTAACTGCCTTAGCTGTTGGTGCCGTGGGCGTACCCAGGTTGACCAGTAACACACCTGTTTTCACTTTGTTACCCATATTTTAAAATCGAAATTAAGCATAAAAAAACCGAGCGCAGATGGCGCTCGGTAGATAAGCATAACAATTAAGACAATATTGTGGCGAGTTGCTGGTTGATAGCCTCTACAGATTGAGTGCCATCCACTTTATGATGCTCGGTGTTGCTAACCGCCGCAGCTTGCTTGTAATAATCAATTAAAGGCGCGGTCTGCTCATGATAGATGCCTAAACGCTTGCGCACTGTGCTTTCTTCATCGTCTACACGAATCGTTAAATCATCCCCAGTTACGTCGTCTTTGCCTTCCACCTTAGGTGGGTTGTAAGTTAGGTGATAAGTACGACCAGATCCTGGATGTACTCGACGGCCACTCATGCGCTTGACGATTTCTTCGTCTGGCACGGCAAACTCCAGCACATAATCCACTACTACACCGGCGTCTTTCATTGCGTCGGCCTGGGGAATGGTGCGTGGAAAGCCATCAAGCAAGAAGCCTTTTGCGCAGTCATCTTGGCTAATACGTTCTTTAACTAGGCCAATAATAAGATCGTCAGACACTAACTGTCCTTGATCCATCACTTCTTTGGCCTGTAAACCAAGTGGAGTACCAGCTTTAATTGCTGCACGCAGCATGTCACCGGTAGAGATTTGTGGAATCCCGAATTTCTCCATAATGAACTGAGCTTGCGTTCCTTTGCCCGCGCCGGGAGCTCCCAACAAAACGATGCGCATAACAGCGTCCTCTTCTTGATTAATTATACATTCATGATTTGGTTTGCGATTGTGTCACGACACCGCCATCGGGACAAGTAACAGCAAGGCCAAGTTAGACTTATTGATAAGAAAATAGCGCCTAGCGCACGGCTAAACATAGGAATTAAAAAGCGAAAGACTCTCTCTACAACGGAATCTGTGGCAAAAGGTAGTTTTATGTTTGATCACTGGGTGCGGGGTATAGATCTAAAAAACCCGGCGCTAAGCCGGGTTTGTTTATGCTGTTTGTACTTTGGCCTAACTTAAGCTCTTAAACTAAGAGCAGGCGGTTTATGCGGGCCACGAAGGCGGCGGGATCTTTCAGTCCGCCCTGCTCGGCTAGTTGCGCTTGCTCAAGCAACAGCTGAGACCACTCGTTGAACTGCTCGCCTTCGGCGATGGTGTCGAGCTTTTTCACAAGAGTATGTTCTGGGTTTAGCTCCAGAATGTACTTTTGCTCGGGCACCGGCTGACCGGCGGAACGCATTAGTTTGATCATCTGCGTGCTCATGTCGTGCTCGTCTGCCACAACGCAAGATGGCGTATTGGTTAAACGGTGCGTTAAACGCACTTCTTTAATGTCTTCGCCTAATGATGCTTTTACGCGCTCTAACAGCGGCGCCAGCGCTTCGTTGGCTTCTGCTTGTGCTTTCTTGGTTTCTTCGTCGTCCAGCTCGCCTAAGTCCAGCTCACCCTTAGTAACAGACACAAACTGCTTGTCTTTAAACTCATTGAGGTGGCTCATTAGCCATTCGTCTACTCGCTCCCACATCAGCAGTACTTCGATGCCTTTTTTGCGGAATATTTCGAGGTGAGGGCTATGATTGGCGGCAGCATAGCTGTCGGCTGTAATGTAATAGATTTTATCTTGGCCTTCTTTCATGCGCTCAAGATAATTTTCTAACGATACTGTTTGTGCATCGCTGTCGTTATTGGTGCTGGCAAAACGCAACAGACCGGCAATTTGTTCGCGGTTGCCGTGGTCTTCTGCGGGGCCTTCTTTAAGCACGTTACCAAATTCGTTCCAGAAGCCTAAATATTGCTCATCGTCGTTTTTGGCCATTTTTTCTAGCATCGACAACACTCGCTTGCTGCATGCTTTGCGCAGCTGAGCCGTGGTTTTGTTGTCTTGCAATATTTCGCGCGATACGTTCAGCGGCAAGTCGTTAGAATCGAGTACGCCTTTAACAAACCGTAAGTATGTTGGCATAAACTGCTCAGCGTCGTCCATTACGAACACGCGCTGCACATACAGTTTTAAGCCGTGGCTTTGGTCACGGTTGTACATATCAAACGGCGCTTTAGCGGGCACATACAACAGGCTGGTGTATTCTTGATTGCCTTCTACTTTGTTGTGGCTCCAGGCCAGCGCATCTTGGTAGTCGTGAGAGATATGTTTGTAAAATTCTTGATACTCTTCGTCGCTAATCTCGCCTTTGGCGCGAGTCCACAGGGCGGTGGCCTTGTTTACCTGCCCCCACTCGCCGTCGGTGGCAGGAGAAGTGACGGTGCCCTCTTCGTCAGTTTGCTCTGGCTCGCCTTCGTTCCACATTTCTACCGCGACGCTAATGTGGTCGGAGTATTTGCCAATAATGCTGCGCAAACGCCAGTCATCAAGGAATTCTTGCTCGGCTTCCCGCAGGTGCAAAATAATATCGGTACCACGGCCTGGCTTGTTAATATCGGCCACGGTAAAGCTGCCATCACCGTCAGATTCCCACTGCACACCTTGATCGGCGGGTTGACCCGCGGCACGGCTCAGTACTGTCACTTTATCGGCCACAATAAAGGCGGAGTAAAAGCCCACACCAAACTGACCAATCAACTGTGAGTCTTTAGCTTGGTCGCCAGATAGCTCACCAAAAAACGACTTAGTGCCCGACTTAGCAATGGTGCCAAGGTGTTCTATGACTTCGTCGCGGCTCATACCAATGCCATTATCGGAAATGGTCAGCGTCTTATTGTCTTTATCCAGTATCAGACGTACGTGCAGTTCGCCCTCGTTTTCATATAGATCACTGTTAGACAGAGCTTTAAAGCGCAACTTGTCTGCAGCATCGGCGGCGTTAGACACCAGTTCACGCAAGAAAACTTCTTTGTTGGAATACAAGCTGTGAGCCATAAGGTTCAGCAGTTGTTTGACTTCGGTTTGAAAACCATGAGTTTCGGTATGCACAGCTTCTGTCATTATTATGTTCCTTTGCTAAGTTTCACTACTAGCTAAAAGATGGGGGTCGCTGTGAGAATTTCAAGGGGGAAGCGAAAAAGTAAAGCGTGAAGAGAATGATCTCCCCCTAGACCTAGACCCATTTTTGCCACGGAATCCACGAAACCCACAGAAAAATAGAGATCAGATCTGAAAAGGCCAAAGCGATGAAAAAATGACTTTAGTGGTAAAAACTAAAACGCCATTCACCCAGTGGCTAGGGACTGGATCTTACCCATTAAATATCTTAGTCACTTGTCGCTGTTATCCCATCTTAATTTTTCCGTGGATTCTGTGGATTCCGTGGCGAAATTTTTAGTGTGCGTATTGTGTCTGTCGTGGCTGATCGCTTGCGGTATGCAGCATAAAAAAGCGCCGAGTTAGGGCTCGGCGCTGGATGTTAATCTTTAGCTTGGTACCGGGTGCTCGGCGCTGTGCTAATAATAACTTTTACCCTCTGCTGCTAAGCGACGTAGGGGTTCGCAGGGGGTGAAGCGTTCGCCATATTTACGGACGTATTCTTCCATTTTATCGATTACCGCCGGTATCCCTAACTGGTGCATATAAAAGAAAGGGCCACCGGCAAACGGCGGAAAGCCGATGCCAAATACCGCGCCAATGTCGCCATCTCGCGCCGACGCAATGACCCCTTCATCTAGAGTAATGGCCGCCTCGTTTAGCATCAGTAGCACGCAGCGCTCGGCCAAGTCTTGGGCCGGTAATTGGCTTTGCGGCTTGATATTAAGCAGTTTGTATAAGCTCTCATCCACCGGCTTCGCTTTTTTAGCACTCTTTTTCGTATCATAACGATAAAAGCCGCGACCATTTTTCTTACCATGGCGGTTATCGTCCAATAACTTAGAAAACACCTCGGGTGCCTTGAAACGCTCGCCCAACTCACGGACTAAAATCGGTGAGATTTTCGCGGCCACATCAATACCTACTTCATCGAGCAAGGTCATGGGCCCAACCGGAAAACCATAGCCAACTAAGGCGCGGTCAATCGCCTCTATCGGTTCACCTTCCAGCAATATTCGCGCCGCTTCGTTCAAATAAGGCGCCAAAATTCGGTTCACATAAAAACCGGCGCTGTCTTGCACCACAATCGGGGTTTTACCCTGAGCGCGAGCCAGCTTAAGAGCGGTCGCCACCGTGGCTGGATGGGTGCCCGCATGGGGGATAATTTCTGCCAGCGGCATTTTATCGACCGGACTAAAATAATGTAGGCCCAAGATCTGACCGGGGCGAGCCGCCCCTTCGGCAATTTGATGAATGGGTAACGAAGAGGTATTAGTGGCAAACACTGTGTGCTCGGGGCAATGAGCCTCAACCTCGGCTACCATGTTCCGCTTTATTTCTACATCTTCAAATACCGCTTCAACCACCACATCTACACGCTCAAAACCACTGTAATTAAGGGTGCCGGTAATACGCCCTAATTGCTGCTGCATGTCGGTGGCACGCAGATGTTTTTTACGCACCTTGGTGACTAGCAAACCGTGAGCACTGGCCATAGCCTGATTAATGCCCTGATGGGAGATATCTTTAATTCGCACTGGCAGATCGGCTTTAGTGGCGGTCACAAAGGCAATGCCGCCGCCCATTAAGCCGCCACCCAACACCCCAATGTGCGCCAAGGTATTGGGGCTTGCCCCTTGCCAGTGGGTTTCTTTTTTCATTTCGGTGGTGGCAAAAAACAACTGGCGTAAGGCGCCAGATTCCGAGCTCATCACCAATTCACCAAATGCTTTGGCTTCGGCGGCAAGTCCCTGCTTCATGCCCTGTTCAAACCCAATCTTCACCACATCCAACAGCTTTTCGGGTGCCGGATATTTGCCACGAGTTTTGGCGCGCAGCGTGCTAAGGGCCTTATCAAACACCAGCTTTCGGCCAAGCGGATTAGCCTCAAGAGCCCAGGTTGTTATATCACGCTTTGCCTGATGCCGAGGCTTGCCGCTGCGGGCCAGTGCAATTGCGGTATCCAGCAAGATACTGATCGGCACCATGTCGTCGACCAAACCGACTTTAAGTGCCTGTTTGGCACGCAGCTGTTTACCGGCCAACATCATGTCGAGAGACGTGGTCAGCCCAACCAGTTTCGGCAAACGCTGGGTGCCGCCCGAGCCGGGCAGTAAGCCAAGTTGTACTTCAGGCAAGCCAAGACGTGTTTTTTCGTGGTCGCTGCACACACGGCCATGGCAGGCCAGCGCAAGCTCTAACCCGCCGCCTAAACAGGGGCCGTGAATGGCCGCAATCAGCGGTATCTCAAGGGCCGCTAACTGATTAAATATATCTTGCCCCGCCTTAGACAACGCCTCGGCCTGCTCAGCCGTGGTGCAGGCGGCCAACATGTTAATGTCGGCACCGGCAATAAAAGAGTCGGGCTTGCCCGAGCGTAATACCAAGCCTTTAATACTAGCGTTGCCCTTAATATCAGCCAGTAACGCCTGAATATCATCCACAAAACTGGCGCGCAGGGTATTCATGCGCTCGCCAGGTACGTCCATGGTGATAATGCCAATGTCGTCTTGCACCTGCAACGTAAAGGTAGATGGGCAGGCTGGCACGTTCTGCTGGCCAGTATCGGTGTCGGTTTGCGCTGCAGCCGGGGTTTCGGTGTGCGTGTTGTTAGTTACGTCATTCATTATTCGGCCTCCAATACCATGGCTACGCCTAAGCCACCTGCGGCACAGGCAGTAGCCAGTGCCAAACCACCGCCTCGACGCCTAAGCTCGGTTAAGGTTTGCGTGATCATGCGCGCACCGGTGGCTGCAAACGGATGGCCATAAGCCAATGAGCCGCCCAACACATTAAATTTATTCATGTCGATATCACCTATGGCGTGATCACGATGGAGCTTTTGCTTAGCAAACTCGGTGCTGGCAAACATATTTATGTTAGCCAGTGTTTGTGCGGCAAAGGCTTCGTGCATATCAATTAAGTCCATGTCTGCCAAGGTGCAGCCTGCTTTATCTAGTGCTAATGGCGTGGCATAAGACGGCCCCAACAGCATGTCGTGTTGCACACTAATGGCAGCATACGCATAGCTGCGCAAATAACCTAACGGTTGCAGGCCCAACTCTTTGGCCCGACTTTCGGTCATCATTAATATGGCGGCTGCGCCATCGGTTAACGGCGTACTGGTGGCCGCAGTAACGGTACCGTGGCGGCGATCGAAGGCCGGTTTTAACTTGGCGTAGTCTGCTAATGTCGACTCGGTACGAATATTATTGTCTTGCTCAAAGGCCGCTTTGAATGGCGGTACGTAAGCGGCCATCACTTGTTCGCTTAATCGCCCTTGTTGCCAAGCATCGCTGGCCAGTTGGTGTGAACGATGGGCGAGCGCGTCTTGCGCTTGGCGGCTAATACCATGGCTTTTGGCCATTTGCTCGGCGGTTTGTCCCATGGTTAACCCCGTGGAGTACTCGGCCACCGCCGGGGGGACGGGGGCCAAATCTGCGGGTCTAAGGCGACGGAGAATAGCAAACTTAGCACTTATCGATTTGGCCTTGCTGAGATCTAATAGCGCCTCGGCTAAACGTGCCGATACGCCAATGGGTAGTACCGATGATGAATCAGCCCCCCCGGCAATGCCCACTGTCACCTGCCCTGCCAACATAGATTCGGCTAAGCTGGATACCGCTTGAAAACTGGTGGCGCAGGCACGCGTTACGCTGTAAGCATCGGTTTGCACCGGTAAGCTGCTAGCCAACACAATTTCGCGGGCAATATTAGGAGCCTTAGGCATTTGTATTACTTGGCCAAACACTAATTGTTGCACCTCGAGCGCCGCCATAGGAGTGCGAGCGAGCAATTCATTCACCACCATGGTGCCCAGCTCTACGGCGGGTATACCGCGAAATGCCGTTGATTGACGAGCGAAAGGCGTTCTTAATCCCGACACAATGGCAATGCGATCACCCTTATGCGTTGTTAATGGGTTTGTTGGCAACATGTATACTCCTTTATAAGGCACCCGTTATGGATATCAGCAAATATGGTCTTGAGTAAACTATTCAGATACCACAAGAGGTCTGACCTCAGATCATCCTAGCAAAGAATTAACAACGCGAAAACATGCTACTAGCGGCTGATCACTAAGGTATAGATGATTTACAGTCCAGAGCCGTGGGGCTCTTGGTTTATAATTTAAGATAAGTCACGCTTTTTATATACTCGCATGAGGCTTTAAGTGTGAGTAAACTCAGTGCCGCCACCCTATTCAACGGTGAAATTTAATGATTTCTTTATTCGGGCGAAAGAATGCCAAGCCTGCTGCGGTCTCTAACAGTGTGCTAAAAAAGCAACAGCGCTATCAAGAGTTGGTATATGCGCTGCATGGCGACTTGTTTCGTTATGCCTTTTGGCTGTGCCATGATCGGCAAGTAGCCGAAGATTTGGTACAAGAAACTTTTTTACGTGCTTGGAAGTCGCTCGACAGTTTAAAAGATGAAAAAGCAGCCAAAGCATGGCTGATTACTATTTTACGCAGAGAAAACGCGCGTCGTTTTGAGCGTAAACGGTTTGATTTAGTCGATTTAGACGCCGTACCGACACCTGACACTCGCAGCTTGAGCCTAGAGCAAGATATGGAAAATGAGTGGTTACGCCGCCACATTGCCGAGCTGGCAGTAGAGTATCGCGAACCATTATTGCTACAGGTACTGGGTGGCTTTAGTGGCGAAGAAATAGCTGAGATCTTAGATTTGAACAAAAATACCGTCATGACCCGTCTTTTTCGTGCACGAAACAAGCTAAAAGAGGCGATTGATAAAGACACTACGGCACGAGGCCAACACCATGAATGAGCTAGAATTCAGACGCCGAGCTTACACCAACCCCAATGATGACAGCGCTGACTTTATTGATGCCTCATGTGCTAATGCAAGCCACCAGCAGCTAGTAAATGAGCTGCAACACTTTGATAAAAAACTGAAACAAGCGCTACATGAACCGGTACCCGATACGCTGGTCAACACCTTGCTGCAAGACACTTTACAGCCAGCGCCCAGCCAAAACTCACAATTTGGTTGGCGTCACTTAGCAATTGCTGCATCGGTGACATTTGTGCTTGGGTTTGTTACTCGATTTCTTCCGCTTGAATCCGGTGTAACCCCCCCTTATCAAACGGTGGGGCAAGTAGCCATGGAGCATGTTCGATTAGAGTCTTATCTTACTCACGATATAGATGAACAAGTCACGCTCACCGCGGTAAACGCCAAATTACAGCCTTATGGCACTCAGTTTAAGAACATAACCAATGTCGGCAAGGTGTATTATGCCAACCACTGCTTGTTTGCGGGAGGCCCGGCTGCGCACTTAGTTATTCAAGGTGAGCACAACCGTGTACATGTATTTTTAGTGCCTGCCGACCGTGCGTTGCAGCAGGTGAACTCTTTTTCGGATCAACAATACCATGGCGAAGTTATTGGTATGAATCTTAATCGACTCGTCGTGGTGAGTGATAAAGAAGAAGATGTTGAAAAAATGGTCAGCAAGATAGAAGCTTCATTAGAAAGGGCCATTTAAATTCGGCAACGATAAAAGCGATGTCTATCTTTAATCGAACACGTATCGCTTGCTGCTGAGTTTGCCATTTTTATTACGCTTAAAAAAAGCCGATGCGAATGATTCGCTCGGCTTTTTTTGTGCGCTAACACCAAGAAATGACCAATATTCGTGATGAGGTGGGAATATTTGTTCAGTCTTATCGCTCAGTTGTTCGCTTATTATGCAGTTAAGTCATATGGTTAGAGTTGTCGAGAGTTATTCGATTTTATAAGGTAAGATTCGGCCTGATTTATTATCGTGCTGCACATACACTTACTTCACTCCATGGAAGCGAACGCGCTGTTCGAAACAATAGGAAACGCTATGACCATCGAACTCCCCATATTAATAACCTTTGTTGGTTATCTAGTAATCACCATGCTAATTGGTATTATTGCTTATAGAGCCACCAGCTCATTAAGTGACTATATATTAGGCGGTCGTCGCCTGGGCCCTGGCGTGGCCGCATTAAGTGTGGGCGCCTCAGACATGAGTGGCTGGCTATTACTTGGCTTGCCTGGTGCCGTGTATCTTTATGGCGTCAGTCAGGCTTGGATTGGCATTGGCTTAGTCGTTGGCGCTTGGCTTAACTGGTTGTTTGTTGCCAAACGACTGCGGGTATATACCGAGCAGGCCAATGATTCATTAACCTTGCCTGATTTTTTAGAAAACCGTCTGGAGGACCGCTCTGGCCTGATCCGGGTTATTTCTGCGTTTACCATCTTGGTCTTCTTCGTGTTTTATACCGCTTCAGGCCTAGTGGCTGGCGCTATTTTATTCGAAAAAGTCTTTGCCCTACCTTACCTTACCGCCTTGCTGGTCGGCGGTGGCGTAATTGTGATTTATACCTTTGTAGGTGGTTTTTTAGCGGTTTCTTGGACCGACTTCTTTCAGGGCATATTAATGCTGCTAGCATTAATCGTGGTGCCTTGGGCGGTAATGAACGAGCTAGGAGGCATGGATCAAACGCTAACGACCTTAGGCAACATGAATGCAGAAAAATTGGATTTCTTCCATGATTTTTCGCTGATCAGTGGTCTGAGTTTATTGGCCTGGGGGCTGGGTTACTTTGGTCAGCCGCATATTCTGGCGCGCTTTATGGCTATTGACTCACCCAAATCGGTACCGTTATCACGCCGTATTGCCATGAGCTGGATGATTTTGTCGCTAATTGGTTCGGTGGCTGTTGGCTTAGCGGGCGCGGTATATTTTGCCGATGCGCCACTTGATAATCCAGAAACGGTATTTTTGGCTCTGGCCAATGCGGTATTTAACCCTTGGGTTGCCGGCTTGCTTATTGCCGCCATTATGTCTGCCATTATGAGTACCATCGACTCACAGTTGTTGGTGTGTTCATCTGCTATTACCGAAGATTTTTATAAACGCTGGTTTCGCCCCACCGCTCACGACAACGAGCTGGTATGGGTAGGCCGCTTTGCGGTGTTGCTGGTGGCGGTGTCCTCTATGTTAATTGCTTTGGATCCCGAGTCGTCGGTATTAGAACTGGTTAGTTACGCATGGGCAGGGTTTGGTGGTGCTTTTGGCCCCGTTATTATTCTTGCCCTACATTGGTCACGTCTCACCCGCAATGGTGCATTAAGCGGCATTGTGCTGGGTGCTCTTACCGTTATTGGTTGGAAACAACTAACAGGCGGGCCGTTTGGCCTATTTGATCTCTACGAAATTGTGCCCGGGTTTTTAATCTGCACCTTGGCCTGTATTTTCATCAGCCGCATGGGTACTCCTCCTAGCACAGCCGTGGTATTGGGCTTTAGAAGAATGGAGTCTGAGCTCTAACCTTTGATCCGTCTCACAGAAATAGTTAAAACGCTTGTTTATCTAAACAAGCGTTTTACTTATCTGTAACATTTTCTTATGCTGCCAGTGGGTAAGATTTAACCACCTTACTCACTGCGCTGGCGGTGTGGCGCCAACAAACACTAAACTGATGAGAGAGCCTTTCATGAGCCAAAAAACATTGAAGTTATCTTTGCTTGCTGCATCCATTGCTTTGGCTGCTGGGCAAGTTAACGCCGCGGCGTTTCAGCTGGCAGAACAAAACGTAACGGGACTTGGTCGTGCCTACGCAGGCGAAGGCGCCATTGGGGATAACGCCTCGGTGCTAGGTCGTAACCCCGCCGCCATGACGCTATTTGATCGTCCTGCGCTATCTGGCGGTGCCATTTACATTAATCCAGAAGTGGATGTTACCGATAACCAAACCAGCGAACAGGCCAACGATATTGCCGACGATGCGGTGGTGCCCTTCTTCTATTACGTACACCCTATCAACGCACAATGGGTGGTCGGTTTCGGGGCCTTTACCAACTATGGTCTAGCAACCTCTTACTCTCCAGAGTTCTCGGCGGGGGAGATTGGCGGTAAGACGTCCTTGGAAACCTTCAACCTAAACCCGAATATTGCCTTCAAGGCCAATGACCATGTATCGCTAGGCGCTGGCTTTAATGCCGTATATGCCGATGCCGAATTTATTCGTTATGCGGGTCAAAGAGGCTCTGCTATTCCTGGAGTCGACAGATCTACCGAAGTAGCCAATCTTTCCGGTGACGACTGGGGCTATGGCTGGAATATTGGCCTGCTGCTGGAAGCCGATGACAATAATCGTTGGGCGCTGACCTACAGGTCTGAAGTCGATCTGACACTAGAAGGGAGCTATTCTAACCAATTTCCCGGAACCCAATCTCCAGGAAAACTAGACCTGACTTTGCCCGCCATCGCCGAAATCTCCGGCTTCCACCAAGTCCAGCACGACTGGGCTGTGCATTACGGCATTATGTGGACCGAATGGAGCAGCTTTAAAGAGCTGAAAGCTTTGAGTCCTCAAGGTTCTACGCTGTTAGAAAAGCCTGAAAATTTCGAAAACAGCTGGCGGATCAGCTTGGGGACCACCCACCAGCTGAACGATCAATGGACCTTGCGCGGCGGTCTGGCCTACGACAAGTCACCGGTGCCGGCTGAATTTCGCTCCATCTCGATTCCGGACGTAGACCGCATCTGGTACTCTTTGGGTGCCACTTATGCTTATAGTCAGAATCTCAGTATCGATGGTGCCTTCGCATTTCTAGATGGCAGTAAGGTAGCCGTTGAGCAAGAAGAAAGTAAATTCGGTTCTAACTATGATATGACTTCCGGCGGCGATGCGTACTTGTTTGGCTTACAAATGAACTACGCATTTTAAATATAATCACCCGTACCAACCCTTTATTCAAGCGCCCAAACGGGCGCTTTTCTTCGCTTTGTTTATCTAATGACAATGCTGTATATTTGCACTGTTATTATTATTGTTCGGGATCATTATGCATTGTTTTGTAGCCAGACAAGCTATCTTGGATGGCCGAGGTAATCCATTAGGGTATGAACTGCTGTTTCGTACCAGCCTCGAAAATCGCTTTCCTGACATTGAGGCTGGGCTGGCCACGCGACGCCTGATGGCAGAACAATTTTTAAGTCAAAAAATTGAAGATTTAGTTGGGCAATCGCTGTGCTTTGTTAACTTTCCTGACTCACTCATCCGTGAAGGCATGAGTGATACCTTTAATCAACAGCAGCTAGTGCTGGAGATATTGGAAGACGCGACGCCAGATCAGGCGTTATTAGAAAGTGTTAAACTACTAAAAAAAGCCGGCTTTAAGACCGCACTTGACGATCATATTCCCAACAAAGAATGGGAGAAATTTTTTCCCTTTATCGATTTCATTAAGCTCGATTTACGCCAAATGTCAGTGGCAGAATGCGGGCACTTTATCAAACATTGTCAATCTCACCCTCACATCCGTTTTATCGCCGAAAAAGTAGAAACTCAGCAAGAGTTTATTGACGCTCAAACAGTTGGTTTTGATTTTTTTCAGGGATACTATTTCCAACAACCCCAAGTCATTAGTCGACGAATTTTAACCACCGATGAAATGACAGGTTTCGAACTATTATCGGCCATTAGCAAAGAAGAAGTTGATTACGACAAACTTACAGAGCTGTTCAGTCGGGATCTGTCACTGTCTTATTATTTGTTGCGTTATGTAAACAGTTTGCACATGGGCTATCGACAGCAAAGTATAGACAACCTTCGTAATGCCATTGTATTTCTCGGCCATCAACAACTTAAGCGTTTTACCGCGATGATGATGATTGCCTACATCAGTAAGAACAAAAATGTAGAGCTGTATCGCCTGTCGATGATAAGAGCGAAATGGTGCGAATTGCTGGCAGAAAAAATGTGTCCGGCATTACAAGAAGATGCCTTTATTTGCGGCTTGTTCTCACTATTAGACACCTTACTAGAAAGACCGATGGCCGATATATTACCCCATCTATCAGTAACCGAACCTGTCCAGCTGGCACTATTAGAACAAAAAGGCCAGTTAGGATTTTTAATGGGCATGATACAAGATCATGAGCAAGCTAACTGGCCGATGCTGCAACAGCGATTAGTGTTTGCTAACTTAAATGAACAAGACAGTAGTCAGTACTATGAAGAAGCCATATTGTGGAGTAAACAGCTCACTGAAAAGTAGTACCTTGTGGGAGCCATAAGCTTTAAGCGGTCAGTTAAAAGTACAACCAAAGCCAATCCAATGAATTGGCTCCTGCAAAATACGGCGTAAACGTACCGCCGTATTTATAGTTTTGTCTGACACCTTATGCCTCACGCCTTACCGCTAGAGTAATTTTCCAACGCCACCCTGCCAATACCACTATAAAACCGCCCATAGCTGCTGCTAGCCCTATGCCAACTGATGCCGTATAACCCAGCGCTAAATAACCAATAAGGGTCACTACGGCGATGGATAATGCATAAGGCAACTGCGTGATCACATGGTCAATATGATGACAAGAAGCGCCGGTAGACGACAAAATGGTAGTATCGGAAATAGGCGAGCAATGATCGCCAAATACCGCGCCTGCCATCACCGCAGACATACCCGGCAGCAACAGCTGCACATCAATTGCCATCGTCATATCAGCCGCTATGGGTAGCATAATGCCGAAGGTTCCCCAACTGGTGCCGGTGGCAAATGCCATAATGCCAGCCAGTAAAAATAAAATAGCTGGTAACATGAATAGCGGAATGCTTTGCTGAACCAAAGACGCAAGGTATTGGCCTGTTTTAAGTTCGCCAATAAGACCGGCAATGGTCCAGGCAAACAATAAAATATAAATGGCCGGTAACATGCCTTTAATACCAATAGCTAGGGTATTTAGCCAACCTGATAAGCACACTCGATGTTTAATCATCGCATAAGCACATACTAAAAAACCAGCTACGCCACCCAACACCAAAGAACGCCCTACATTGGTATTTTCTAGAGCGGCTAATACATTAAAGGGGGTTTCGCTGCCGGCTAGCGCCTGCGCACCGGTTAATAGCAGTGCGACCACAGTAACAAGAGTAAGCGTCCCTATAGCAAGTAATAGCTCACTCATCCGCCCTGCCTGTTCACCACTATCGGCCACCCCTGGTGGAGTCCCTTTGTCTGCATCAAACAGCTTGCCCTGCAGCGCTTGTTCCTCATGCCGTGCCATTGAACCTAAGTCCCATCCGCCTTTAATGACCAGCAGCACCATCAACAGGGTAAAAATAGCATAAAAGTTCATGCTGCCCATTACCAAAAATGCGCCTAGCGCACTGTGCCCCGTCAAACCGTGGCTGGCTAAAATTCCGCCCACCAAGGCAATAATATAAGCCCCCCAAGAAGAGATCGGCATCAACACACAAACTGGGGCCGCGGTAGAGTCGAGTAGATAGGCCAGCTTGGCACGAGAAATATTAAAGCGGTCGGTAACTGGTCTGCAAATAGTACCGACTGACAAGCTATGAAAGTAATCATCAATAAAAAACAAAAATACGAGTAGGCCCGTCATTATCTTGGCTTGGCGTCGATTTTTAATACGAGATTGCGCCCATTCCGCAAAGGCTAATGTTGCGCCTACTCGGCTTAGCATACTGATAATGCAACCGAGCAGCAGCAAAAATAACAATATATTTACATTCCACTCATTAATTGTATTGTCGGACCAAAACAATGCCGAGACCTGGCTCATCAAGTGCGTAACCGTCGTCAACGGATTAAACTGTTGCAGTAATAGCGCAGCAAGAATGATACCTAAGCCTAAAGATAACAGCACACGGCGAGTAGATATTGCCAACACGATGGCAAGTAAAGGCGGTAATAAAGACCAAGGGGTTTGAATAAAGGGATGTAATTCCACGTCGGCACCTGATATCTAAATTGTCAATATAATGACTAGGAGTAGGAGGCCGATATAAGATCGTCTTCTCTTCCCAGCAATAGCGCACCATGAATATAAATTCATGACAGTATCGGCCCTTTCAGTACCGATCCCAGCCTTGTTACCGGATAAGTAACACGACTTCGGCATAACCTCCTTTCGATCAGCATAAACGGCATCACCCTAGGCTAATCTACTGATAAATTACGCACCTCCACGCAGGTAAGTCGGAGGATTTTACTGTCAACACCACAAAAATCAACACTTTTCACCAAATGCACCCTCTCGTTGCTGATTACAGTACCTATTGCTTGTTTTTAATGCCAAGGCATTGTTAGTTAGCATAACTTTAAAGCGAAACTTTCAGTCGTTAGCTGCGGTAAATTCAAACAAAAACATCATTTGAGTCTTGCCTTGATTTACACTTCTCAGGGCTTTTATATATTCTGGTAGCCTAGATATTAATGTAAAGCAAACGCCATTATTAATAAGCAACACACTTTCGCAAAATGCAAAGCCATATCCATAATTTTCTATGACTATCAGTACTAATTATTAAACTTTGTAAATATTTCAGTAATTAACTTGCTAGATTTAAAATGAAGCTGTAAATTTAAAGAATAAAAATATATAACCCTAGGTGGATCCAATGACTGACTTTTTGAAAACACTATTAAACATTCGTAGTTTACGTGCTGCAACTCGTGATTTGACTCTTGATCAGATGGAAGAAGCATTAGCTAAACTGTCCTCTGTTATTGAAGAACAACGCGAAACTAAAGCAGCTGAACAAGCAGCAACCCAAGAGCGCGATCGCAAGCTTAAAGAATATATGGATAAAATGGCCGCAGACGGCATTGATTTAAGTGACTTACTAGAACTTGCAGAGCCATCTAAAAAGGCAAGTGCCCCACGTAGCAAGCGCCCAGCTAAGTATGAATTCTATGACGATAACAATGAATATAAAACATGGACAGGCCAGGGTCGTAAACCAACGCCGATTAAAAATGCAATCGACAACGGCACTAAAACGCTAGAAGACTTTCTAATTAAAGAATAAATATCACAATTAGACTCAATAAAAACAGGGCCATATGGCCCTGTTTTTGTTTGTTATTTTAGCTAAATAATTTGTGACGGGGAAAGAGTAAAGAGGACGACACAACAATAAACTGTAAAATCACGTACCTTTTGTAGTTAGCCTACTGAACATCACCTTTATAGTACTGACGGCTTAACGCTGACGGTTGCCCGAAGGGCTGGGTTTTAATAGCTGATATAAGGGTAAATCAACGCCATTGAGTTTGAGCTCATACACCAAAGCTAATTCTGTTCCTAAGACGCCTGGTGGCCACCCTCCTCGTTCCAACCAGCATAAATATGCCATGGGTAGCTTGAGTAATGGTCGACCACTGTATTTCCCAAATGGCATCGTTTTGCTAATAATATTCAGTAATTCAGAACTGGCTAAGCTCACATTATATTCCTTTGAATAAACGGCGATAACGTCGTGTGAATCTCATGTATTAACCTCTCGCATTTCACTATTCATTTTATTCATGCCTGATTTAATCACGCCGAGCATCACCCTACAAGATACCGCTATACCTCTTACGCTGTACGCCTTACGTTAAAGATAAACACCGTTCTTTGTAGTTCAATGCTTCAACTGTTGGTTCTGCGGAGCAGGATGGGTTTAAATCACGCTAAGACCAATCTAGTAAAAATATGATCTAGTTTAAAATCGGATCCGTGTTGTCTGTAAAGCGCACCGACAGGCGACCTCGTAGCCTAGGGACGGATAAAGAGATCGACTCCACCGACCATCACATTACAGGGATGTTATGTGTTTGAGCGTCATAGGCGAGTGTGTTACGCCGAGATGAACTATTTTAATCTGACCGAGTATCCAGTGAATATTCGCAGTAAATTAAAATAGTGAGTGTCATTAACCCTTACAGCGGGTCGGTGGAGTTGACTCTTTGTTCGGCTTTTATACAAACAAAAATAGATCAGTTAGTTTTCCAGATTGGTATGAGACGGGAGTGCCAGCTAAAGCGACACCCTACAAAACACCACCGAAACCAACACCAAAAAAACATCGAACCAACCGATTCGATGTTTTAAAGGGGTCGATATCTATTGCAGCTGATGGCTTAAGCTTATCCCTGCCGAAGGCTGTTATTAATGTCAGCCAATGCCTGAGCGGGGTTAGCTGCTTGAGTAATCGGGCGGCCAATGACTAAATAATCGCTGCCGGCGGCTAATGCCTGCTCGGGCGTCATGATCCGCCGCTGATCGCCAGCATCAGATCCAGCAGGTCGAATGCCCGGCGTTATCAGTTTGAAATGATGGCCCAGCTCAGCCTTTAACAAACTTGCCTCTTGTGCAGAGCACACGACACCATCTAAGCCCGCATCTCGGGTTAAGCGTGCTAGGGCAAGCACCTGCTCTGCAGGTGAACGTAGTACGCCTACTTGTGCCAATTCGTCGTCTGTCATGCTGGTAAGCACGGTTACCGCAATCAGCAGCGGCGCTTGTTCACCATAAGGTAATAAGGCCTCGCGCGCTGCCGTCATCATACGCAAGCCTCCGCTGGCATGCACGTTGACCATCCATACGCCGAGCTCGGCTGCGGCAGCGACCGCTTTAGCCACAGTATTGGGAATATCATGAAATTTAAGATCAAGAAAAACATCAAACCCTGCTTTAACCAAAGTACGCACAAACTCTGGGCCAAATAAGGTAAACATTTCTTTGCCTACCTTTAATCGGCAGCTAGCAGGGTCTAATTGCGCGATAAGCGCCATGGCTTGTTGCTGGTCGGCAAAATCAAGCGCAATCAAAATTTTAGGATCGTTTGGGGTAGAAGCTTGCATACCAGGTTACCTTTCAAAATTTATACAATAAGCCCTTTCGGGCAGCTATAAGCTGTCAGCTCCAGAGAAGACATAATAAAGATACCGGAACAAGTCCGGTAAGACGGCAAAAGACCGACGGTTTTTCTTTGGCTTCCAGTTGATAACCCTAAAGCGGTCGAATACTCTTTTAACGATAGTGACCCTACGGAAGACGGTGTTTATATTTTACTTACAGCTTACGGCTATTTTTACTCCCCATCTAGGCCACGTAGCGGTCGAATACTCCCCCACTGTTTACAGGACGGGCATTGCCAAAACTGTGTTTTTACAGCAAAGCCACACTGACTGCATTTATAACAGGGCTTCAGCTTAATTTGTTCAAAGACTAGAGAGCTAAGCATCTCTAGGCTTTCTCGCGCTCGCCCTTGCTCGGCATTTGCAGCATGGTAAAACATCAGTCGATGAAAACCTTTCATAGTGGGGTGGCGCTGCAATTGCGATAACACTAATTGTTCAGCGGCCACTACCCCTTGGCGCTCGGCAACATAATCGGCCAGCATTAATACCACGCTGGCACCACTGTCTTCTGCCACCCATAAATGCAGCTG
The DNA here is from genome assembly GCF_042676125.1 of Oceanisphaera ostreae. Classification (NCBI taxonomy): domain Bacteria; kingdom Pseudomonadati; phylum Pseudomonadota; class Gammaproteobacteria; order Aeromonadales; family Aeromonadaceae; genus Oceanisphaera; species Oceanisphaera ostreae. Next base: position 96,296 of record NZ_JBHTJS010000035.1, read on the forward strand.
TCGTGTTAGCTCGCCTTCATCATTTAATTGTCGATAGCAATATTGTATATCATCCAACACCTCACCAATAAAACCGGCGTCTTGTTTGGTGACCGCAAGTAAATAGTGTAGCGCCTGTGCCCATTGCTGCTCTGCCATAAATAGCGCCCCTAGGCGTATATTAGCTCTTACGCAGCCGGCGTCCGCTTTTAAGGCTTTTTTAAACTGGCCAATGGCGCTTTTAATATCTTGCTGTCGCCAATGTTGCTCGGCTAATTCGCAATAAAAATGCCCCATGGGAGTGAGGGCTTTCATACCTTGACGTTTTTTCAGCCGCTCGGCCGTCGCAATAGCTTGTTCCCAATCTTTCAGCTGCTGGTAAATGAGCAATAATTGGCTTAACGCTTCTTCTTCATAATCGGGATCGCTTTTCAGCTCTATCAAAATATGTTCGGCCCGATCTAACAAACCTGCGGCCAAAAAGTCACGAGCCAGCTCGAGCATAGCTAAATGGCGTTGTTCTAATAATAAATTAGGCCGCGCAACTAAGTTTTGATGAATACGAATGGCGCGATCAACTTCGCCCCTGGACCGAAATAGGTTACCAAGGGCAAGGTGGGTTTCAATGGTTTCGCTATCAACCTGCAATAACTGAATAAACAGATCAACCGCTTTATCAGGTTCGTCAGACAGTAAAAAATTTAGCCCGGCAACATATTGCCGGGAAAAATGATTCGATTTCTGTTGAGCGTCCTGCCGGACTCCTCTGCGCCCCATATACCAGCCATAAGCCGCTGCTACAGGGAGCAGCAGAAACAACAATTCCAGCATAGGACTCGTTAATCCTTAAGGGGCAATGCTCTAAGCTCTTCTAGCTCTCTGTGTTGACGATCAACTTTTTTGCGTAAGCCACTGTTGTTCATTCTCAGGCGTAGCAGCACAAAACCGAACACCAACCAACCGATGACAAAGCCGGCCACAAAAAGAATTGCTAGCAACGAAGAAAGACGATAATCACCTTGGGCTAACAGATAATTAACATGCACTAATTGATCGTTTTGTGCGCCCAGTGTTAAACCAACGGCAAATAAAATCGCCAGAATTATCAGGCCAATAATAATCTTCACTTTACCCTCGCAACTTCCTAATTTTGAGTACTGACATTATCTCGAAAAAACACCGTTCTCGCTAGTCGAGTTGCCGTAAAAAGTGATATAGCGCCACAGATAATATTAAGCGGGGTTAACTCGCTCACGCAATTCTTTACCTGGTTTAAAATGCGGTACGTATTTACCGGTTAATGCGACTTTTTCGCCGGTTTTAGGGTTACGTCCCTGACGAGGCGCTCGGTAGTGTAATGAAAAACTACCAAACCCTCTAATTTCGATACGGTCACCACTTTGCAAGGTGGCCGACATTTGTTCCAATATTTCTTTAATTGCCCCTTCTACTTCTTTAGCAGATAGGTGGCTGTATTGTTCTGACAGTCTTTCAATGAGATCGGATTTCGTCATGAGGGTTTCTCCTGATCGCCAAGCAACAAAAAGGGGGCACGAAGGCCCCCTTTTACAGTCGGACAGGCTTATTCGCCTTTGGCTGCCTTGAAGGCTTCTGCCATTGCACTTAAACCAACATCTTCTGGTTGCTGTTGGTTCAGGTTATCCAGAACGACTTTATCATCAGCTTCGTCTTTCGCGCGGATAGACAAGCTCAAAGTACGGTTCTTACGATCAACGCCCATAAAGCGTGCTTCGATTTCTTCACCTACTGTTAATACAGTAGATGCGTCTTCGATACGGTCGCGAGAGATGTCTGCAACGCGGACATAACCTTCCACGCCTTCTTCCATCTCTACTACTGCGCCCTTCGCATCAACGGCTGTGATAGTACCCTTAACAATAGCACCTTTCTTAACGTCAGCAAGGTACTTGTTGAATGGGTCTTCGTCGATTTGCTTCACGCCTAAGCTAATGCGCTCGCGCTCTGGATCAACCTGCAGTACTACTGCATCAATCTCGTCGCCTTTCTTGAATTCACGAACGGCTTCTTCGCCACCGTTCCAAGAAATGTCGGACAAGTGAACCAGACCGTCGATGCCGCCGTCCAGACCGATGAAGATACCGAAGTCAGTGATTGACTTGATCTTACCGGAAACACGGTCACCCTTGTTGTGGGTTTCCGCAAACAGCTGCCATGGGTTAGATTTGCACTGCTTCAGACCCAGAGAGATACGACGACGTTCTTCGTCGATATCCAGCACCATTACGTCTACGCTGTCGCCAACAGAAACCACTTTAGATGGGTGGATGTTCTTGTTGGTCCAGTCCATTTCAGACACGTGTACCAAGCCTTCAACGCCTTCTTCGATTTCTACGAAGCAACCGTAGTCGGTCAGGTTAGTCACGCGGCCAGAAAGACGAGTGCCTTCTGGGTAGCGATTAGCGATATCTACCCATGGATCTTCACCCAGCTGCTTCAGACCCAGAGACACACGAGTGCGCTCACGATCATACTTCAGCACTTTAACGTTGATTTCGTCACCAACGTTTACGATTTCACTTGGGTGCTTAACACGCTTCCAAGCCATATCGGTGATGTGCAGCAGGCCATCTACGCCACCTAAGTCTACGAAGGCACCGTAGTCAGTCAGGTTCTTAACGATACCTTTAACTTCTTGACCTTCTTGCAGGTTCTCAAGCAACTGCTCGCGTTCGGCACTGTTTTCAGTTTCGATAACAGCACGGCGAGAAACAACAACGTTGTTGCGCTTCTGATCCAGCTTGATTACTTTGAACTCAAGCTCTTTCCCTTCTAGGTGCAAGGTGTCACGTACTGGACGTACATCAACCAGCGAACCAGGTAGGAAAGCACGGATAGTGTTTACTTCAACAGTAAAGCCGCCCTTAACCTTGCCGTTGATCACACCGATAACGGTTTCTTGATCTTCGTAGGCTTTTTCTAGTTGCAGCCAAGATTCATGGCGCTTCGCCTTTTCGCGGGAAAGCAGAGTCTCACCGAAACCGTCTTCTACAGCGTCAAGAGCAACGTCTACAACGTCGCCAACGCTGACTTCCATTTCGCCCTGAGCATTTTTGAACTGCTCTGCAGGGATAGCGGATTCAGACTTCAGGCCTGCGTCTACCAAAACGATACCGTTCTGGATGGCTACTACAGTACCTTTAACTATGGAACCCGGACGGGTTTCAAGTTCTTTCAGAGACTCTTCAAAGAGTTGAGCAAAAGATTCAATCATGTTTAATGAATACACTTTTTAAGTTGAACATCCACAGGGCAATCCGGCACCGGTGGGGTGATTAACATCGACCCGTTTCATCCATGAGGCGGGCATGCTCAGGCAGAATGCCTGACTTACAATTTTTATCGTTTAACCGAAACAGCCTTTTTGGCTTAACCGGCAACTTTAACCTTAGTATGATTCAGCACTATGTCCAGCACTTCTGTAATCGACAAATCGGTTGAATCAATCACTAACGCATCGTCTGCCGCCTTCAGGGGTGCTACGGTTCTATTGCGATCCCGCTCGTCACGCGCCTGTATTTCGCTTAAAAGACGGTCAAAATTAACATCAAAGCCCTTGTCTTGCAACTGCAGAAGTCGGCGATTCGCCCTTTCTTGTGCGCTGGCATCGAGGAATATTTTCACCTGAGCATCAGGAAATACCACTGTGCCCATATCACGGCCATCGGCAATGAGGCCCGGAGTTGAGCGGAAGGCCCGCTGGCGGCGTAATAACGCCTCTCTTACGCGAGGAAATGCCGCCACTTTGCTGGCTGTATTACCCATTTTTTCGGTACGGATGGTATGAGAAACATCTTCACCTTCGAGGATCGTTTTGACCTGACCATTAAGTACCGGAAATTGCACATCTAAATGGGCGGCTAACGGCACCAAAGCCGCTTCATCGTCTAGTGCTACATTATGGTGCAAGGCCGCTAGCGCCAAAACACGATAAATAGCACCGGAATCAAGCAAATGCCATTCCAGCTTTTCGGCCAGTAACTGACAAAGTGTTCCTTTGCCAGCACCACCTGGCCCATCCACGGTAATGACGGGTGCTTTTTCGGTCATGGCTTTCTCCAGTAGAACATTAAGTTGAGCATATTTAAATAAACTGCAGCATAGCGCGTATTATACGCAACTTGACTACCAAATGTATCGCCTACTATTTATTACGCGGCAAATTATGCCGTTTAATAAAACTTGTGTGTATTGCGCCTATACCTGCAACAACATCCGCCTTACAATGACCACCATTTTTTTGTTATTTGAAAACTGAAGAGGAACGCCATGAGCAGTGTTACCCGGATGGCAAACTCAAAATTGCCGACACCCTGGGGCACCTTCACCCTGATCGGATTTGAAGAAAAAGGAACAGGCAAGGATCATGCCGCCCTAGTGATGGGCACCCTAGATGACAATCAGCCGGTATTAGGTCGCATTCATTCTGAGTGTTTGACTGGTGATGCCTTATTTAGCCTACGCTGTGACTGCGGTTTTCAGCTGCAAGCCGCCATGGAAAATATTGCTAAAGAAGGTCGAGGTATACTGCTTTACCTGCGCCAAGAAGGCAGGGGCATTGGCTTGCTGAATAAAATTCATGCCTATCAATTGCAAGACCAAGGCAAAGACACCGTAGAAGCTAACGTTGAATTAGGATTTGCAGCCGATATGCGTGATTACACTATTTGTGCCGATATTCTGCATAATTTGGGTGTAAAGAAAATGCGATTAATGACCAATAATCCACGCAAGGTAACCGCGATGGAAAGCTTTGGCATTGAAGTAACAGAGCGTATTCCGCTACAAGAAGGCCGCAATCCGTTCAATGAACACTATTTAGACACTAAAGCCGGTAAACTCGGACACATGTTTGAAGATGAATAAAGCACCCTGCACCGAGCACCAAGCGCCAAGCTAAAAACTAAACACCGAACCCAACCAGTTCGGTGTTTTTTATTTACTACATAAAGCTACATGCTCGACGTTCGTCTTTAACTTACGGCTTACAGCGTAAGGCGTGCCAGTTTAAAATCGAACATCGAACCAAAACCTATTTGCCACGGAAGAACACGGAACGCACGGAAAAATAGTGATCAGATCTGAAAGGGAACTTGATGGTAAGGCCTGAGGTTAGACTCGTGCAAAAGAGCCAGGCGACACAAAAACTAAATATGCGGGTTAGTTTGAGTGGTCTTTGTTTGATGTCGTCCCTTCACCCTTCACGGCTCTTCCCTAACATTTGTGCGTCGCTGCGCTTAATAGTGGCGTAGCTTATTGCGGTAACGAGGGCGCCAGCGGCGATGGCTAAGGCATATACGCCGAGTTGCTGTACGGCGTTGGGAATAAAAAATACAAACACGCCACCGTGAGGGGCTAATAATTTAGCGCCAAATAACATCGACAATGCCCCCGTTAACGCCCCGCCGATCATGCAGCATGGGATCACCCGCAGTGGGTCTCGCGCGGCAAAGGGAATGGCACCTTCAGAAATAAAACACAGTCCCAGCACAAAAGCGGCTTTACCTGCTTCTTGCTCTCCAACATTAAACTTACGCCGGGCAAGCAAAGTGGCAATGCCCATACCTAACGCGGGCACCATGCCCGCCGCCATAGCTGCCGCCATCGGGCCATAGGTTTGTGATGCCAATAATCCCACCGAAAAGGCATAGGCCGCTTTATTCACCGGCCCCCCCATGTCAAAACACATCATGGCACCGATCAATACCCCCAATAACACGGCGTTAGTTGAACCCATGTTATTTAGAAAGTGAGTCAGCGAGTCCATGAGCCAAGCCACCGGGGGGCCCACTACATAAATCATAACTAAGCCGGTAAGCAAACTGGCAAACAGTGGGATCACTAAAATGGGCTTGAGAGCCGATAAATGGGTGGGCATCGACACTTTTTGCGCCAGCCAGCGCGCACTGTAACCCGCTAAAAAGCCACTGATTATGCCACCTAAAAATCCCGCGCCCAGCGTACTAGCCAACATACCGCCGATCATACCGGGGGCAATACCGGGCCGATCGGCAATAGAGTAAGCAATGTAGCCAGATAATACTGGGATCATTAAGGCAAACGCCGAGGCCCCGCCAATTTGCATCAGTGCCGCCGCAAGCGACCCCTCTTGGTCGGCGGCATTAATGCCAAACATAAACGACAGCGCAATAATTAAGCCGCCCGCCACCACCATGGGCAGCATAAAGGAGACCCCCGTCAACAAATGCTTATAAGGCTTGGTTATTACTTCATCTTGCGCAGCTATAGCACTGCTTTGTTGCCTAGTCTGATACACATAGGTTTCGGCCAACGCCTGAATTAAGGTGTGCCGCGGCTTTTTAAGCGCTAGCCCAGTGCTGGTTCGATATAAGCGTTTGCCATTAAAGCGCGCCATATCTACGTCAATGTCGGCCGCCACAATCACCACCTCGGCGCTAGCAATATCCTCGGCGGTTAAAGTATTTTGTGCACCCACTGAGCCTTGAGTCTCTACTTTTATGTTAACCCCTAACTGTGCTGCCGTATCATTTAGCGCCTGAGCCGCCATAAAAGTATGCGCCACGCCTGTAGGACACGCGGTAATCGCGACTACCTTTTTAAAAAATGAAGAGGGTTTAGTAGGCAATAAACTAACAAGCTGAGTCTGTGAGTCGTGTTGAGTGTCTTCGGCGGTGGCAATATAAAGCGTGGCTTGTAGTTGAGCATGCTGCAACCACGCGCTCGGGTCGTTCAATGCGGAAGCAATACTACTGCGATACAGCGGCTTGCCCACAAAGCGGGACAGGTTCAACTCAATATCGGAGGCCACTACAATCACATCGGCGGCGTCTATGTCTGCGGTGCTACATTCATCCCGTACCGTTAATTGACTATGACACTCTACGCACGCTGACCACTCTAGATTTTGTGCGGCGTGGGCTAATAATTGGGCAACCAAGTAGCTAGTCACTAAACCACTGGGGCACGCAGTAATGATGATAATATTCATCGCTACACTCTCCTCGGCCCTACTTCATCAATGATGAATGGTTAAAATACTCATACGCTCTTCTCCAACAGTCGTCGAACACTTGGCGCATCTTCGGCCAACAAGGCACGCGCGGCCAATTGCTGGCAGGCCCCAAAGTTCGCGCGCCTAACCTGCTCTTTAATCAAGGCCACGCGCTTTAGGCTAACCGATAGCTTGTCTATACCTAACCCCAATAGCACCGGCAACGCCTGTGTGTCTGCAGCTAACTCACCGCATACTCCTACCCATTTACCTTGCGCGTGAGCTGCATCCACGGTCATTTTAATCAATTGTAATACGCTAGGGTGTAGCGCATCTGCCAGATGTGCCACCTCACCATTTCCTCTATCTATTGCCAAGGTATATTGCGTAAGATCGTTGGTGCCAATACTAAAAAAGTCGACTTCTTTGGCAAATACCGCCGCATTCAGCGCCGCTGCGGGCACTTCGATCATTATGCCTAACTCAACCTGAGTGGCCTTAATTTCATCCTGTATTTCATTCACTAACCGCTTTGCCCAGCGCCATTCGGAAATATCAGTGATCATGGGAAACATAATGCGCACCGGTCGGTCATTAGCAGCCGTTAATAACGCTCGTATTTGAGTGGCCAATAATTCGGGACGCTGCATACACAGTCGAATGCCGCGCACACCTAAAAAGGGGTTATCTTCTTTTGCTACTGGCCAATAAGGCAACGGTTTATCACCCCCCACATCTAGGGTACGAACCAACAACGGACGTCCTTCTAGATCATCAAATAGGCGGCGATAAAGCGCCGTTTGCGTCGCCAAGTTGGGCGCGCTGTGCTGAGACATAAACACAAACTCGGTGCGTAGTAGCCCTACACCGTCGCTTCCCGACATCACCACACGGCTGGCATCATTTACTCCACTTAAATTAGCACCTACTTCAATGGAGTGCTGATCTTCGGTGATGGCAGGCAGGCGGCGCAAGGCCCACGCCTGCTCTGCATCTTGTTGTGTTTGCTGATGTTGTTGTTGGGCCTGCTCTAGGGTTTGCGGGTCGGGGTTAATACGTAAGCTGCCTTGATCACCATTTAAAATAGCGTCGGTGCCAGAACGCAAGCTCATTACCGTCTCATTGACTGCGGCCAGTGCGGGAATACCTAACGCAGATGCCAAAATGGCGCTATGTGAAAATGCACCACCACTCACTGTCACAATACCCAACACACGTTGCGGGTCTAAGTTCACTAACTGTGAGGGACCAATGTCTTGTGCTACCCAAATATACGGATGGTCGGGTGGCGTGATGACCGGACTCTGACACAAAATAGCCATTACCCGCCGGCCTACATCTCGAATATCGGCGGCGCGTTCGGCCAATAACGCATCGGTATTGGCGGCTTGTCGGGTGGCGGCGGTATCAGTTTCGCTCCACCATGCGGCAGCGGCTGATAGCCCTTCGTTAATTAGCTTGTGAACGCCAAAGCTCAATGAAGAGTCTGCCAGCAACTCGCGGTGCATGGCTAACATGTTGCGGCCTTGCTCGTCATTCGATTGTGCTTGAGTAGCCGCTAGATCACTGCGCGCCAAGCTAATAGCCGCAGCCAATGCGGCTCGCTCAACACTGACATCGTCAGCCTGTTTGAGGTAATTAAACTGCGGTGGCGCATCAACAAATATTGGCCCTATGGCAATACCTCCCGCGGCCGACACTCCTGTCAGCTCAGTATTAGCCGCTAATGGTGACTGTAGCGGAACGGTCAAAGAAGCCGGAGCAGCTGGAGCATTCGAAGAACCCGAAGCCGCCGCAGAGAGAGAAGCCGCTACGGATGAAGTAACATCATACTCATTAGCGGGGGATGCTTGTTGTTCAATATCGGCATGAATATCGCCATTAAGCGGGGGAAGCGTCTCGCCCAACCCCTGCTCTACCGCATTGACCAATGCTGCTACGGCAAGATCTGCATCTTTTCCCGCCGCTGAAAATAACAGTTGGTGCCCCGACTTAGTCCCCAAGCTGATCATTTTCATTAAACTTTTAGCCGACACCCATTGTCCGTCACCATCTTGGTTACGCACGCGCACATCTGCAGCATATTGCTTGGCCACTTGTACCAAAATAGCCCCTGGTCGCGCATGTATACCGTGGGTATTACGCACGATGGCCGCCTGTTCAACCCGCTCACTCACTGAGGTATTTACCGGTGGGCCATTCTGCAACGCAGCCAATAACCTGTGTGCCTGAGTAATGGCCGCAAGCTCCGCCCCTTGCTCAGTCTTTAACCACACAAGCAATTGATCCAGTAATACTTTATGACTTAAATCTGCGATGACCAGCATTAACAAACCGCGCACGGGAGGCTGCTGCGTCATCAGCTCGCTATTGGTATACGGCGTGACCAAGGCGGCTTTGGTGTGCCCATCATCGGCAGGGTTCTGGCTTAACCACCAACCTTGCCCAATATGAATGCTCGGCGTTTGTTTAAGTCGCGCTTGTTCGGCAACAGTGCAAGGCATTAAAGTCATGGCGCTTTCTGTTAGCGCCAACAGTGAGTTTAACGTTAACTGTGTCTGTATGTGTTCTACGCGTAACAGTTCGCTCGTAATTGTGGGTGTCGGTGTAAGCGCAGGCGTGTTTTGTAATAATTGCAGTATTTGCTGAGGCTGGGTGATGGCTTTTATCCGCGTTGGTAGATCACCTTGAGACAAGGTAGTGGCAAGCTGCTTAAGTATGTCGAGGTGTTCGTCTGAACGAGCGGCAATGCACAATACTAAGTAGGCTATTTCACCGCCTCCCCATTCCACACCCTGTGGCAGGTGCAGCACTTTGATACCAGTTTTTTTTATTAAATGACGGCACTCTTGAGTACCATGAGGAATAGCAATGCCTTGCCCAAGATAGGTGGCAATTTTGGCTTCTCGCGCCAGCATACCTGCTTGATAACCACTAGCCACATGGCCTTCTTGTTCTAACCATTGGGCTAGCGCCTGAATTACCGCGTTTTTATCGGCTAAATTAACGTCCGTTCTTATATCTTCTACCGATAATGCAAGCATAGGTTCACCCACTGATTAACTTAAGCTGACTACCCTAATTAAAATAGGAAGATAAGCAAATACAGCTTTGATTGAATACCATAACATGACTCATGGAAATAATGGCCGTAGGTGGTCGACTTATGTGACCTATCTTTATTGAGATGGCCCTAACAATGCTGTTAGGGCTGTATCTCTTGGCCATCCCACGCGAATAATCGGCCAGAATGTTCAGGATGCAAACCATCTAACACTTGTAATAAATGCAGAGCTGCCTGCTCTGGTGAGTGTAGTTGGCCCTCGGCTAACCCTGATCTAAACGGAGACGATAAATCGGTGGCTACCGTGCCTGGGTGCAGCCCAACGATGGTGGCCGCAGGAAACCGCCGTTGCCATTCAATACCAATATTTTTAATAGCCATGTTGAGCGCCGCTTTGCTAATACGGTAGCTGTACCAGCCCCCCGCTCTATTGTCACTGATACTGCCGACCCGCGCGGATAATGCGGCAAATTGCAGCGGGTGCGAACGCGTTAATCTTGCCGATACTAGCTGGGCCATAGCCAGCGTTGGCCACGTATTAATGCGCATGCTGTTATTAAATGCCGCATCGCTTAGCTGCTCGATACGCTTTTCTGGCCGCTGCCCGCCTTGGTGCAACATACCCAAGGTATTAATGACTCTGTCGGGCAAGGCATATGCTGCTGTGGCCTCGGCGAGTGCCACTTGGTCGGTATTATCGACAGCTTGCCACTGAATACCAACGAGTGCAGGTTGAGTGCGGCTGAACATCACCACCTTATCGCCTCGGGCCAGGCAGGCCTGTGCCAATGCACACCCGATGCCGCCTGCCCCCATAATCCAATACTGCATGGGGTTACTCCTCAATGTAATGAACATTGACCGAGTGTAGCCGCTTTTAATTACCGCTCGCTTTTTCTACCATTAATTGGTCTGCCCAAGCAGTGAGCTGATCACCTAGCGTTAAAAAGTGCCGGCCGTGAGTTAAGGGAGCACGAACGCAGACTCGCTCACCGCGATATTCAAAACTTAATTGCCACGCATGAAGGTATCCGCGATCCGCCGGGGTGCCGCCATAACGGCTGTCGCCCAAAATAGCGCAACCTTGGCTTTTTAGTGCGACACGCAGTTGATGGGTTTTACCGCTTTCTGGCTGCAATAAAAAGCCGCGTACAGGGCTTGCTAACACATCGCCGACTAATGAACGGTCGGCCAGCAGGCAGCTATGAAAACGGGTAATGGCCGGATTAAGCAGGCTACGAGACAACTTCCAGCTGCCACAGCGCGCCTTTTCCATATCGCCCTTAATCAGTCCCTGCTTCTTAGTGGGTTTGCTATCGGACAGTGCCAGATACCACTTACGCGTGCTGCGTTCGGCAAACTGGCGACTTAGCTCGCGGTTAGCGGCACTAGTGCGCGCCAGCAATAGTACACCCGTGGTCATTTTATCGAGTCGATGCACCGGATATAACGGCTCGCCTAGATGTTCACTCAACAAACGCACCAACCCAGGCTCGTTGTTCTCTTGATGCATACCGATGCCAGCCGGTTTATTAATCACCAAATAATCGGAGTCGGTTAGTAAAATATCCATAGCTGAGTCTCTAAGGCGTGTTTAAGACTTGAGAATGCAAAAAGCCCGCTGCGAATAAACGCAGCGGGCTTTTTATAGTTTGGCGGAGGAGCAGGGATTTGAACCCTGGATGGGCTATAAACCCATGCCGGTTTTCAAGACCGGTGCATTCAACCACTCTGCCACCCCTCCGACGCGGTGCATATTACCCAAGGAGGGATGCGCTTGTAAACTGATAAATTGTAATATTAATGCAAGCGCGCACTTTATGCTCACATTGCTGCTAACTCAACCAATGCGTATTGCAATTAAGCAAGAGAAGACTCGACAATCCAGCCGTCTTATGTCCAAATGGTTGCTAACTATTTTCCCACCTTATTGGTTTCGTTTTAACAGCAATCGGATTGTGCCTTAACCGACACGCGATTATGCCTAACCGATAAGAGATAAAGCCTAAGGAACCTTGAATGCAATATCATAATTCGATACCCCACACTCAGTCGAGTGCACTGGCCACCAACAAGGTGCTACGTAACACCTATATGCTGTTGGCGATGACCCTGGTTATAGCCTCTATATCTGCCGGCGTGAGTGCCATGCTCGCACTGCCCCGCCCAGGCCTCATTATTACGCTAGTCGGCTTTTATGGCTTGATGTTTCTCACCGAAAAAAATCGTGATAGCAGCCTAGGCTTGTTGTGCATTTTCGCCTTTACCGCATTTACCGGTTATACCATTGGTCCCATCATCAACTACTACCTCAGTAGTGCTAGTGGTACCGAAACCGTGATGTTGGCGTTGGGTGGCACGGCACTTACCTTTTTATCACTGTCGGCGTATGTGCTAACCACCAAAAAGGACATGTCCTTTTTGGGTGGCATGATGATGGCCGGTTTTGTGGTGTTGCTGGTGGGCATTGTCGCTAACATCTTCTTTCAACTACCCGCTCTTAGCCAAGCATTAAGTGCGCTGTTTATTTTGTTCTCATCTGGCGCGATTTTAATGCAGACCAGTGCCATTATTCATGGCGGTGAGCGTAACTACATTTCAGCAACCGTTACGCTGTATGTGTCACTCTTTAATATCTTTTTAAGCTTATTGAGCTTGTTAGGCTTAAGCCGCGACTAAGTTCAAAGTAACTTTAAAAAAGCCCCTGTTGGGGCTTTTTTTATACCTAATACCAACCTGAGAAAGTAACTAATCTATTTAGCTACACTGTAGAAGCCGAACAAAGGGTCAACTCCACCGACGCGCTGCAAGCACCTCCCTGTGGCGCTCAAACACATAACATCCCTGTTATGTGATGGTCGGTGGAGCCGATCCCTTTATCCGCCCCTAGGCTGTGGAGCCGCCTTTTGGCGCTATCTACAGACCACTCGGTACTGAAGAAGAGGCTACAGAGATTGGTATAAAACCTATTTTTGCCACGGAATACACGGACGAGGATAATAAAGATAAAAGGGTAAAGTACCTACTTATTGTAAGATCTTGTGCCTTGAGAAGCTCGCCCTTATGCTCAGCCTTAATTTTTCCGTGTATTCCGTGGCGAAAAAAATTTAGTCTATAGAAGGCAGTGTAGTTTAACCCTTCACCCTTTACATCTGCCCCTTTACCCGATTAACCGTCTATTGTGAGCCATTTAATGTCATCTGCCGTAAGTTACCCCGCCATTTCTTGGCTTAGACGAGTATTCACCAACAGTCATTTCTTTTTTTCCATCAAAGTCTTTCTAGCCATGGCCAGCCTATTGCTGCCCGGCTGGTGGCTAGAGCAAACACCGGCCGCCGTTACTCTTATCTTGGGCGTTATGGCGGGGGCGCTTAGCGAGGTAGACCAAGATCCTAAAGGCCGCTTACGCCATTTATTATTAAGTTTGGTGTGCTTTTTTATTGCCATTAGCCTAGTAACACTGCTTATTGATACACCGTTATTATTTGGCCCGTTTTTAATATTAAGTACCTTAGGGCTGATCTTAATGGGGGCTTGGGGCTCCACTGCTAGTACATTAGGCTTTGGTATTTTATTAGTCTCGCTGTATGCGATGCAGGGGCACCCTGACAGCCCGTCTTTTTGGTATCAGCCCATGTTGCTTACTTTAGGGGCGGCTTGGTATGGCCTATTGTCTTGGCTGGTGTTGTTGATTTGGCCTTATAAACAGGTACACGAGCAGTTGGCACAATGCTACTTTTCGCTGTCGCGTTACTTATTAGAGAAATCACGTTTTTTTGATAGCCCCGAGCAGCAACATCAGCATTTGCGCCATCAATTGGCGCAAATGAATATTCAGCTGGTGAGCGCATTAGAAAACACCAAACAAATGCTCAATCGTCGTATTCAGGGGCAAGGGGAGCACCCTCAACAAGAAGAGCTAGGGCGGCTTTTAGCGCTGTATTTACTAGTGCAAGACATGCACGAGCGTGCTACGTCCAGTCATTATTCTTACCAACAACTGAATCAAGATTTAAAACAGGTCGATGTGTTAAGTGGCTATCAAACGCTATTGGTTGCGCTTGGGGAGTCTTGCTATAAGTTAGGCTACTCTATTTTAACCCACAACGCCTATCACCATAGCAAACGCATTACCTGGGAGTTAAGTGCGCTGCAAGACCAACTGAATTACAGCCACCTGCAGCAAGATTACCCGCCAGCGCTACTCAGCCCGATGAAATACTTAGGCCGTAATATGGCACATTTACATCAGGCACTGGTGCGAGCCGAAGCCCTCACTCAGCGCCAACCACTGCCCGAGGCTATTTCTGTTGAGTTAGCTCAGCCGCAGCGCCAACCGTTTTGGCCAAAACTAAAAGCGCTTCTGCACCCTGACTCGTTGCTATTTCGCCATTGTGTGCGGATGTGTCTGTGCTTTGCGCTGGGCTACAGCCTAATTGCCTATCTGGAGCTCGAGCGTGGCTACTGGATATTACTGACTATTTTGTTTGTCTGTCAGCCCAGCTTTAGTGCCACACGAAAACGGCTAGTACAACGTATTTTGGGCACGCTGGGCGGCATTTTAGTCGCCGTGCCCTTGCTGTACCTGTTTCCGTCTATTGGCGCACAGCTGATGATATTGCTGCTGGGTGCATTTATCTTTTTTACGCAAGTTAAGGTGTATTACAGCTGGGCGGTGGGCTTTGTTACCTTGTTCGTGTTGCTGGCGTTTAATTTACAAGGCGGCGTAAGCGAGCTAGTTTGGTTGCCCAGACTATTTGATACCTTAATAGGGTGCTTGTTATCTTTTGTGGCGGTATGGTTTATTTGGCCCGACTGGCAGCGCCGCCATTTACCACGGTTAATGGCCGATGCCATGGACGCCAATGCCAATTACTTAGCTGCCATTGCAGAGCAGTTTTCGGCTGGTAGGAATGAGGATCTCGACTATCGGTTACCACGCAAACAAGCCCATTTGGCCGATAATCAATTGGCACTGGCTTGGCAAAATATTCGGGTTGAGCCCGTCCCAAAATACTGGCTTAATTTATGCTTCGATATTGCCTATCGTAATCACGCCCTGTTATCTTATCTGTCTACGCTAGGTGCTCATCGCGCCCAAAGTCACTTATTACAACAAGCACACAGTGCGCAAATTCAACGGTTAGTCAGTCTATTGCAGGCGGCGGCTAAGGCGTTACGCTGTCAGCACGCCCTGCCCCCCTCCGTCCCGCTACCCACGAGTGAGGCAACTCTAGTTCGGGATAATACTGAGAGCATCGATACCGACAATAAAGATGATGAATGGTTAATCCTCAGCCAACAGTTACTAGGTCATATCACCTTACTGGTGAACGATCTGTATCAATTGGCTGAAGGTTTTCAACAGCAAGAAACAACAACAGATGCCGCTGCGGACAAACTTGAGTAATATCACGCGGCTCACTCAATAAAAGTAGATAAAGGACGCATTATGTTCGAGTTTGAAGGCCGCACTATTGCGACTGATACTCAAGGGTATCTTAAGCACCACCAAGAGTGGCAGCCAGAGATGGTGGCCATACTGGCCGAGCAAGAAGGTATTACGCTGGGTGCGGAGCACTGGGAAGTGGTGCAGTTTGTGCGCGATTTTTATATTAAGTACCACACCTCTCCGGCCATGCGAGCTTTGGTAAAAGCCATGGCCAAAGAGCTCGGCGAGGCAAAAGGTAATAGCCGTTATTTATATCGACTATTTCCCAAAGGCCCAGCTAAACAAGCCACCAAGCTAGCCGGTTTACCTAAGCCTGTTAAATGTCTCTAAATACAAAAAACCCGCCGAAGCGGGTTTTTTTAGTATCTGTATTACCCAAGGGGTAATTAGATAGCTTCGATTTGTGAAGCTTGAGGACCTTTAGCACCTTCAGTAGCGGTGTAAGATACCTGCTGGCCTTCTGCCAGAGTTTTAAAACCGCTACCAACGATTTCAGAGAAATGTGCGAACAAATCTTTGCTGCCGTCTGCAGGAGTAATAAAACCAAAACCTTTTGCTTCGTTGAACCATTTTACGGTACCAGTAGCCATAATAACTCTTACCTTTATTTTAGTGTGACGAGCGTATGCTCGGAAAATGCAACAAATATCAAATAAGGGAAGCTTGGTGACTGTAGTGCCATAAGGAACGAACAATGTACAACGGCCGCGCTAACTTGAATCTTTTGCTGGAGAACACTCTACGGGAGTCGGGGGATTAGGTCAAACTTTATTGTCGTCATTTACCAGCCCTAGGCAAAAGAACAGTGACGGAACACATGAAGCCCACGGGGGGGAATTAAAACTAAGGCCGAGTTTTTAGCGAGTTAAGTCCTTACAATAAATGGGCTCTTTCGCTTATTGTCTTTGTTGCCCTTAGTCCGTACTTTTCCGTACTGCTTGTAGCAAGGAGTCGTGGCAAAAACAGATGGCATGTCCGAGCTTGCATGGATGTACTCGTAGCGTGTCATGGGAGGCGGCTGTGCTACCTCTGACGTTCCGACCCAACACCTGACCAAATACTTAATGTGATTAGTATTAGATTTAGTATCTTTTGTGGTCTTTTACGCAATAAAAAAGCGCCTTGCGGCGCTTTTTTATTGCGAATAACCTACTGACTAAATTTATTGACTGTTCGCGATACGGGCGTGCATTTCTTGTACTGATATCACCGAGGAGGTGGCATCAAAGGCCATGGCCATACACGTCGCAATGCCGCCGTTGAGGGTGGTGGTGTACGCCAGCTTCTGCGCCAAAGCTCCACCGCGCAACTGCCGCGAATCTTCAATGGCTTGACGCCCCTCTACGGTGTTCACTATATAGGTGTACTCATTATTTTTGATACGGTCCAAAATATGAGGTCGACCTTCATGCACCTTGTTCACTAAGCGCGGATTAATATTGGCTTCACCCAATACCACTGCCGTACCATGAGTGGCATCCAACTCGAAACCGGCCGCTAATAAGGCCTTAGCCAGCTCTACAACCCGCTTCTTGTCGCTGTCACGCACCGAGAGTAGCGCACGGCCACTGGTTGGTACCGCCTTGCCAGCACCTAGATACGCCTTGCCAAAGGCTTCACCAAAGGTGTCACCCACGCCCATCACTTCACCGGTTGAGCGCATTTCTGGGCCTAACAGCGGATCCACGCCTGGAAATTTATTGAACGGTAACACGACTTCTTTTACCGAAAAATACGGTGGAATGACCTCAACGGTCACCCCCAACTCGGCCAAGCTCTTACCCGCCATCACTCTAGCGGCCACTTTAGCTAACGGCACACCGGTGGCCTTAGATACAAATGGTACGGTACGGGCGGCGCGTGGATTGACTTCAATCAGATAAATGTCGCTACCTTTCACCGCAAACTGGATGTTCATCAAGCCGATAACACCCAGCTCTAAGGCCAGCTTGCGCGTTTGCTCGCGCATCTCATCTTGTACCGCTTGGCTTAGGGTATAAGCCGGCAGTGAACAACCTGAGTCACCGGAGTGCACTCCCGCTTGCTCGATGTGCTCCATAATGCCGCCGATAACCACGTCTGAGCCATCACAAATAGCATCTACGTCGACCTCAATGGCGTCATCTAAGAATCGGTCTAGCAATACCGGGGACTCGTTAGATACAGTGACCGCTTCTTTAAAATAGCGGCGCAAGTCTTGCTCGTCATAGACAATTTCCATGGCGCGCCCACCCAATACATAAGACGGACGAACTACCAACGGATAACCGATGCGCTCGGCCACTACTACCGCTTGCTCCATGGCGGTGACCGTGCCGTTTTCTGGTTGCTTCAGACCTAAACGCTCTATCGCCTGCTGAAAACGCTCACGGTCTTCGGCACGGTCGATGGCATCGGGACTGGTACCAATAATCGGCACACCGGCCGCTTCTAAGGCTCGCGCCAGCTTCAGCGGTGTTTGACCACCATATTGTACAATCACGCCTTTAGGCTGTTCGATGCGCACGATTTCTAACACATCTTCTAATGTCACTGGCTCAAAATAGAGACGGTCAGAGGTGTCGTAGTCGGTAGAAACGGTTTCTGGGTTACAGTTGACCATAATGGTTTCATAACCGTCTTCACGCAGCGCCAAAGATGCATGCACGCAACAGTAGTCAAATTCAATGCCCTGACCGATACGGTTAGGGCCACCGCCGAGGATCATGATTTTGTCTTTGCTAGACGGGCGAGCTTCACACTCTTCATCATAAGATGAGTACAGATAAGCAGTGTCGGTGGCAAATTCTGCGGCACAGGTATCTACCCGTTTATAGACGGGGAAAATCTCGAAGCGATGGCGCAGCTTGCGCACTTCATCTTCCGATAGACCCAGCAACTTACCTAAACGAATGTCGGCAAAGCCTTTGCGCTTAAGGCTGCGTAACAACGCTGGTGTTAAGTCGGTAATAGCCAACTCACTCACCTGCCCTTCGAGCTTAATTAAGTCTTCTATTTGCACCAAAAACCAAGGGTCGACGTTGGTAAGCATGAATATTTCGTCCATGCTCATACCCGCACGAAAAGCATCGCCTATGTACCAGATCCGCTCTGGACCGGGCTCTTTCAATTCGTGACGAATACGCGCCATGCTGTCGGTATCGGCTAAGTCGACAATGGGGTCTAATCCGTGCTGCCCCGTTTCTAGGCTGCGCAGTGCCTTTTGCAAGGATTCTTGGAAGTTACGGCCAATCGACATCACTTCACCTACCGACTTCATTTGGGTGGTTAAGCGGTCATTAGCGCCGGCAAACTTTTCAAAGTTAAAGCGCGGGATCTTAGTCACTACATAATCGATGGCCGGCTCGAACGATGCAGGGGTGCGGCCACCGGTAATGTCGTTTTGCAGCTCGTCTAAGGTATACCCCACAGCCAACTTGGCGGCAATTTTTGCAATCGGGAAACCGGTGGCTTTAGAAGCCAGTGCCGATGAGCGTGATACCCGTGGGTTCATCTCAATCACCACCATACGCCCGGTATCCGGTTCAATACCAAACTGTACGTTCGAGCCGCCGGTTTCTACGCCAATTTCACGCAAAATGGCCAAGGAGGCATTACGCATGATCTGGTATTCTTTATCGGTCAGTGTTTGCGCAGGCGCCACGGTAATAGAATCACCGGTGTGCACGCCCATGGCGTCGAAGTTTTCGATAGCGCAGACGATAATGCAGTTATCGTTAACATCGCGCACCACTTCCATTTCGTACTCTTTCCAGCCAATCAGTGACTCATCGATCAACAGCTCGTTAGTCGGTGATAAATCTAGGCCACGAGTACAAATTTCTTCAAACTCTTCGCGGTTATACGCAATACCGCCGCCAGTACCACCCATGGTAAACGAGGGGCGAATAATACAAGGAAAGCCCACTTCAGCTTGTACTGTATAAGCTTCTTCTAGTGTGCGGGCGATGCCGGCTCGGGGGCAGGCAAGACCAATACTTTTCATTGCTTTATCGAAACGACTGCGGTCTTCTGCTTTATCGATTGCATCGGCAGTGGCACCAATCATTTCTACGCCAAACTCGGCCAGCACGCCGTGCTTTTCTAAGTCTAGAGCGCAGTTAAGTGCAGTTTGACCGCCCATAGTTGGTAATACAGCATCGGGACGTTCTTTTTTGATGATCTCACGTACCACTTCCCAGTGAATCGGCTCGATATAGGTGGCATCGGCCATCTCCGGGTCGGTCATAATAGTGGCGGGGTTAGAGTTCACCAAAATAACGCGGTAGCCTTCTTCGCGCAGGGCTTTACAGGCCTGGGCACCGGAGTAGTCGAATTCACAGGCTTGACCAATCACGATAGGGCCTGCGCCCAAGATCAGAATACTCTGTATGTCTGTACGTTTTGCCATGACTCTACCTACTCCTTTTTACGCGCGGTATTGCTTAATCAAATCGATAAAATGGTCGAACAAACCTGCGGCCTCACCTGGGCCTGGGCTGGCTTCGGGATGCCCTTGAAAACTGAACGCCGGCTTGTCGGTTCGCCGAAAGCCCTGCACCGTGCCATCAAATAACGATCGGTGTGTCACTTGTACGTTGGCCGGCAAGCTTGACTCATCCACGGCAAAACCGTGGTTTTGACTGGTAATCATCACGGTATTTTTCTCGAGATCTTTAACCGGATGATTAGCACCATGATGACCAAACTTCATCTTGATTGTGCTGGCACCGCTAGCCAGACCTAATAATTGATGGCCTAAGCAGATACCAAACATCGGAATATCAGTGTCTAGCAGGCGCTTAATTGCCGTAATGGCATAGTCACAGGCTTGTGGGTCACCGGGGCCATTCGACAAGAAGACACCATCGGGTTTTAGGGCTAATACGTCATCTGCTGAGGTTTGTGCAGGCACGACCGTTACCCGACAACCGCGGTCAACGAGCATGCGCAAGATATTGCGCTTAACGCCATAATCATAAGCCACCACATGGTAAGGTAAGTCGGCATCGGCTGGTTCGCTATGCCCTTCGCCTAAGCTCCAGCTCCCTTGGTGCCAAGTGTAAGACTCGGCAACGGTCACTTCTTTCGCTAGATCCATGCCATTAAGACCAGGAAAGGCGTTCGCTTCGGCTAATGCTTTGGCTTCATCCAAGTTTGCACCAGCAACAATACATCCAGCCTGAGCTCCTTTTTCACGCAAAATTCGCGTGAGCTTGCGAGTATCGATATCGGCAATAGCCACTATATTATGGGCTTTGAGGTAGTCAGACAGAGAGTGTTGGCTGCGAAAATTTGAGGCTATTAGAGGGAGGTCACGAATAATCAAACCTTGAACATGAATATGGTCTGACTCTTTATCTTCTGAATTAGTACCGGTGTTGCCTATATGAGGGTAAGTAAGAGTAACCATTTGGCGGGAATAAGACGGGTCGGTGAGTATTTCTTGATACCCCGTCATCGAGGTATTGAATACCACTTCACCAACGGAACAACCGTCGGCACCAATGGCTGTACCATGAAAGACGGTTCCGTCTTCTAGTACCAGCAGCGCTGTGTGTGTCAAGACAACCTCCGAGTTAACTTTATAAAATCAACAATTTACCTGGTTGTCCCGAAGTGAGGTCTGAGTGAGCCATAACCACACTTCGGCTAATACTGGGCAAATTCTGCTCACTCTATATAAAAGCGATGCCTTCAACAAATCCTTTCATTAAAAAACGATTAACCATTATAAAAAATGCGAAAAGAACCACATAAATAATAAAAAAATAAGAAATATAAATAAAAATGCAATAAAGCGCTCACGCCATACCATTGTTCACATTAAAATAAACAATAAACCATCAATAAAAAAACAATAAGCTGTCAATAAAAAACAATAAGGGATGAGAATAAATTAAGGGCTAGGTAAATAAAAACGCCCCGCTCCAGCTTAAAGATTATGTACTCTCTTTAACCGGTGCGGGGCGTTAGCGCTGTGCTTTTATCTATTTTAAATCAAGCACATCCTGCATATCGTATAAGCCTGCATCTTGCTTTGCGATCCAGGCCGCGGCGCGCACTGCACCATTGGCAAACGTCAAACGATTAGACGCTTTATGGGTTATTTCTACGCGTTCACCAATATCAGCAAACATCACGGTATGCTCACCCACAATATCGCCCGCACGCACGGTAGCAAAACCAATGGTGTTAGGATCTCGCTCATCGGTTATACCTTCACGCCCGTACACGGCGCACGTTTTTAAGTCACGGCCGAGGGTATTGGCAATCACCTCTCCCATACTTAATGCCGTACCCGACGGAGCGTCCACTTTATGGCGGTGGTGGGCTTCAATAATTTCAATATCGGTATAGTCGCCCATTACCTTGGCGGCTTGCTCAAGTAACTTGAACACCAAGTTGACGCCGACACTGTAATTAGATGCGATAACCATCGCCGTATCGGCAATAGCTACTTGGATCTGTGCTTTTTGTGCATCATCAAAACCGGTGGTGCCAATAACCAACCGCTTGCCGTGCTGTTGTGCCAATGCAATGTTGGCCAATGTCGCGTCGGGGCGGGTAAAATCGATGATCACATCAACCTGATCGATAACGGCGGCCAGATCATCAGTAACGATAACACCTAAGCGCCCGACGTTTGCCAGTTCACCGGCATCGGCACCCAACACGCTGGAGCCAGAATGTTCAATCGCGGCCGTGAGGGTCACCCCAGGAGTGTGAGTCACTGACTCCACCAATACTTTTCCCATACGTCCATTACAACCAGCTACGGCAATGCGAACCGGATTTGTCATGCTGTTCTTCCTTTATTTATTAATGTAACCACCAAGATACGGTGATGAGCTATAAGCTAGAAGCTTTCCAAAAAAAAGCCCTCGTCTTTTTAGCTGACAGCTTATAGCTGACGGCTTATGGCTGACGGCTTATGGCTGTATTTAGGCTTAACGCAGTATTTCATAATTAGTAGCAGAAGTTTGCCAGATAAGCGCGGGCTTTTAAACGAAATTTGGTAGGCATAAAAAAACCGGCGGTTGCCGGTTTTTTATAAGTTACGCGATTTCTAGAAGTTCAACTTCGAACACCAGCGTGGCACACGGTGGTATAGCTCCGGCACCTTGTTCGCCGTAGGCCAAGTCGTGTGGCACGTACAGTTTCCACTTAGAGCCAACAGGCATCAGTTGCAGGGCTTCTACCCAGCCTTTGATTACGCCGTTAACTGGGAACTGAGCAGGCTCACCGCGCATGACTGAACTGTCAAATACAGAACCATCAATAAAGGTACCGTGGTAATGAACGCTTACAGTATCAGTTTCTGCAGGAACAGCGCCGTCACCTTTAACCAATACTTCGTATTGCAGGCCAGACTCGGTTTGTGCTATTTCAGCACGCGCACCGTTTGTGCTTAAAAACTCATCTTCTGCTTCTTTCGCTTTAGAAGACTGCGCTGCTTGCAGCTCTTGCATACGCTGAGTGATCACCTGAAACGCACTATTAATGTCTTCGCGAGACACGGCGAAATCTACACCGGCGATGGCATCTGCTAAGCCTTGCTGTACGGCTGATACTTCTAGGCCTTCAAAAGACTGCTGAGTCAATTGATCACCGATTTGACGACCAACACCGTAGCTGGCCTTTAGCTCTACTGTCTCATATGACGACATGACGTTCCCTTTGGTTGGGTAAAAGAAGCATGCTAACAAAATATCGCGGCTAGCTAAATGGTCAAGCCGCTCGCTTGGCCAATAATGCAGCACCTCGTACTCCTCCACTACCTCCAAAGACCGGAGGAATAAGAGGAGCAGGAGTCACATTGCGCATAAGGTATTCAGGGATCCGAGCATTCAGCTCTTCGTATAACCAGTCTTCATCACTTAAACCACCGCCCAGCACGACGAGATCGGGGTCAAGCTGGGTCATAAGGCCGCCTAGTCCCGAGGCCAGCACATCAAAATACAATGACATAACCCTGCAAGCACTCGCATCGCCATCTTGCCAAGCAGTTATAATTGCAGGACCAAGTAATGCATCGTTAGGAGTTGCTTGATTAAGATGTTGATAGAGCCGAGCCAATCCGGTGCCAGAAGCATAGGTTTCTAAGCACCCCAGCAAACCACAGCCGCACGTAAATAAAGGAAGTTGCGGGTAACGCGCTAACAACCCCGCATTCATTGCCCCGTGGCCAAATTCAGCACTGCCACCACGCCGACTATTTACCAGCTTTCCTTCATGTATTAGCGCACCACCGATACCGGTGCCAAGTGTGATCGCCAGTGCTAGCTTGGCCGATGCAGCCGCCCCATCATGATATTCAGATATTAAAAAACAGTTGGCATCGTTATCTGCATACACCGTTCTCGCCAAACGCTGCTGTAAGTCTTGTTGCAGATATTGCCCATGAATAACCGGCACATTAGGCGCCAGTAATCGGCCCTGAGCATCTTTTATGCCAGGAAAGCCAACACCGACGCGACCTTGGGTTTGCCAACGTTTATCGGCGCCTATTATCCATTCGCACACTAACTGAATAAGCGCAAAATAGGTCGTTTGTGGCGTGATATACACAGCACGCTCGCGCTCTTCGCCTTGTTCATCAAACACGGCAAGGGCTATTTTGCTGCCGCCGATATCAACACCGTAAAACATTCAACTATCCTAACTCTGACCACTCTTGATTAACCGTTGTGAAGCCCATCAAACAACGGGCTAATCACCTTGTTCGGGGGCTATTTGGCCAACACTGTCTATGGTTTTTCCGGTCAATAGCCATAAAGTGTACTTATGTAACTCGGAATGTTGGGCCAATGCCACTAAAAAGGCACCTCCCACTTCTCGATAGCCTAATTCATAATTTTTTAATGTGGTAGGTGGCACCTGAAGTAACTCCGCGAACTTGGGCCGACTAAGTCCCATCGTTTCACGAATTTGGCGGATTTTTTTACCGACTAAGCTGGTATCTGGATTCATGCTTTGCTACTCCTATCGAAGTTTCGATAACATAATGAACCATCCTTGGAAATCATAAGTTTAACACCACAAAATAGACTCGTTGTGCTCTTACGGTCTTTTTATCAAAAAAAACCTAAAAAAGACTCACCTAACGCTCTCCAAAGACCAATACGGCGCTGTTTATTGTAAAAGCTGCGACAATTTTAGCCTTTTAGGCTACTTAGCGTCTTGTGAGCGCCTCTAAAAAACGCTAGGCTGGATTCGTGTGGACAAGATGCAAAGAATGCAATGTTAATTTACAGTACATTCTGGATAAAAATAAAAAGGACTTCCCACACATATCACCCTAACGAAATATACTTTTGTTTCGACGAAAGGTGATACATTCATTTCGATTAAATCGAAAGCTCATAAATGAGGAAGACAACATGAAAAAGACAGTGGCTCCTTCTTTAATTGCGTTGGCAATTGCCGCCGCAGGTATTTCTACAAGCGTACAGGCTAACGACTGGTACTTAGGTGCTGGTGCAGGTTATGGCCAGTATGAAGATATCGACAGAACCAACACCACTTTAGACAAAGACGGTGAAGTGATCAGCCTGTTCACTGGTTATAACTTCAACGAATACTTTGGTGCCGAGTTGGGCTTTAACTACTTTGGTGCAGACGCTGATACCAAAGCTCTGAATTTGTCAGCTATTGGCCGCTTACCCCTAAGCGAGCGTGTTTCTTTGTTCGGTGAGCTTGGTGCGCTAGGCTGGGATACTGATGCCGGAGCAGGTGATGACGGTGTATCTCCCCTTGCAGGTGTAGGTTTAACCTACCGTGCTTCTGATTTAGTTGACGTACAAGCTCGTTATCGCCGTATTGAAGATATGGGTGATTTAGCTAATAATGGCTTTGAGACTGACGTGAATAACTTCATGTTAGAGTTGGTACTGCATCCGAATCGCGGTGAAAGCACACCACCTCCGGTAGCTCCAGTCGTTCAACAAGCACCTGAAACAACGTATGAAACCCGTACAGTAACAGCTGACGGCTCTATCTACTTTGGTTTCGATAAGTCTGACTTATCTGCTGACTCTCGTGCCACCTTGGACGAAGTTGCTCGTTTCTCTCAAGAGAACCCAAGCCATCAAGTTGAGCTGGCCGGTTATGCTGACCGTTTAGGTAGCGCCGAATATAACCGTAAGTTGTCTGAGCGTCGTGCTCTGGCTGCTAAAGGCTATTTGGTTGAGCGCGGTGTAGCGGCTCAAAACATCCAGACTGCTTGGTATGGTAGTGAGCTGGCTGAAGGCCAAACTGAAGCTGAACGTCAGCGCGACCGTCGCGTAGATGCTAAAGCACAAGCAACTATCGAAGTTGAAATCATCGAATAATATCGCTGATTAGCAATTGTGTTAATAAACGGCTCCTCGGAGCCGTTTTTTATTTTACCGTGCAGTGTCGCCGCCATGGCATACTGTGCCTCTTTGTATTGAGCTTAATCAGGACTGAACATGCTTTGCCATTGCCACAGCCAGCAGCTATTTGCTCACTGCTGCCAACCCTATCTTGATGGTACTCAAACGCCGAGCACCCCGCTGGCACTCATGCGCTCTCGCTACAGTGCCTTTGTATTAGGGTTAGGAGAATATCTGTTACACAGCTGGCACCCTGATACTAAAGGTGGTTTAACCGCTGACGAATTAACGACGCTGGGTCACAATACCGAGTGGCTTGGGCTAACTATTGTTTTTGCACGAGGCAAAGTCACAGACCACGTTGGTATGGTCGAGTTTAAGGCGCGCTATCGTGAAGATAACCGCGTGGTGACGTTACATGAGCGCTCTAATTTTGCACAGCTTGCGGGTCGCTGGCTATACCGCGATGGATTGATTAATCCGCCCAAAATTGGTGCCAATCAGCCTTGTCCCTGCGGAGCCACTAAAAACGGCACTGCCAAAAAATACAAACATTGCTGTGCCAAATGCTAGGCTCTTATACCTTTGCTAATCTGCTTTACTCACTTAGGGTCTGTTGACCTTTCGCGGTTAAGTTTTGTTCGAGTTAAACGCGTTTTTATCGCGGCGAGTGGGGTGTAGCCTAGTCATTCTAAGCAAACGCCACTCAACAAAGAGAAAAACGCGTTTAGCCGAACCCGAAGGGCAGCATTTGTGGAGCCTTTCTACGGCGTTATCGCTTATTGATGGAGAATGACTCCATGGCACAAGCGATGCCTTGTATAAAACCCCCACAAATTGCTGCAAAAATCATCGCGAAATGTCAACAGACCCTAATCTTTTATTCACTTAATTAGCCGATAGAACACTATAATGGAACGAAAAATACTGCTTACTCATTGCCCTGATGCCAAGGGACTGATCTCTAAAATCACCAATATCTGCTATAAACATCAACTCAATATCATGCGCAACGACGAATTCGTCGACTACGATAACGGTCACTTTTTTATGCGCACCGAACTTGAGGGACACTTCAACGATTACACCTTATTGGCTGACTTAGACGATGCCCTGCCCACAGGCAGTGAACGACGTTTAGTACCTGCCGGTAATAAACGGGTGGTGATCATGGTGACTAAAGAAGCCCATTGCTTGGGTGATATTCTAATCAAGCAGTTTTCTGGTGCTATGCAGCTCGATATTGCCGCCGTGGTGGGTAACTATGATGCTTTAGCGAGTTTAACTGAAAAATTTGATATTCCTTTCCATTGTGTCTCTCATGAAGGCCTCAATCGTATCGAGCATGAGCAAAAAATGGCCGACATAATCGATGAATATCAGCCCGATTATGTGATTTTGGCTAAATATATGCGTATTTTGAGCCCCGACTTTGTGGCGCGTTATGCACAGCGCTTGATAAACATTCATCACTCATTTCTGCCGGCCTTTATCGGCGCCAGCCCCTATCGTCAAGCCTACGAGCGCGGTGTAAAAATGATTGGTGCTACGGCACACTTTGTGACCAATGAATTAGATGAAGGCCCCATCATCGAGCAAGACGTGATCCACGTGAATCATGTGTTTAGTGCCGAAGATATGGCCAAAGCTGGCCGCGACGTAGAAAGGTCGGTATTGAGCCGAGCACTCAGTTTAGTGCTGGAAGAAAAAGTGTTTATGTACGGCAACAAGACGGTCGTGTTTAAATAGTACCCCTTCGGGGAGCGTTCAGCTGTAAGCCGTAAGCTGTCAGACAAAGTCACCACGGGATGGTCCTGTTTTAATCTTTGTCGCGTACCCGTATCTTCAGCGAAGATACGGGTAGGTTACAAAAGACTGCACGGTTTGCTGTTTAGGTTTTAACCCGTTGCGCCTACAAAATAGGGGGGGTCTTTAACGTATGGCGGTCAGCGTACAGCTAATCAGCCGTTGCTTTTAGCAAATGCCGCTAACTGCTCGGGCGTCGCTTCTTGCTGGTGCTTGGCTTTCCACTCTTCATACGGCATACCGTATACATGCTCTCGAGCTTCATCATAATTCATTGCAACGCCCTGCTCTTCGGCTGCGGCCAAGTACCACTTACTTAAGCAATTACGGCAAAAACCCGCAAGATTCATCAAATCGATATTTTGTGCATCTTTACGTTTATCTAAATGCGCTAATAATGTACGAAAGGCCGCTGCTTCCAGCTCAGTCTGAGTTTGCTTATTCATTTTATTTCTCCACTTATTCTATTCAATTAACGGTAATTAAGAGCGTTCGATGCCATTATAGCGATATCGCTGGCAACAATCGCCGCTAACTATCGCCGACAATACGCATCCCTTGTTATCCCTTTTTTATTACTCAAGGTGGTTTGAAGATGACACAGAAACGCAGCCATTTCTTTGCCCACATGGCACGTATGAAGTTAATCCAGCGCTGGCCTTTAATGCGCAGCATAGCGCGAGAAAACGTGGCCGAACACAGCTTGCAGGTGGCTATGGTGGCCCACGCCTTAGCGGTGATAAAAAACACCTTTTATGATGGTGATCTAGACCCCGCAAAAGCGGCCATGCAGGCGCTATTTCATGATGCTAGTGAAGTGTTAACTGGTGATTTACCGACTCCGGTTAAATACTTTAATGACGATATCGCCCGCGCTTATAAAGAAATAGAAAGTAATGCTGAACAGAGTCTGC
Source organism: Oceanisphaera ostreae (assembly GCF_042676125.1). Classification (NCBI taxonomy): domain Bacteria; kingdom Pseudomonadati; phylum Pseudomonadota; class Gammaproteobacteria; order Aeromonadales; family Aeromonadaceae; genus Oceanisphaera; species Oceanisphaera ostreae. The sequence goes on from NZ_JBHTJS010000035.1 coordinate 124,860, forward strand.
TTAAAATGCTACCCACCGAGCTGCAAGCGACCTATGCGCCTTTATTGTGCGGTCACCTTCAAGATGACTACACCCACTTGGTTAAGTCTGCAGATATTCTTTGCGCTTATTTAAAATGTGCCGAAGAGCTAAGCGCCGGTAATAAAGAATTTGCCGCCGCGCAAAAGCGCCTAACCGCCATGCTAGATACGCGAATGAACGACGAAGTCCGTTATTTTCTTGACGTATTTGTGCCCAGCTTTTCATTATCTCTCGACGAAATATCCAGCGCCGAGTTTTAATGACAGCAGCGCCGAGCTAAGGATATTCCTTTTTTTTAAGCTTGGCGCTAGATATTACGCTCAATCCATAAGGTCACTTCGCCGACTTTGAAACCCCACTTGGTCATCTCGGCACGATTAATAACGCGTCTTTCATCTAACTGATACATCCAGTCATTAAAATTAATCTCCCACACTTTGCCATCAACCGGCACAGCTAAGGTATAGCGCCAGTTAAGGGCAAAACCTCGGGTCTGACCTTTGGCGGGCACTACCACATCATCTGCGGTGCCAATATAATGGCCCTCTGCAGTTTTCTCGATATGCCACACCCGGCGCTGCAACTCACCATCGTCATAAACAAAGTCTTCTTCTAGCGTGCCTTTATTGCCATCCCAGTGGCCGACCATCTCCACTGTAAAACGACGTAGCACCTTGCCAGATCTATCTTGTACCATACCGTGGGCGCTCAACTCTCCTTGAAAGTATTCCTCAAGTGCAAAGCGCGGTGTGCTGTCGGCATAGTCTTGAATGTCACTGCTGCACGACATTAGCAGCAGGCTCACCGTGACGGTGAATCCCAGTAATAAACAGCGCATCTCAGTCTCCTTTTAATTGACTTGTTAGCGTCGAGTTTTGGCTATTAGTTGACAGCCAAATAGCTAAAAAGGCCGGCCCAAATTTCGGTTCTGCAATATCCCCCAGAGGGGCTTGGTTTAAGTAAAATCGGCTTTCGCCCGTAGGCTCGACACGTATAGCCAGCTCATCGCCCTTTTTTACCGACGGCCACAGTCGGCTAAGTTGTTGCGGCCATGACGATGGATATTCAATGCCAAGGCGTTGCCATTCGCTGATCGTAGCCTTAATGAGCTCATCTTGACTGATATTTTTTTGATAACGCAAGGTTAACGCTTGGGGGTAACGATTGGCCTGGTAACGCCCGTCTTGACTATAAAAATGTGCCTGATAAAGATTAAAGAACATCCAGCTCATTTGCCCTTTACCCACTAACACTAAACCTGAATTAGCACTAGCCCACAGCGGTTGGACTATCATCAAACTTGATAATGTGAGTAACGTTAACGTCATGTTCAATAGTTTATGCATATCCGCTCCTACGTATTTTGCTTTCTAGCCATATCAGCGTTACCAGCAAACACGCCCACACCGGCGCCAATATGGCCACACTGGGCCATAGCCCCAATGGCAAATCTACCGCCGCCAAGCGCCAGCCCATAATGTAGGAACTAGGGCCAGCAACCGCGCCCAGTAACGACTGTAATGCAATAGGCAGGCGCTTTAGCCAGCGCAAACTGTGGCCGAGTGTGACCACAAACCCGCACCACAACAGCACTAGCCACCAAGGCCAATGATGAAAGGCGAAGACGCCACTTACAGTGAGCAAACCATCCACCGCCAGTCCCAATAGTGCCAAACTGAGTATTCGCATATCCATGGCGCGGCTCGGCGTCAGCATAAAATGGCCAAGTAATAATAACCCGAGCCCCCACAGCCAACTGTTTTGCCCAATCACCGCTAACAACCAAAAACCATAAAACCCTAGCAGTTGAAACCATTGCCATTTAGACATTGACGCGCTCCTGGCTTTGTCGCCGTAAAATGTGCCAACCCAATACTCCCCTCGCGAAAACCACCTTCGCAGTAGGCGAAGTAAAAGGCCCACAAGCGATGAAAATCGCGGCTATAGCCTAAGTCTTTGAGTGCCGGTTCTAATTGCTGAAAGCGCGCCGCCCAAATATTGAGGGTCTGAGCATAGTGCTGGCCGTAATCTTGTAAGTAAGTCAGCGTCATATCGGTTTGCTCTTTCAAGTGCCGACACATTTCACTCACCGAGGGCAAACAGCCACCGGGGAAGATATAGCGCTGAATAAAATCAACGCCACTGCGATAACTGTCATAACGCTGATCGGCAATAGTAATGGCCTGAATAAATAACTTACCTTGCGGCTTGAGCAAACGGTTTAAGGTTTTAAAATACACCGGCAAATATTCATGCCCTACCGCCTCTATCATTTCTACCGACACCACTTTGTCGTACTGGCCTCGAAGGTCCCGATAATCTTCTAGTAATAGGGTGACTTGTTCACTTAAACCGTTGGCTTCTACCCGTTCTTTGGCATGTTTTAATTGCTCAGCCGACAAGGTCGTGGTGGTGACGCGACAGCCATAATGTTCGGCAGCAAAACAGGCTAATCCACCCCAGCCGGTACCAATCTCCAGTAAATGCTCGCCGGGCTTTAGCTCCAACTGCTGACAAATTAAGTGCAACTTATGCTCTTGCGCGGCTTCTAGGGTGACGTTTTCGCTAGGAAATACCGCCGATGAATACTGCATCAGAGGGTCAAGAAATAAGCGATACATCTCATTACCTAAGTCGTAATGAGCTGCAATGTTGGCTCGACTGCCGCTTAACGAATTGCGATTAAGCCGATGTTTCAGTTTATGCCAAGGGGTAGTCAGCCACGCAAGCCGACGCTCAAATCGGTCTTGTACTGCCATATTACGGGCGAATAATTGCACCACTGCAGATAAATCGGGACTGTGCCAGTTTCCTTCAACCCAGGCTTCTGCGGCTCCGATACTGCCACCCAGTATCAATTGTCGATAAAAGCGGGGCTCATGCACCTGAATATGAGCCTGCAGACTGGCGGCGCTATCACCGAACTCAAAGATCTGCTGGCCTTCTTTGATGGTCAAACCTGCCTCTGTTAATCCAGAAAGCAAAGAAAAGGCCAAGCGGCGCGCCCAGCGATCCAAATGCCGTGGTTGCGAGCGTGTTAGCGTCGTTTCCATGGGAAGTTCCTTTAAGAATGTGGGTGGTAAGGAATACGTTTTAAAAGTAAGCGCAATGCCTGCCAGTAAATGCCGCGCACTATGGTCAGTGTCATCATCGGCCATTGCAGTAATGCCGCTTTAAGTGCGGTGCGCGCAAAATCATGGCGGCGCAAGCTCAAGGTGGCATCAAATAACAACGCTGGATTTCGGTTTTCAATGTGCACTAATACCCGCTTGTCTGGCGCCTCTATCTTGGGTGGAATAATGCGCCAATGATATTGCATGGCCATGCCCATAAACGGTGACACATGAAAGGCTTTATCGGCCGGGTCCATTTGCTCAAGGTCGACTAAGTAGCAATGACATTCATTCCATGGGGTGTTGTGCACCTCTAGCAAGGCATAACGCGCCTGTTCACCTTGATAGCAAAAAAACACATTAATTGGGCTAAAGTACAGGCCAAAGCAACGTACCTGACCCAACATCAGCACCCGATTTAATGTCTCGGCGTCACCACCTAAGCGCACTACTTCTTGCAATACTGCCTCTTTCAGGGGCTGCTTAGGATCTCCTAAGTAATCACAGCGGCGAAAGCTCAAGGGAGCAAACCGCTCACAGGAAAATAAGCGACTCAGTACGGATAAGGTATCCAGCTCATCCAAGTCCAGCGCCAACATATACAGCCCATAGCTAAAATGATGGGCCTGTGGAGAATAACGACGGTGGCGCACCTGACCGCGATAAATAGCGCTGAGGGTACTCATAGGCTGATGCCAAAGCGTGCGCAGACATCGAGGGCACTTTTAACTCCGTCTTCATGAAAGCCGTTGTACCAATAAGCGCCACAGAAATGGGTATGTTGCTGGCCACATATCTCACGTCGCCGCGCCTGCGACGCAATGGCGGCTTGGTTATATACTGGATGGGCATAGGTAAAGCGGCGTAATACTTTTTCAGGCGCGATAGCATCTCCTCGATTAAGGGTGACGCACAGCGTTTGCGTAGACTCGATGCCTTGCAAAATATTCATATTATAGGTAACGGCAGGCAACGCATTATCACGGCCATCCAGCCAATAATTCCAACTGGCCCAAGCACGCTGCTCAGTTGGTAATAAGCGCGTATCGGTGTGTAATACCACCTCGTTATCTCGATAAGCCAGACCTGCTAGCACGGCTTGTTCTGCATCCGTAGCATCGGTTAATAGCCGACGCGATTGATCTGAGTGACACGCTAGGATCACTTCATCAAAGGCTTCTTCACCGGCCGCCGTAGTCAGAATAACGCCTGTTGGATGGCGACGAATGCCCAGTATCGGTGTGCTCAACCGAATATCATTTACAGAAGCAATTAAAGCCGGAATGTAGCTGCGTGAGCCGCCTTGCACCACGTACCATTGCGGCCTATCAATGAGATTAAGCAGGCCGTGGTGGTTAAAGAAGCGTAAAAAAAAGGCCAGCGGAAAGTCACGGCTATCAGCTAAAGACGAGGACCAAATGGCGGCCACCATTGGCAAAATATAATGACTAATAAAAAAGTCAGAAAAGCCATACTGCTCCAGAAAGTCACCCAAGGTGTCGGTATTACTGAGCTCATCGGTTTTAAGTACTTTTTTACACAACAAGTTAAAGCGCACTATTTCAGCTAAAAAGCCATAAAACTTAAGGCTAAATAGATTCGTTCGCTGGGCAAACATAGAGCCTAATGTATGGCCGTTATATTCCAGTCCTGTTTGCGCTTGGTGCACACTAAAACTCATTTCAGTTGGCTGAGCGCCCACGCCAATGCGCGCTAATAAACGCTGAAATAGAGGATAAGTGCGGTCGTTAAATACGATAAACCCGGTGTCGACCGCCATCGTTTTTCCGCCAAGTTCGATATCGACGGTGGCCGTGTGTCCGCCCAAATAGTCATTGGCTTCAAATACGGTTACTTGATGCTGCTGGCTCAATAACCAAGCACAGGTTAAGCCGGAAATACCGCTGCCCACTATGGCTATTTTACTCATGAGTTATTCCTTATCATGCGCTGCGCAAGGCGACGCCATAATCCATGAGGTAACCAAGACAGTAGGCGTAGCACGGTGATTAGAGCAAAGGGAAAGCTGATTTCGGACTTGCCTTTGGCAAGGCCGCGGCGAATAGCAAGACTGGCCTGCTCTGGGCTAACTTGGCCGGGCATGGCAAAGTCATTTTTTTGCGTGAGCGGCGTGTCGACAAAACCTGGGCGAATTAAGCTCACGGCAATATCATGGGGCGCGAGATCGATGGCTAAGGTACGCACTAAATAGTCTAACCCCGCCTTGGAAGCCCCGTAGGCTTCGGCTCGAGTTAAGGGTAAAAAACTTACCGAAGAGCTGACCACGGCTAAGCGCCCACCTTTGTTAATACGTGACACTAACGCAGACACGCAATTGGCCGTACCCAGTAAGTTCACCTGCACCACCCGAGCAAACAGCGCCGCGTCAAACTGGCGCACGTCATCCATATACTCACAATTACCGGCATTGAGTAGCACCAAGTCAAAGGGTGCAAGCGGTGCGACCGCATCGTGTATTTCTGCAACCTGCTGCATATCAAAAATACAGGGCTCAAACTCTATACCCGCCAACGCGTGCAGCAGTTTGTCGCGATCGCGACCACAAGCCACCACTCGCCAGCCATCGGCGGCATAATCTTTGGCTAGTTGCAGCCCCATGCCTGAGCTGGCACCGGTAATTAGCACACGCTTCATTGACTTAGCCTCCGTTTTAAGGTTTTAACTAAAGCACCCAGCACCGGAATATGTTCATAGAGCATGGCGCCTAAATCGAAATAATCTTGGTGAGTATCTATTTGCTCACTAAAACGTAAATGGCTCACACCAGGTACACACACTTCATTGCCACCATTAAGTTTGGGGTGAGCAAAGCGCATCTGCCAGCGTATAAAGGCTTCACCGTCTTGCTCCATCACTTGCTCTATCTCAAACTGACAATGTTTGACTTGGCTAAATAATCCCTCAAAGTAACTCACTAAATCCTCTATGCCCTGCAACTGGTGACTGGGATCTTGAAACTGGATGTGCGGAGCATAAATATCGCGCAGTACTTGCAGGTTATCGCCTGATAAACGCTGATATTCGCGACAAAACACCGCTAATGCTGAGTTCATCTTGCCTCCTGATCTTTTAGGTCATCTGGCGGGTCTTTTAGAGCGGCAAACATAGCAATCGCATGTAAACGGGCGCGTTTATGCTCCACTATCGGCTTGGGATATAAGTACCCAAGTTGCTGAGTATCCAACCAATCATGAGGTTGATGCACTTTTTTAGCGGGTACTTCCGCAAGCTCTGGTAACCAGCGTCGAATAAAGTCGCCGTTGCCATCGAAGCGCTCCCCTTGGGTGGTCGGATTGAATACCCGAAAATAAGGAGCCGCATCGGCACCGGTACCTGCCGCCCATTGCCAGCCACCATTGTTAGCCGCCAGCTCGCCATCGATTAAACGTGACATAAAATAGGCTTCGCCTTGGCGCCAATCTATGTGTAAGTCTTTGGTTAAAAAACTGGCGACGATCATCCGCAATCGGTTGTGCATCCAACCGGTTTGATTTAAACAGCGCATAGCCGCATCAACAATGGGATAACCGGTATTGCCTGTACACCAAGCATCAAACGCCGCGGTATCGTGGCTCCACTGCAGCGCTTCGGTATCGGGTTTAAAGGCACGGTTCATGGATAAACGCGGAAAAGCCACCAATAAATGACGATAAAATTCGCGCCAAATTAGCTCGTTCAACCACACAAAGCCCGCTTCACCGCGGCTCATCGGCAGCTGCGTTAACTCTTGCTCTATGGCGGCTAAGCATTGGTTAGGGGAGATAACGCCTAAAGCCAAATAAGGCGATAAACTGCTGGTGCCCTCTATTGCCGGGTAGTCACGGTACTCACCATAATCACAGAGCGCTTGCCCACTGAATAACGCCAAGCGTTCGGCGCCCGCTCGTTCACCCGCAGGCCACGCGTGACTGCTGACGCGAGTACCTTCAAGCTCGACTTCTACAACACTAAGCGGCTGACCTTGAGCGTCTGGCACCGGCAGCAGCCGATAGCCCGTCGCCCTCAGTTGTGCTAACCAGGTTTTTGCAAACGGGGTAAACACTTTATACATGTCGCCACTTTGCGTGGTGAGGCTGCCATGATTAAACACGCAGTCGCCATTGAACACTCGAATATCAAGGGTATCGACCAATCGTTGCTGTACTGCTTTGTCGCGGCGACGCTCATCGATACCCACTTCTCGATTAGCATACAAGGCGCTGCAAGGGTGCTTTTCTAGCCACGCGGCCAATTGCTCTGGCACCTCGACAAAGGTGTCTGCACTTAGTACCGTGAGAGGAATACCGAGTGCCGCTAATTGCAGGGCTAAGGCCTGCAGGTTATGGCTTAAGAAATCTCTTTGTATAGGGGCCCTGCCGTGTTGCTGCCACTGGCCAACACAATCAATATAAATAGCCGTAACATCACAACCCGCAGCGGTGGCTTCATATAAAGCGGGGTTATCCGCTACTCTTAAATCAGCTCTAAACCAGACTAAATGACGCATCATGTTCTCTCTTGATATCACTGACGCTCGCAGAGTAAGATCGATTCAGCCAGCTTTGTTGCTGATAAATAGTGCCCAGCTCGCCGGTGTAAAAGCAGCGTTTGGGTAATACCGAGTCCATCTCGGTAAACCAGCTTTGGCTTAATCCCACCCCGAGTATGAGCACTAAAGCATCAAATTTGAGCCGGCCAACGGCAAGCGGTAAGGTGTGCGGATCCAACATGCCTAAATCTAGGCTGCGGCACTCTAGACCTTGCAGTTCAAATTGGGTTAATAAGGCATGATGCTCACGTACCTGCCCAACCCGCGCCACCGCAATCACGGGCCCGGTTTTAATGGTTAATAATTGATGCAGTAACCGCATCAGCAAGGCCCGTGAACTTTGCTCGATCAACTGGGCATCGGGTCGGTGCAGCTGAGCAAGTGCTAACAACCAAGGCTCTATCACTTTGCGTAGGATCAGCTCCGCCGGATACAAGCTGGCCAACTCCAGCAAGTCGGCTTCTAACCGACCTAGATTAAGCTGTAATGCTGAGTCCATTAGCTGTGACTGGGCTTGTTCCCAGTTGGAACCGCTAACCTGGGGTGACGCTGTATCGAGCAATCCTTTAACCTGACCAATACTCACCCCTTGCTCGAGCCAATGCAGAATATGACGAATGGTGCTGACGTCTTGTTCGCTGTACAGCCGATGGCCTTTCTCGGTGCGTGCAGGCTTCAGCAAACCATAACGGCGTTGCCATGCTCGCAAAGTGACCGGGTTGATGCCGGTCAAACGGGCGACGTCTCGAATTGGATATTTAGGGTCAGATACCATAACGTAGTCTTAACGCCTCCGGATGGGGGTTTAAATACACCTGCTGTTGCAGATACTCATTAGGAAACTCTTTCAGGTAATGACGCAGCAAGGTGATGGGCGCAAAGAGCGGTAGAATACCTTGGCGATATTGCGTTATGGTGTCAGAGAGCTCTTCACGTTGGCGAGCGTTAAGCATGCGCTTAAAATAACCCTGAAGATGTTGCAATACGTTGGTGTGGTTTTTTCGGGTCACAATGATACTTAGCGCCTGCATCAAGCCCTTGATGTAGGCATCTGCTTTAGCCGCCACGTCTACCGATAAGTCGGCCAACAACTTGCCTAATTGCAGGTAGCTTTCACGGTGATGGGCCATCAGTAGATATTTATAGCGACTGTGAAAGGTAATGAGGCCCGCAGCCGTAATGCCTTCATGACATAGGCATTGCCAGTCGTGCAGCGCAAAGACCCGAGTCACGAAGTTTTCCCGTAACAAAGCATCGTTCAAGCGACCGTCTTCCTCCAGCGGTAGCAACGGCTGCGCCTGCATCAGCTCTTGGGTGTAGATGCCTACGCCTTCTTTAGCATTGCCTTTGCCACTTTCGTGGTAAACCCGCACTCGTTCCATGCCACAGCTGGGTGACTTTGCACACAACACATAGCCACTGAGCCCCGAAAATTGAGTTGCCAAGTTACGGCCATAATCACGCAGCGCCGCCGTTACATCTACACCTTTGGCCGTTTGCGCGATAATGTCTTCACCTAGATTAACCAGACGAATACTGGGCCGCGGCGAGCCTAAGCCAATGGCCATCTCAGGGCACACTGGCACAAATTCAACAAACTCGGCCAGCTGTTCGCTACAAAAGTCCGATCGCTTATGGCCTCCATCGAAGCGTACTTTTTGGCCAACGAGACAGCCACTAATGCCGACACGGATAACCTTGGGATCAAACTTGTACATATCCAGCCCTCTTGTATAACTATATTAAGTAAGATAGCTGAGGTTGTACAAGAAGATCAAGGTTGTATAGGAAAATAATATAAGTCGTGCCGAAATAGTCTTAAACGATGTTAAAACGCAAAAGCCCCGACCAATGATACTGGTCGGGGCTTTTGGTCTCTTTTCTTTACCTAAACGCTGGAGGTTTAATCCAGCTGGCTGCGTAGCCAGTTTAGTACTTCAACATACGTATCGGGCAATAACGGCTGCAACGTATCGAGTGCCGCTTTCGTGTCGGTGTGTGAGTCGAGGCAAAAATTAATATGCCCCACTTTTCGACCGGGACGAACATCTTTGCCATACCAATACAGCTCGGCGCCTGGCACGGTTAGCCATTCGTCTTGGCGTTCGGTACCCACCAAGTTCACCATTACGCTGGTGTTTTTCACCGTGGGTTGCACTAATGGTAGCTTAGCCACGGCCCGTAGATGAGCTTCAAACTGGCTGATATTGGCGCCCGCTTGAGTCCAGTGGCCACTATTGTGCACGCGAGGTGCCAGCTCGTTAACCAATAAGTCGTCGCCCACCCGAAAGCATTCCATGGCCATCACGCCCACATAATCGAGGTGATGCATCAGTTTACCTAGCATCTGCTCGGCTTTTTCTTGTAAGTGAGCCAAGCGCGCTAACGGTGCCACCGAACCCAGCAAAATACCGTTAACATGCAAATTCAGCGTTAATGGGTAAAAAAAGCATTGACCATTAGCACCGCGCATTCCTACCACCGACATTTCTTCATCAAAGTCGATGGCTTGCTCGGCAATGGCTTCTTCATGCCAACCTTGCGGAATAGCATCCAAGCCGGGCTCTCGTAGCCAATGCTGACCGCGGCCGTCATAACCGCCGGTGCGACGCTTTAATAAAACTCGCTCGCCCAGCTTTTGATGTAAACCTTGTGCCTCGGTGTCATTACTCACTAGCTGCCAAGGTGCGGTGGCTAATGCCAGCTCATCAATCAACGATTTTTGCGTAAAGCGGTCGGCTAATAGAGGAAACGTTTGCAAGTTAACAAAAGCCGGATGGCTGGCCAGCTGCCGAGTTGCGGCCGTTTCAGGCCATTGCTCTCGTTCGGCTGTTACCTGCTCGTGATCCTGTAGAGGAAAGGTCTCTTCAGACTCAATATCCACCGGCTGTACGTCTAAATTCAGTGGCATACCGGCATGCTTTAGCATTTGCCCTAACTGACCTGCACCTAATACCCAAATGCGGCTCATACTTGCTCCCTCGGATCGGGGTTAGCTAGCACGGTGTCGGTTTGCTGCTGGCGAAACGCCTCTAGCCGTTCGGCCAATGCAGGATCGTTATTGGCTAGAATCTGGCAAGCCAGCAAGCCGGCGTTAAACGCACCCGCCTCACCAATAGCCAAGGTACCCACGGCTACACCTTTGGGCATTTGGGCAATAGAAAGCAAGCTATCCATGCCGTTTAAAGCGCGACTTTGCACTGGCACACCGAGTACGGGCAAGCGGGTTTTAGAGGCCACCATACCGGGCAAATGTGCCGCACCACCGGCACCGGCAATAATCACTTCAAAGCCGCGCGCTACCGCCTCACTACTAAATGACATTAGGCGGTCTGGCGTACGGTGCGCCGACACCACTTCTACTTCATAGGCGACTTGCAGCGTATCCATAATTTCTGCAGCACCCTGCATGGTGGGCCAATCACTTTTTGAGCCCATGATGACGGCAACTTTTGCTTGCATGACTACTCCTGTTCAACAAGATTAAGGCGATTTCACACTAGAGAAAACGCTCAGCATTTTGGTGGATCTGGGGGAGCGCGAATTATAGCGAAATGTGGGTTTGTCGGCTAGTCAAGTCCGCTACAAACTGGCTGTAGCTGGACATAGCCCTAAGGTCAGGTTAAGGTATTTGCTTGTTATTCGTTACCTGCAACATCAACACAGGAGGTGTTACACCCATGTTAGGTGTCATCGAAGCTTTACCTTAAGTCACGACCTTCTGTGTCGTCGACCATACATCACTCGGCTATCGCCAACGTCTCAAGCTACCGTTTTTATTCATCGCGCTTAATCGTCGCTTTTAACTAACCGTTTATTAACGCTATTTTTGCGTCCGTTGCCGCCAGCCTGGTCGTCTTATTTTACGTTTCTGCAGTTGCCTTAAGCGCCACTGTAGCTATGCGTTTTCCTGTAAATCTGCTTGGTGTTCTTATTCGAGCAAACAACGGAGACTTCCTTGGAACTCTATCAATTTTCTACCGCAACCGTACTGCTGTTACTGGCTGCCTTTTACGGCGGCACCTACTTTTTAACCACCTTTATTAGAAAAGACCAAGAAGATACCGATGCTTTTATGGTATCGAATCAACGCATTGGCTTTGGTATGGGTGCCGCCAGCATGACGGCAACTTGGATTTGGGCCGCTTCATTTTATGCCGCCGCCACCTCCGGTTATCAATATGGTGTTTCGGGACCCTTGCATTATGGCTTATGGGGGGCGCTGATGATTTTGTTCATTTATCCCTTTGGTCGCCGCTTTCGAGCATTAGCACCTAAAGCGCATACCTTGGGCGAGCTGATTCATGCGCGCCACGGTTCGTCCAGCCAGTTAATTTTAGCTTTCTCGAATTTGTTGGGCAGTATCATCAGTTTAATGGTGAACTTTACCGCCGCCGGTGCTTTGGTTGCCGTGCTGTCCCCGTTATCCTTTCAAACCGGTATTATGATTGCCGGTGTCGGTGTGCTCAGTTATACCCTGTGGTCTGGTTTTAGAGCCTCGGTGTTTACCGACTTCGCTCAACTGGTTGCACTGATGGGAATCGCGATTGTAATTATCCCCGCGGTGCTTTTTGCCATGGGCGGTCCCAGTGTCATGTTGGAAGGTTTCAATAACATGAGCTTGGAACAATCGAACTTGTTCTCGATGGAGGCTATCTTAAACCAAGGAGCCCCCTTCTTTATTGCCGTATTAGCCTACGCCATCGGTAATCAAACTATTGCGCAACGCTTGTTTGCAGTGAACGAAAACCACATTAAATCGACGTTTCTAACGGCCACTTTAGGCTACGGCGCCATCGTGATCGGCTTAGGCATGATTGGTTTAATGGCATTAACCTTAGGCATTGAGCCACTCAATGGTGAAGAAAATAACCTGATCCCACAAATGGTATCAACTTATCTTTCACCGGTATTTATCGGGTTATTTTTTATCTTGGTGATCGGTTCTTTATCTTCCACCGCCGACTCCGATTTATCGGCGCTGTCCGCTATTGTCATGGCGGACGTCTATGGTAAAAACTTAGCCCGCGGCAAAGTTGACCCCAAACGTATGCTGCTTATTGGTCGACTAACCATGGTCGCCGCCACCATGATTGGCATCATTTTGGCCAGTTATTCATTTGATATTTTGGTGATGCTGGTGTTTGTAGGCGCACTGTGGGGAGCCATCGTGTTTCCAGTGATCGCCAGCTGTTATTGGGATCGCATTACCAACGCAGCCTTTACCAGTGCCGTTCTCACCGGCTTAGCCCTGTTTTGTGTCGCACGTTTCGAGCTATTGCCTATGACCGGTCTCATGGGGTTGCTGTTTGAGCTAGTGGCCTTTATCGGCGCAGGCGTGGTGATCGGCTTAATGGCCTTTGGCTTTTTCGGTAAGTGGGTAGGCTTTGTCGCAGGCGCTATAGCCGCATTGGCGATGACCTATTTTGCCACCGGATTCTTACGTGAATACACCGTATTGCTATCGTCTCTGGTGGCATACGGTGCCAGTACTTTAGTGTGTGTCGCGGTTAGCCTGTTTAGCAATGAGCGCTTCGACTTTGACCTTATCGCCCAGCGTGTGGGTCATTATGATGATAGAGCTGAACTAACCGCGGCTATAAGTAATAAAGCGAGTACTAACTTAAACCCTGTCCGTCTGGCGAAGGAGTCTTCATGAGCGAATTAATATTAGGTGCATATGTTTTAATCTGGCCCGCGCTCACCTCGGTAATACTTTGGGTGATTTGCCGTGCGGTATGGAAAGACATTAAAACGGCAAAAAAAGAAAAGCGCGGGCTGGTTTAACGGCAAGCGAGTAATAAATAAAAAGGCGAGCATAATGCTCGCCTTTTTTGTTTGTCTGTTTAGTTTATTAGTTATGCAGGTTTTTACGACGTAATATCGGCAAACATCGGCAGTCCGGTGCAAAATTCCGCCAGCAACGGGAAATGCCAGGGCCGCTGGCTGGTATTCATGGCCAATATTGGCTCAGCCAGTGCAGCAGTGCGAGTTGAAAGGATGAAGACATCAGACTCGGTTCCCATGTCGACTCATAAGCTCGGGTTCGGGCTTGGGTTCGGCCAGCAGCCAGCTTGCCTGTCGTCGCTCCAACTCGGCACCTTGCGGCCCCCGCCCATGCTCTGTCACCACCACTCGGCCCTGCTCGACGCACAGCACCGTCTGGGCTCGGGTGCCGTAGTCCGGACTCTGAATGAAGATGGACGACAACAGGCTTTCCCATTCTGGGCCGACACCGGTGTTGGGCAGCTGATCGAGCGCGGCCCGAGTATCGTCGTCGAGCAGGCCGAAAGCCGTTTCGTCACGAACAGAACTGAGTTCGGCCAGCCCTTGCTTGAGACGTTCCACCTTGGGCCAAGGAGTATCGAGTATGGCGTTAGACAAGCCATAGAGCCCAGCCTCCAGCCGACGAGCATCCGCGTCGGAGCGGTTGTTGGCATACCACAACTCACCGCGGTTCATATCGCCCAACAATAGATTGAAGCCCGGGTATTCATCTCCACGGCTCAGCACCTGCTGTAAATAATCCTCACAGCCGGTCTGGGTACGCAAAAAGTCAGCCACCAGCTCCCCCCGGCTTCGCTTCTCTCTACTTTGTTCGCCTGAGAGGGCTGCGCTTTCCCGTACATTGGTCAGGGCGGCAAAACGCCCCTCTCGGGTCAGGCCCAGCCAAGTACCCTTGGCCTTCAGATCTCGACCGGCCCAAATATTGGCATCATCCGGCCACCAGTGGGCCGGCGCCGTGGGGCGAGCATAAAATTCGTCCCGGTTGGCAAGCAGATGCAAACGGCCGTGTTCCGGCTGCCAAGAAAAAGCAATAAGACACAAAAGTGAAGTTCCTCAATAGGATATCGATAAAGCCATACTTACTCCCAAGTACCGAGCCAATCCATTATCAGGGCTGTTCTGGTGCGTCATTTCTTATGCGCATAAAACTGGCGAAGCGTGGGAGCTGTTGGCTGGTTTCGCCCTGATAACGATAAGTCACGGTAGAACCTATTGGTGGTGGCTGCTCGCGCTGTTGATCACTAAAACCGGTGCCCAGTTTAAAACGTCGACCGTCTGGGGTTTCGACTAACAGTGCCCCTAACATTCCCTGATATTTCCCCAACCCTGGCAGATGGGCTACAACTTGTGCTTCAGCATCTTGAAACTGCTTTAATTTCAGTAAGTCTTGATGGCGACCCGCTTGGTAAAAGCTCTGTCGGTGACGTAGCATCAAGCCTTCGCCGCCATCGTTATCTACTTGTTTAAGCAACTCGGCCAGCTCAGCGTTATCATTCACTAACCGCTGCTCAACGAGCTGCAAATAGGTTGATTGTGCACTCGGTACCAACTGCTGTAATACTCGCAGTCGCGCTTCAAATGGCTGAGTACTCGCCGGTAAATCAAACACCATAAACCGAATATTGCGCCATTCACTATCAACAGCTTGATAACGACGCACGGCCGCCGATAATGCTTCAAATTTACCGCGTCCCAACCACAACTCACCGTCCAGAGGCAAGTCAGGGAAACCGGCCACAAACCAGTCGGGCGCAGAAAACCGATGACCGCGGCGTGACAGTAACTCGCGCCCGTTCCAATAAGCACGCACGCCATCCAGCTTTTCGCTGACTCTATATAAACTAGCGTCTTGTTGTTGATATTCCGCCGCTAACTGCAATGGCGGTTGGGCTATGCCCTCAGCGTATGCCGCGCTAGATATTAGTATCATCGGCACCCACAACGGCAATGTGTTCATAATATCCCCTCCTTGGCTGACAACAACGAGACTGTATGAAAAACAGCCGTCAATCATCAAGCATAGTCCTTGGGGCTACAGTAAGCCTTACGCTATACGCCGTAAGTAATAGGCCAACGCCGTTTTTCTTTAACTTACAGCGTACGGCTTACCGCGGCCCGAAGGAGCTCGCTTATGGCTGAGCGCGGTGTTTTCGGTCTTAGTCGGGCACTACGTTGAGCGGCCGTGCGGCAGACCACCCTGCTACTAATTGCCCTAACTGTAAGACCAACATTAATAGCAAAGCCCATTGCCAGTTACCGTTGAAGTCCCGCATCAACCCCAGTGAAACAGGCCCGAATGCAGCCAGCAAGTAGCCAATGCTTTGCGCCATGGCCGATAACGCGGTGGCTTGTGCTGTGTTGCTGGAACGCAACACAAAAAAGGATAAAGCTAGGCTCAACGCACTGCCGCAACCCACGCCAATAAAAGAGGCCCATAACAAAGGAGCTGCCGCTGGTTGCCACCAAAGACCGGCGATGCCTGCAAAAGAGACCACAAAAGTCCCCAATACTAATAGCCGCTGATTACGCATTTTGGCGGCGAATATTGGTACCAGCAGGTTAAAGGGAATGCTAACTAAATTGATAAGTGCGGTTGCCGTGCCCGCTTGCTGGGCATCTAAACCGCTTTCTAATAATATTTTAGGCAGCCAAGTAGCCATTGAATAAAAATAAAACGACTGCAGCCCCATATAAAAGGTAATGGACCAGGCAATTTTATCCCGCCATAGGCTGATCCGTATCGGGTTGGCTGGTCTGCCAACCCCTTTTACTCGGATCATCGGCAACCAAAACAGCACACTAAATAGCGGAAATATTGCCCACATAGCTACCGGCACACGCCAGTTATCAAACTGCTCCAGTAAAGGAATGGCCAGGTAGACGCCCATACCAGCTCCCGCACTTAAGGTCACCGAATATAGACCGGTCATTAGCCCTACTTTGTGTGGAAAAAAGGCTTTTACCAAGCCGGGGATCAACACATTTAACAGCGCAATGGCCGAGCCCAGTACCAAGGTCCCCAGAATGACCAAGGCGTAATTATCTACCAGCCTGAGCCCGACCCCAAGGCTTATCACCATGAGCCCAACAATCGATAGCCACTGGGGTGCCCACCTGCGCGTTAACCAAGGCACGCAAATAGACACAATGCCAAAGCAGAGTAGCGGCAGTGTGGTCAGCATGCTAAAGGCACTGGCACTAATGTTGAGGCTATCACGTATCTCCATGACTAAAGGGCCTACCACCACTAGCCCACCACGTAAGTTGGCGGCCGCTAGCATCAGCGCGACTATCGCCAGCAAGGCAATAACGGGGCGACCGACAAAAGGTCCGTTGGGCGAGCTTGTCGTCATTATTATTCCTTAAGGTGCGTAATTAAATGAATAGCCAAAGCCGGGAGCGATAAAGTGAACTGAGCTTAAACGGTCAAGATGCATCGTTTATTGCTTATTGGCAGCAAAATAAAAGCAGTCCATGTTAGGATCTGTCTGCACAGAGAGCAAATAGAAGTACTCATATATCTAGCCGCAGACCCCTTTCTTATATGGTATATGGCAGAATTCGGACTTAAGCGGTAACAATAGGAAATATGATGTTAGATCCAAAACAGGTCACGGCGGTTATTTTGGCCGGTGGTGAAGGTCGCCGTATGAAAAAGGCGGATAAAGGGCTGATTACCTTGTGGGGTAAGCCTTTGATAGCGCATTCATTAGCACGCCTTACCCCACAAGTGGCTAGTGTCATCATTAATGCCAATCGTAACCAAGCCCTCTATCAACAATATGCCCCCGTCATTACTGACAGCCTTACCGGTTTTGCTGGCCCGTTAGCCGGATTTGAAGCCGGCCTTCGCCATGCCCTTAGCGAGTGGGTGTTATTTGTACCCTGCGACAGCCCCTTGGTACCCGCCGATTTAGCCGAGCGACTGTGCGGTGCCGTTACTCATGCAGGTCAAATAGCCATCGTGGATGATGGTATCCACTTACATGCCGCTACCGCCCTACTACACCGGTCATTATTGCCATCGCTACAGAATTATTTAGCGGTCGGTGATCGTAAATTACAACTGTGGTTTGCTCAGCACGAATTATTAAAAGTAGACTTTAGTGACCAAGTTGCAGCTTTTACAAATCTCAATACCCCAGAGGCATTGGCGCAGTTAGAGCAAGAACAGCCGAAAGACCATTTCGCAACGGAATCCGCGAAACCCACGGAAAATAGTAATAAAGCCTAAAACAGAGACCTTATGGAGGGGAAAAGATAACGTCTAGCTCCGACGAAATGCAAGAATAAACATTCGCTTACAAAAGCTCGCTCTCTTTAAATTTAGGGGGAGGTATTTGAGTTAGCTCTTACCCCGTAAAATATTTTTCAGATTTGATCTTTATTTTTCCGTGTATTCCGTGGCAGAAAAGTTTTTCATTTTTAAAGTCACCCTGTTGCACAGGATCAAAAAAGGACGCCGAGGCGTCCTTTTTTAGTACTTGCTAATTACAACAGTAACAAGCGATTACGCTTTGTACTTGCTGAATACTAAGCTGGCGTTGGTGCCGCCGAAGCCAAAGCTATTAGACATAACGGTGTCTAACTCAACTTCTTTGTACTCGGTGACGATTGGCAAGTTTTTCGCCTTTTCGTCCAGCTCGGTAATGTTGATGCTCGGTGCAATAAAACCGTGCTCCATCATTAGCAAAGAGTATACCGCTTCGTGCACACCTGCCGCACCCAGTGCGTGGCCAGTCATGGCCTTGGTAGCAGAGATGAAAGGCGCATTATCACCAAATAAGCTATTAATGGCTTCCAGCTCTTTTACATCCCCTACCGGAGTAGAAGTGCCGTGAGTGTTGATGTATTGCACAGCAGCCGGGGCAGTGGCCATGGCTTGTTGCATGCAACGTACTGCGCCTTCGCCAGACGGAGCTACCATGTCGTAGCCGTCTGAAGTGGCACCGTAGCCGGTAACTTCGGCGTAAATTTTAGCGCCACGCTTTAACGCGTGTTCTAATTCTTCTACTACGACCATGCCGCCGCCGCCCGAGATAACAAAGCCATCACGGCCCGCATCATAGGTACGAGAAGCCAGCTCTGGCGTGTCGTTGTACTTGCTAGACAAGGCACCCATGGCATCAAACTGCAGCGCCAGCGTCCAGTCAACTTCTTCACCACCACCGGCGAATACGATGTCTTGCTTGCCAAGCTGAATTTGCTCTAATGCATGGCCAATACAGTGTGCAGAAGTGGCACAGGCCGAGCTAATGGTATAGTTGATACCCTTGATTTTAAACGGCGTCGCCAAACAAGCAGATACGGTTGAAGACATGGTACGTGGCACCATGTAAGGACCCACGCGACGAACGCCTTTGTTACGCAAAATATCGCACGCTTCAATTTGGTTCTTAGACGAAGCGCCACCTGAGCCTGCGACTAAACCAGTACGCTCATTGGACACCATAGATTCATCTAAGCCTGAATCGGCAATTGCCTGCTCCATGGAAAGATAGGCAAAAGCGGCTGCATCACCCATAAATCGCATCACTTTACGATCAATATGTTCAGACGGAACCATGTTTATATTTCCCCAAACATGGCTGCGCAAGTTATGATCAGCAAACTGCTGGGAGAAGCTAATACCGGAGCGGCCCGCCTTGAGTGAGGCCAAAACCTCTTCTTGATTGTTACCAATGCTGGACACTACACCGATACCGGTAATGACTGCTCTTCTCATCTATCCTTCCTACTGTATTGATTTAGCGCCAATTCTAACCATAAAAAATGGTCAAAGTGGTCTGCTTTCACATAAAATAGCCGCTTTTACGGCCCCGGAGGTTCAGTGTCACCCCACTTCATTACAACCGCGTGTCTGGACTGGAATGACCAGGGCACGCCGGTCGCCGCTGCGTTCGACGATGTTTACTACTCTAACAACGATGGTTTGGCGGAAACCCGTTATGTGTTTCTCAACCAAAGTGGCCTGCCTGACCGTTGGGCGCAACACGATCGCCCGCTGTTTGTAGTGGCCGAAACCGGCTTTGGCACCGGTTTGAATATGCTGGCCACTTGGCACGCCTTTATCAATTATCGTCGGCAACATCCGCAAGGTAACGCCCAGCGTTTACATCTGATCAGCGTAGAAAAGTTTCCACTCTCCCATTCCGATCTAGAGCAAGCTCTAGGCCAATGGCCAGAGCTTAGCACTTTAAGCGAACGTTTGTTAGCTGAATATCCTGTTGCTGTTAATGGCTGTCATCGGCTGTGGTTGGACGAAAATGTGAGCTTGGATTTATGGTTAGGCGACGTGGCCGAGGTGCTTCCACAAATGGAAGCGGGCCTGTCAGGTAAGGTAGATGCTTGGTATTTAGACGGCTTTGCGCCGAGCAAAAATCCCGACATGTGGACGCCCGAATTATTTCAGCAATTAGCACGCTTAGCGCGCAGCGGTGCCACGTTGGCCACTTTTACTGCCGCCAGTGTGGTGCGTCATGGACTGACTGCCGCAGGATTTTCCATGACACGCGTTAAAGGCTATGCCCATAAACGTAACATGCTTACAGGAGTGTGCTGCGCTAACCCTCGTCCGCCCTATCCTACGCCTTGGTTTTGGCGGCGACTCGGTCAAGTAAGGCATACCGTTATCGTTGGTGCAGGCATTGCCGGTGCTAGTCTGGCTTATGCGCTCACTCGTCGCGGCCAGCGAGTGACCTTACTTGAACAACATGGCGAGCCTGCCGCGGGCGCGTCGGGTAATCGACAAGCTGCGGTATATCCGCTGCTTAATGGCGAACATGACACCTTGAGTCAGATTTACTTACAGGCATTTTTATATGGCCGACGCCTACTGCCCGCTGTTATGGAGCCCAATCATGTGCCCCATGACTGGTGTAGCGTGGTACAACTGGCCTTTAATAACAAAAGTAGCGCTAAAATTAACAACCTCTTAGCGCAATTTAGCACCGACATCGTACGACCGTTAACGGCTGAACAAGTAAATACCCGCACCGGTATTAGCGCCAATCTTTCAGGGGCCGAATATCCATTAGCCGGCTGGGTCTGCCCCTTTGAACTCACCCGCGCTTTGTTAACCACCGCTGAGCAAACGGGCCTATTACGCTGCCACTATCACACCGCACTCAAAACACTCACCCAGCAAGACGACTCTCAGTGGCAACTTGAGATTGAAACCTCGGCGCCAGAGGCAAGTTCATCATTAGAAAATGCGCCGTTAGTCAGCGCTCTTCAAGCAGACAATGTGGTCATTGCTAATGGACATCAAGTAAGGGACTGGCCTCAAACTCGCCAGCTTACTATTTCGTCGGTGCGTGGGCAGGTCAATTATCAGCCCAGCACGCCCACATTAGCGGGGCTTAAAACCGTGGTGTGTTACGAGGGTTATTTAACACCAGCATGGCAAGGTCATCACTGTGTGGGAGCCAGCTATGCGCATGATCAAGAGACATTAGATTATCAGGCGCAAGATGAGCAAGACAACGTCGAAAAACTGACTCGCACCCTGCCCGCGCTTGATGATTTAACCCCTGTTGCCGGTGCTGGCCGGGTAAGCGTACGTGCCGTGTGTCGTGATCACCTGCCATTAGTGGGCGCAGCGCCTCATAAAGCACAGCAGTTACAGCAATATCAGCACATGCCACAGCGACATAAAGAAGCATTGCCGTTAGCCGCAGATTATGCCGGTTTATATATCTTTTCGGGGCTGGGTTCACGCGGGCTATGCACTGCACCTTTGCTAGCGGAAGTGTTGGCCGCACAATTATTAGACGAGCCTTATCCGTTAACCAGTACTCAATTAGCGGCGTTAAACCCTAATCGGCTGTGGCTGCGCAAACTACTAAAAGGAAAACCCGTTACAAACAGTGAGATGTGAGTCGTAAACACCGCTTTAAGCTTTACGCCATATGCAAAGAAAGAGGGGAGTATTTATCTTTAACTTACGGCGTACAGCGTCTAGCTGCTATTTATTGCGTTTATCGCTGCCCTTCAGCCGGGCGGATCAGACCTAAATGACGGCCGTAATCGTTTTGCTGTTGAAAATCACTTAATAAAGTACGGGCGATGGTTAGCTGATGATAACCAACATTGTCAGCCACTTTCTGTAGCTGCTGACAGTTTGTTTGCGGAGCAATATGAAATAACGACTCTTCTAACCACTGGGCAGAAAGCAATGCCCGCTCTCTTACTAAACGCTCGTAACCAGTTAGGGCTAATCGATAATTCTGCCACGCAGGGGTTTGTGGCCACTCGAGCGGCTCAGTGACGGTAGCGGTTAACGACACTAATACATGAGACGGCTGACAACCGGTGTCGGTTTGCTGACCCGACAATTGCCAAGACAACTGATAATCAACATCGGCTAAGTTGGGCTCTAGTGCACTAGAACCATAAATATCCACGGTTTGTCGCGCCTTAAGTATCATCTCATTGGCCGACACCGGCATTGCCAGCAATAGTACTAAGGCACAGCCTAGCTGTTTCATGATAGCTCTCCGACATTCATATTTGCTGCCAATATTTCATCATTATAGGCGTTAGAACAATCCAAGTCATTTGAGCCTAAAATTATCTGACCGAATCAAGCAGCAAAATATCCAGTAAACTTAATAGACAACCTGACATCTTACGCTAGCACCGATATAGTGCGCACATTGTTAATTGGTTGGAGTGCTGCATGATCACAGCATATACCTTAGACGGAACCTCTATCAACATTCAGCCACTCGATCTAAAGAGTGCTGTTCCGCACAATACCTTGTGGCTCGATATTTTTAAACCTGACGAACAAGAGCAGCTGTGGATGAAACAGCTGTTTGTTGAAGAGTTACCAGAGCTCGACGAGCTAGATGATATTGAAGCCTCAGCCCGTTTTTATCGCGATAAAGACGGTCTGCATATTCATTCGCTGTTTCCACAGCGTATGGGCAAAGAAATAGACGGCATTAACGTACTTTTCACCCTTCGTGACGACATCCTGATCACCTTTCGGGAAGATGATCTGGGGCTGATGCGCTTGTTGCGCCATTATATGCGCCAAGACAAGCTAGAAGCGGATAACCCTACCGACTTATTACTGGAAATATTTCAGCTTAAAGTCGAGTATATTTCTGACTTAATCGAAGACGGCTATAAAACCCTTGAAGGAACCGCCAAGCAGGTACTGCACGTGGGTGATTTGCACACCACTATGTCGGAGCTGATGCTACAAGAAGACGGTAATGGTCATATTCGGCTCGCATTGTACGATACACGCCGCGCCTTGCGCTTTATGAAGCGCTCAATGCGCCAAGTATCAGACGATGAGCAACGCCGCTGGATTGATGAAATGCTTTATGACATTGAGTCACTACTGCCGCACACTCAATTCCTATTCGATAAAATTAACTTCCAGCTTGATGCCGCCTTGGGCTTTACCAGCCTAGAACAAAGTAAGGTGATCAAGATTTTCTCGGTAGCGGCGGTGGTGTTCTTACCCCCAACCTTAATTGCCAGTATCTACGGCATGAACTTTGAAATTATGCCCGAGCTTGCCTTTGATTATGGCTATCCTATGTCGTTGGTGATGATGTTGATGTCGGCCTGTGGCACCTATTATTTCTTTAAACGCAAAGGCTGGTTATAACCCCAGCCGACGAGGAACTCTCTATGTGGAAAAAACTGATATTGGGCGGTGTAGCCGCCCTGATGCTGACCGGCTGTGATAACAATGAAGTAGGAGATGTCTCTCTTGGCTTGTTTACTACCAAAGATATTAAAATAGAGGTACTAGCCGACCCTCTCGTGCCCGGTGTGACCTGCCATATGTCGAACGTTGTGGCCAATTTAAACTTGGCTGATCCTTCAGATATGTCCATCAGTTGTCGGCAAACCGGCGAAATTACCGCCTCCATGATAGCGGCCATTGATAAATCAAAAAGCGGTGATGTGGTGTTTAAGAAATCGAAGAGTATCTTCTTAAAAAGCCTGAAAATACGTCGTATATATGATGATCAGAGCCAGTCATTACTCTATTTAGCGTACAGCACCAAAGAAACCAGTGGCAGCTATAAGCACGCTATGTCTACTGTGCCATTGTGGAGCACTGAAGCGTATCAACAGCCTGTTCAGCCCTAAGCTCCTGCGAGGAGCGGTCAGACAAAGACTTATCTGCCACGCTTCCGTGCTGCTAGTTGCAAAGAGGCGTGGCAAACATGGGGCTATATTTACACTTTCGCTGGCAGTTTACGACTACCCGCAAAGGATTCATATTTAGGAAGACCTGTGCAAAAAATTCAAGACGGTGAGTCGTATGTTGAACAAACCTTTAGCCGCTTATCGTTAGTCGACGGGCACTTTATGGGCATTGAGTTTGAAGATTGCACCTTTGAGCATTGTGATTTTTCGGGCGCACACTTCTCTCGCTGCAAGTTTATTGATTGTACCTTCAAGCACTGTAATTTAAGCCTGATGCAGGTGCCAAGCACTCGTTGGTTTGGCGTTAGTTTTACTGAGTGCAAATTAGTTGGCGTCGATTGGACTAAAGCCGACTGGCCGGTGTTTCACTTGGACTCAGAACTGAGCTTCAAGCAATGCATTCTTAATGACGCCTCATTTTTTGGCTTAACACTACAAGAGCTCACTCTGGATGAATGTAAGTGCCATGAGGTGGACTTTAGAGAGGGGGATTTTTCTAGCTCATCCATGACTCACTGCGACTTTACCAACAGTGTGTTTATGCGCACCAACCTACAACGAGTCGATTTTGCCGAGTCCGTTAACTTCAATATTGATGTATTAGAAAACAAGATAGACAGCGCCAAATTTTCCCGCTACGAGGCACTAAGCCTACTGTATAGCCTCAATATCGAGCTGGTGGATTGAAGTAACAGCTATACGCCTTGCGCTGTACGCGATCCGCTAAAAATAAACATAGCGCCAAGCTAAAAGAGAACACCGTCTTTTGTTGCCCCTTCACCGTCTGCTTAGCATTAAAACCAAAAGCGAGATCCTGACGTGCGTCAGGAAGACGGCATAGAGACAAGCACCGTCCTAGGCCGTCTTACTGGGCTTGACCCAGTATCTCGCACTTAGGCACTTAGACCTAAAAGCAGGTCCTGACCGACCTCATGAAGACAACATTAAATATCGTTGTACGTCTTACGCTGTACGCCGCAAGTAAACAGCGAACACCGCAACCCACTCTTCACTTACAGCGTATGACGTACGGCTGTGTTTTAGCTGCGGATCAGTTGATCGCGCAGGGCATGAATGCGGTCTCGAGTGGCGGCGGCCTGTTCAAACTCGAGGTTTTGCGCGTGCGTCACCATAACTTTTTCAAGCTCGGTGATCTGCTTATCCAGCTCTTTAGCGCTAGGAATATGCTCGGGGAACTCTGCTTTATCCTTGGCGCGCTTTGAACCAAACCGCTTAGTGCCGTCTAGGTCTAGCACATCGGTAACGGCTTTGTTTAGGCCTTTAGGTGTAATGCCATGCTCTTGGTTAAAGGCATGCTGCAACTCACGACGTCGTTCAGTTTCACCGATGGCCGCTGCCATAGAGCGGGTGATCTTGTCGCCGTACAAAATAGCCTTGCCGTTTAAGTTACGCGCGGCGCGACCAATGGTCTGAATAAGCGAGCGTTCCGAACGCAAAAAGCCTTCTTTGTCGGCATCTAAAATAGCCACTAATGATACCTCTGGCATATCCAGCCCTTCGCGCAGCAAGTTAATACCCACCAACACATCAAACACACCTAAACGTAAGTCACGAATAATTTCCATACGCTCAACGGTGTCGATATCTGAGTGTAAGTAGCGCACTTTTAAGCCGTGATCGGATAAATATTCCGATAGGTCTTCGGCCATGCGCTTGGTTAAGGTAGTCACCAATACTCGCTCGTTCACCGCAATGCGCAACCGTGCTTCCGATAACACATCGTCTACCTGAGTTGCCACTGGGCGCACTTCGATCACCGGATCAAGCAAGCCCGTGGGGCGCACTACCTGTTCGGCAACGTCGTCTCCGGATTTTTCCAGCTCATAAGCGCTGGGCGTGGCCGACACAAACACGGTTTGCGGCATCAACGCCTCAAATTCATCGAAGCGCATCGGCCGATTATCGAGTGCCGACGGCAAGCGAAAGCCGTACTCGACTAGCGTTTCTTTACGCGAGCGGTCACCTTTATACATGCCACCAATTTGTGGCACCGTCACGTGCGACTCATCGATGATCAGCAAACCATCACTGGGTAAATAGTCGAACAAGGTCGGCGGTGCTTCACCTTCACCGCGGCCAGATAAATAGCGCGAGTAGTTTTCAATACCCGAGCAATAGCCCAACTCTTGGATCATTTCGATATCAAACTGAGTACGCTGACTAATGCGCTGCTCTTCCAGCAATTTATTAGCTGATAGCAGCTGTGCCTTACGCTCTTGTAACTCAACCTTAATATGCTCTACGGCATCCAGCAGTTTTTCACGCGGAGTCACATAGTGCGTTTTTGGGTAAACAGTAAAGCGCGCCAGCGTTTGTGACACGCCACCGGTTAGGGGATCAAATAAACTTAAGCGCTCTATCTCGTCATCAAATAATTCGACTCTTACTGCTTGATTATCAGACTCAGCAGGAAAAATGTCGATTACCTCACCGCGCACCCGAAAAGTACCCCGCTGAAAGCCCGCGTCATTTCGTTTATATTGCAGTTCGGCCAAACGGCGCAGCATATCTCGCTGATTCAGCACATCGCCGATGCGCAAATGTAGCATCATGCTCAAATAAGACTGAGGATCGCCCAAACCGTAAATGGCCGAGACCGACGCCACAATAATCACATCGCGCCGCTCCATCAGTGCTTTGGTGGCCGACAAACGCATTTGCTCTATATGATCGTTAATGGAGGCATCTTTTTCGATAAAGGTATCTGTGGTCGGCACATAGGCTTCAGGCTGATAGTAGTCGTAGTAAGATACAAAGTACTCAACCGAGTTATGAGGAAAGTATTCCTTCATTTCACCATATAGCTGGGCGGCCAAGGTTTTATTAGGCGCCAAAATCATAGTCGGTCGATTTAGGGTTGTGATCACATTGGCCATGGTAAACGTCTTGCCCGAGCCGGTGACTCCCAGCAAGGTTTGATGCGCCAGGCCCGCATCTATTCCTTCTAACAGCTGGGCAATGGCTGTTGGCTGATCGCCCCCAGGCTGATAGTCGCTGACCAATTGGAAGTCTTTGCTCATTTTACAATCTCCTTTCGTCTTAGTGCCCAGTTTACCCCTTGTGAAGCAGTAAATTTAAGCAAAAACTACCCTTAGGGTAGTAAGTACTAATATTTAAACTTTATCCTTGACCGAGATACCTTAGCTGCGTATCATCTGCGTCCTCTTAACGAGATTCCCCCTTAGTTCAGTTGGTAGAACGCCGGACTGTTAATCCGTATGTCGCTGGTTCGAGTCCAGCAGGGGGAGCCAATTAAGCTGTACATCCTCAGAGTTATCCACTACGTACTTCCTGCTTTAACATAAAAACCCACATTTTGTATCTTTACTCTAATGTCGTTATTATCGGTCAGATAATGAACAATGCTTTCCTGCGTTTTTAATTAAACTATTGATTTTAAATCATTTGTTTTTTGGTCAAAAAATTACCGCTTTATCTAAGAAGCTTGCTACCACTGGCTTTACATGAGTTGTGGGTAGGTAATCCACAGCTTTATCCACAGAAACAGTGGATAACTAGCGCTAAGCCTGATGGCGGCTGGCCCCGCATCATTGTGCATAACCTTGTCGGGTTTCACTCCCTCAAAACGAACTTAAAAGTCAACTAAAAAACCAGCTTGTTTTCTATCTTTATTCACCCCTATTTACAGTTAACTTGCTTGTTACATCTATGTTCATCCGACTTAACTGTTGTTTTCACTGGGTTAGCGGCTTCTACTAGCTGAAGTAGTAAAAAAACAAAGATATTATTTTTTCTAACCCGTTTGCTCACGCAGCTTTATTATCAGGCTGGCAAAATATGATAGGCTTTCAATACTTTTATTATGAGAAGCCAGCCATGCGCTTAATTCCTCTTGTTAATGCCGATCAAGTTTGCCTCTGGGCCGCCCATTATATTGCTGATCGCATTAATGCATTTGCACCCACCGCCGATCGCCCTTTTGTGCTTGGCCTACCTACGGGCAGCACGCCGCTGGGAACTTATCGCGAACTCATCCGCTTGCACCAAGCTGGTGAACTAAGCTTTCGCCATGTCGTCACCTTCAATATGGATGAATACATAGGCCTACCTGCTACTCATCCTCATAGTTATCACTACTTTATGTATGAGCATTTCTTTCAGCACATTGATATCTTGCCAGGCAATATTCATATTCCCAATGGCAATGCCGATGACATGGTGGCTGAATGCCAGCAATATGAAGCGTCGATTCGTCGATTCGGTGGGGTTCATCTATTTATGGGTGGTGTAGGCAGCAATGGACACATTGCTTTTAACGAGCCGATGACACCCTTTGATTCTCGTACCCAAGTCACCACTCTTACCGATATTACGCGCCAAGACAACTCACGCTTTTTTGATAATAACTTGTCTTTGGTTCCTAGCCAGGCGGTCACCGTTGGGCTAGGTACCTTATTAGATGCAGAAGAAGTGATGTTATTGGTGACTGGCGAGCATAAAGCGCTGGCGTTGCAAGCAGCAGTAGAGGGTGAGATAGCCCCCCTGTGGCCGATCTCCTGCTTACGAATACATCAGCGTAGCATGATAGTGTGTGATAAAGCCGCCACTCATGCTCTGCATAATGCACCTGAAATTCAAGATATTGGCGTGACTGCAACGCCGCTATAAATAGAAGGAACAAGTCCGTGTTTGCGCTAACCGAATGCCGCATTTTTAATGGCGAACAATGGCTGGATGACCATGGCGTGATCATCGCGAATGGGCGCATTAGTGCCCTTGTTCCTCGTGCTGCTATAACGCCCGAGATCACATGCCATGATCTCGGCGGCGCTTTACTCAGCGCGGGTTTTATTGACCTCCAGCTGAATGGTTGCGGTGGCGTGATGTTTAACGGCGACATTAGTACTACGACCTTGGCTACCATGCACCGTACTAATTTAGCCTCGGGCACCACCAGTTTTTTGCCCACGCTCATTACCTCGCCCGACGCCGATATGCGCAAAGCCGTGGCGGCGATTCAGGATTATATGGCGACTCACTCGCATCAAGTATTAGGGCTGCACCTAGAAGGCCCCTATACCAACCTAAAGCGTAAAGGGATCCATCCGGCAAAGCTGATACGATCTCTGGACGACACCATGTTGGCGTTCTTGTGCCAACATGCTGACGTGATCACCAAAGTCACCTTAGCTCCCGAGTGCCATCACCCCAGTCATATTCAAACGCTAACCGCAGCTGGCATCATCGTCGCCATGGGGCACACCGCGGCCACTTATGATGAAGCCATGCAAGGGATTGCTGCTGGTGTGGGCTTTGCCACGCACCTTTATAATGCCATGACGCCAACTAGCAATGGTCGTGAGCCCGGAGTAGTGGGTGCGGTATTCGACAGCCCTAAGCTGTATGCCGGTATTATTGTTGACGGGGTTCATGTGCATGACGCTAACGTGCGATTAGCACATAAAATATTGGGCTCTCGACTTTGTTTGGTGACCGACGCCACTGCCGCCGCCGGAGCTCCCTCTGACTTTGATCAATTCGATTTTTGTGGCACCACTGTATGGGTGCGCGACGGCCTATGTGTGGATGAACACGGCACTTTAGGGGGCTCGTCACTTACTATGATAGCGGGGGTTCGCAACTTAGTCGCTCTGGGTATCGAGCTTAAAGAGGCGCTGCGTATGGCCAGCTTATATCCAGCACGGGCCATTGGCCAAGACCAAGACTTGGGCTCGATTGCCGTTGGCAAAGTCGCCAATTTGGTGGTGTTAAGCGAAGAGTTAACCGTTCAAGCCACCTTGGTAAATGGTCAATTTACTAACTAGCTCGGTGACAAGGTACGCTTACCTTCACCGTGTTTCAAATAATCAGTAATAAGTAAGGTTATGTGATGAATAAACTGGTTTATAGCACGGATCCCGACTGGCAAGATCCGGCAACGTCAGCCACTGCGCAAGACAGCCTGTTTCCAGATGATGGGGTGATCAGGTTACGCCGTGAAACCAAGGGCCGCAAAGGCGCTGGGGTTATTTGTATTTATGGCGTGCCCAGCAACGAGGTTGGCGCACTGGCCAAACAACTAAAAAAACAGTTGGGCACCGGTGGCGCCATCAAAAAAGGCGTGATAGAGATCCAAGGCGATCGTTTGGCACAAGTTCAAGCCCTACTCATTAAAGCCGGATTAAAAGTGAAACAAGTAGGCGGTTAAGGGCAGCTTTTCATTAGCAAACGCTCGGCGGTGTTTTGTATCTGCTCTAGCAAGTGTTGCTGTGCGGCGATGGGGGTTTCACCGGCTCGGCGCAGCACATACAGCGTCACCGCAAGCGTTGGATCCAACGGGCGGACTTGTATTTCGCCGACGGGCCCCATTAATGCCGTAAAGGGATCCACCAGCGCCAAGCCCTGCCCTGCGGCTACCATGTCTCGTGCAAGTTGATACGTTTGTACCCGCGTTAGCATGCTCACCGCAGGATCCAGTTCTTGTAAATGGCTGTGCAGCAAGGCGCCCAACCCATCTCGGCCGTCCAAGCCAATTAAACTGAGCCCAGCCAGGCTTTGCAGACGAAGCGGAGCATCACACTCCGCTTTAGGCCAGTAGCCGGCTGGAGCTATCGCCATCATGCGGCTATGCGCGAGTGCCTCAGTCTGCAAGCCGGGGTGCTCGACTCGTTGCAGCGTCAATCCCATATCTGCCTCTTGCAGTAATAACGCCTGCACCATTTCGCGGGTATGGTGAGTGGCCAGCTCACACTCAATATGCGAATAATGCTGGCGCCACTGCCCTAACGCCTGAGGCAGCAGACTTTGTGCCAGCGTTGGCGTGCACATCAAGCGTAACCGAGTTGCATGTGCACCACGCAAGCTGTTTGCTAGTCGTTTAAAGCGCTGTAAGTCAGCAGAGAGCAGCTCGGCTGGCGCTTGCAGCGTTAACGCCTCAGCGGTGGGCTGCAACTTCCCTCGCACACGATGAAACAAAGCAAACCCTAGCTGGCGCTCGGCATGCTGCAGGCTTTTACTCACCGCCGGTTGTGAAATATGTAATAGCTGCGCCGCAGCCGTGAGGCTACCGGTTTGTAAAATGGCTTGAAACAACTCTATATGACGTAACTGCATTAACCAACTCCATAAGCACAGGTATAACCCTAGGTTATACCTGTGCTTTATTTTTTCATTGTTTCTCTGTCACCACAATACCTATGCTGACGTTATTATATTTCGCAGGAGACTCGTATGCGCGTAACTATTGTTGGTGGTGGGGTCATCGGCCTAACGACAGCCTATGCTCTGATCAATAAAGGCCATGAGGTTGATTTATTCGAGCAGAATGATGATGTGGGCATGGCCACCAGTTTTGCCAATGGCGGCCAGCTTAGCTATCGCTATGTGTCTCCACTGGCCGATGCGGGCGTTCCTTGGCAAGCCGTAGGCTGGATGCTTAAACAAAATTCGCCTCTGCGTTTTCGCCCCCGCATTAGCCTCGAACAATGGCGCTGGTGTCTGCAGTTTCTACTTGCCTGCCGTAGCAGCGTCAATCAAGCAAATACCGCGCACCTATTGCGGTTGGCACTGCACAGCCAAGCGGTGCTTCATGACTGGCAAGCCCAGTTTGGGCTGAGTGATTTTGCGTGGCGCGCCAACGGTAAGATGGTCGTTTATCGTAATGGCAGCCATTTCAACCATGCCGCCAGTAAAATAGCCGCGTCTTCATCACAGCAAGTACTTACTCCTCAAGAGTGTGTTGCTGCTGAGCCTTCACTTGTCGATTTAGCACCGCAGTTACAAGGGGGGATTTTCTCTCCCGGAGATGAAGTAGGTGATTGTTATCTATTTTGTCAGCAGCTCTTGCAACAGCTAAACGCGCATCCAAGCTTTACATTACACACCGGTCAGATCGTTAAAGAGTTAGTGGTAGAACGCGGGAAAGTTCGTGGTTTGAAGCTCGCCAATAACGAGGTTGCAGTGGATCACTTGGTGATGGCAGCAGGCATGGGCAGCGTTGGCTTGCTAAACAAGGTCGGTGTAAAGGTGCCGCTGTATCCGCTAAAAGGGTACAGCCTAACGCTACCTGTGGCGGATCACGCGACGGTGCCGCACACCAATGTTACCGATTACGATCGTAAAATTGTGTATGCACGCCTTGATAATCAATTGCGCGTGGCAGCCATGGTCGATATTGGTAACGCCAGCACGGCAATAGATGCCAATAGAATTGCTTCGTTACGCCACCAAGCACAACTGAGCTTTCCTAAAGCGGGGGATTATCAGCAAGCTCAAGCATGGGCGGGGCTGCGGCCCGCAACGCCACAGGGTACTCCTTTGCTGGGTAACAGCGGCATTAACAATTTATGGCTTAATCTTGGTCATGGCAGCTTGGGCTTTACCCTCGCCTGTGCCAGTGCATCTTGCTTGACTCAATTAATTAATAATGAACCGCCCCCCATCGCATTAACGGGATTACAGTTAAACTAAACGGACGTGAAAGGTGAAGGGGAAAGAGTGAAGAGAACAAATATGGGAAAGACTCCCCATAATGCTGCACACCTACAGATTTCGTGTGTCAGCTTGTTCACTTAACAATCTATTACGTGGCATAAAAATCATCTCAAAATGTCCACAATCCCTAAGCATTGTTATGCGCGCCCTCTCGCTTAGCAACATTTTATTAGCAAAAAGTTAAGGATTACATTAACGTGTCCAACTTATACGGCAATACATCAAGTAATGTATTGATCGTAAATGTAATGCCGATGTTATTTGGAAAATAACCCAAAAAATGAGAATGGAGAATCACAACATGATTAAGCTCGTTACTGGCACTATGACCGCCCTCTTGCTTAGCACTCAAGTGAATGCTGAGCCCCGCTATGTAACCATTGGCACCGGTGGTCAAACTGGGGTGTATTACACCGCAGGACAATCGGTGTGCCGTTTTCTTAACCGTGGCGCAGATGAGCATGACATTAAATGTAATGCCCCCTCATCAGCGGGCAGCGTAAGCAATATTGTTGCCTTACAAAACAAAGACTATGACTTTGGTTTTATTCAGTCTGATCACCAGTACAAAGCCATTGAAGGACAAGCTCCTTTCGATAAGAAGCCGGTAGACAATCTACGTGCCGTGTTCTCACTGCAAAGTGAAATCTTAACTGTAGTAGTGCGTAAAGACAGTAACATCAATAACTTAAGCGATTTAGAAGGCAAGCGGGTTAACATTGGCGTGCCTGGCTCTGGTAGCCGTGACACCTTTGACGAGCTAATGCAGGCTAACGGTTGGGATAAAGAGACTTTCTCTCTTGCCGCCGAGCTAAAACCTGCCGAAATGGCTGCCGCATTAGGGGATAACAACCTAGATGCCATTACTTATGTTGTGGGTCACCCCAGTGGTGCCATTCAAGAAGCGCTGACCACTGCCGATGCTAAGCTTATTCCAGTGACCGGTGACGGCGTTGATAAGCTGCTAGAAAAAGCCAGCTACTTTACTCGTGCGGACATTCCTGCCGGTTTATACCCAGGTGTAGATGAGCCGATTTCTTCTATTGGTGGCAAAGCCGTATTAGCAACCACTGAAGAAGCCGATCCGGAAGTCGTTTATCAGTTAGTAAAATCGGTGTTTGATAACCTAGACCGCTTTAAGCGTTTACACCCCGCTTTTGCCGATTTAAAGGCAGAAGACATGATCAGTGCCGGCATTACCGCGCCACTGCATGAAGGTGCTAAGCGTTACTACAAAGAGAAAGGCTGGCTATAACAGTCTCTTACCTACAATAGAGACTATAAGATAATTGCTTTCAGGCTTTCTGCCTAACTGATGTATTCTTATCATAAACCAAACCTCTTCTGTTACGTCAGAAGAGGTTTGTTCCTCTCTATTGCAACATTTTGATAGGTATACTCCCTATGTCAGAAAAAAAACTCTCCGTAGAGGAGCTGATTGCCCAAGATGTCGGCGCCCGAACTCCCGGCGGCATTATGGCCAAAGTGAGCGCAGGCTTAGCTCTATCGTGGTCATTATTTCAGCTCTGGATTGCTTCACCGCTACCTTTTATGGTTGGCTTTGGCGTATTCAACAGCACAGAAACACGTGCCATTCATTTAGCTTTTGCGTTGCTATTGGCGTTTTTAGTTTTTCCTGCATTTAAATCATCACCACGTAACCGCGTGCCCATCATCGACATTGCCATTGGCCTGATTGCCGCTGCCAGTGCCGCCTATTTGTTTATTTTCTATCAAGATTTGTCACAACGCCCTGGTAGCTTAACCACCGCCGACCTCACTACAGCCTGTGTGGGTATTGTGTTGTTACTGGAAGCGACTCGTCGTGCCTTAGGTCCGCCGTTAGCAATTATTGCGTTGGTATTTTTAGCCTACAGCCTGGCCGGACCCTACATGCCGAGCCTGTTGGCACACCGCGGTGTTACCTTCCATGCATTGGCTAATCACCAATGGATTACCACCGAGGGGGTGTTTGGTATTGCCCTAGGGGTATCTACCAGCTTTGTATTTTTGTTTGTGCTGTTTGGTGCGCTATTAGAACGTGCAGGGGCCGGTCATTATTTTATTCAGCTGGCCTTTAGCATGCTAGGACACTTGCGAGGAGGACCGGCCAAGGCTGCAGTAGTCGCCTCTGGTCTTACCGGTATGATCTCTGGCTCATCCATCGCCAACGTGGTCACCACGGGGACTTTTACTATTCCGATGATGAAGCGGACCGGGTTTTCTGCCGAAAAAGCTGGCGCCATTGAAGTGGCCTCGTCGGTCAACGGTCAGATCATGCCACCGGTGATGGGTGCTGCCGCCTTTTTGATGGTTGAATACATTGGCATGCCCTATGTCGAAATCATCAAGCACGCCTTCTTGCCGGCCGCTATTTCTTATATCGCCCTGCTGTATATTGTGCATCTTGAGTCACTTAAATTGGGCTTACAGCCCATTGGCGGTTATCAGCCAAAACCTTGGCTGCGTCGTTTAACTGGCTTTGCCTTTGGTGCAGCTCTTGTTAGTGGTTTGTCATTGGCGGTGTACTACGGGCTGGGCTGGCTTAAACCGGTGCTGGGCGATTATGTGTTAGAAGGCGTTGGCGTACTGCTTGCCATTGCCTACTTAGGCTTGCTGAAAATTGCCGCCAGTGTGGCACCGCTGCCACCAGAAGACCCTAATGCGCCATTAGACTCTTTGCCACAAACCCGTGCCGTATTGCTGTCTGGCCTGCACTTTTTGCTACCGGTCGTGGTACTGGTCTGGTGCTTGATGGTGGAGCGTTTATCACCGGGGTTGTCTGCCTTTTGGGGCAGCATGATGCTGGTGTTTATTTTGCTGACTCAGCGCCCACTACTTAGCTGGATGCGCACCGACGGTCAGCACGACCACGGTAACTTTGTAGATGGCCTGATCGACTTGCGTGAAGGCTTGCTGGCCGGTGCCCGCAACATGATTGGTATTGGTATTGCTACCGCCGCCGCTGGCCTGATAGTGGGTGCGGTATCGCAAACCGGTGTCGGCTTAGTGTTGGCCGATTTAGTCGAACTGCTGTCGATGGGCAACTTGCTGCTGATGCTAATATTGATCGCGGTGTTCAGCTTAGTGCTGGGCATGGGCTTGCCCACTACGGCTAACTATATTGTGGTATCTAGTTTGCTAGCGCCAGTTGTGGTAACACTCGGCCAGCAAAATGGCCTGATCGTGCCGCTAATCGCCGTGCATCTGTTCGTGTTCTACTTTGGCATTATGGCGGATGTCACTCCGCCCGTGGGGCTGGCTTCATTTGCCGCCGCCGCCGTCTCTAAAGGTGACCCCATTAAAACCGGTATTACCGCGTTTTATTACAGTTTACGCACCGCCGCTCTGCCCTTTTTGTTCATCTTCAACACCGATTTATTGCTGATTGATGTGAGCTTTTGGCATGGAGTATTGATCTTTATTATCTCTACCGCTGCCATGCTGATTTTTGCCGCCGGCACCCAAGGGTTTTTCTTGGTACGTAGTCGCTGGTACGAAGGACTACTGTTGCTGTTAGTCGCCTTTACTTTGTTCCGTCCAGGATTCTGGATTGATATGCTTCACGACCCTTACCGTGATATTGCACCGGCACAGCTGGTGCAGGTGATGGGCGATGTGGATGCAGAGAGTCAGCTACGCCTGCGTGTTAAGGGCATAGATGCGATAGGTGAACCTCAGGAGTTCAGTATGTTACTGCCGGTGCCATCCGGTGATACCGGTGCCGAGCGTCTGCAAAAGCTAGGCTTAATGCTGTATGAAGAAGACGGTAAGGTATTGGTTGATAGCGTGGCGTTTAACAGCCCCGCCGCCGATCTCGGTTTTGATTTTGACCAAGAGATACTGCTAGTAAGAGCCCCTACCGAACGTTGGCTTAAAGAGCTGATGTGGATCCCCGGCTTCTTAATATTGGCACTAGTGGTGTGGCTACAACGTCGTCGTCGACCAGCCGAAGACAGTAAACCACCACTCACTGCAACCACTTGATGCAACGTTGCTAAATATCACCTGCTAATAAAAAGCCCCAGCCCACCCGCTGGGGCTTTTTTATTAACAAAGATAAGGAAGCCGTACGCTATACGATACACGCGGTAAACCAAGGGAGTATCGTTTGTTCGGCTTTAATACCAATCACATTAAGTGTTTGGTCAGGTGTTGGGTCGGAACGTCTGAGGTAACACAGCCGCCTCCCATGACACGCTACGAGTACCTCCATGTAAGCTCGGACATGCCATCCTTGGCATGTCACGGTCGTGGGAGGCCATCTCTGTTACCTCTTTTTAAGCACCGAGTTGTCTGCTAACCCCACCAGCAGGCGGCTCCGTGGCATAGGGGCGGATAAAGGGTTCTACTCCACCGACCATCACATAACAGGGATGTTATGTATTTGAGCGCCACAGGGAGGTGCTTGCAGCGTGTCGGTGGAGTAGAGCCTTTGTTCGACCTTTACATGAAATAAAATCAGACCATTTGTTTAGTGTGATTGGTATGATTCGACCAAGAGCTAAAAGCAAGATACCGGATCAGGCCTGGTATGAGCCGAGAGCGGCGCCGTTTTATAAACAAAAAGCCCCTAACGCTATGCGGCAGGGGCTTCACTCTTGGTGATCGAACTTAAGTGTTAACCAAATATCTTAAAGCTATCCGCGTTTAGCCACAGGTGCGCCAAAATACTGGCCGCGTAGCCTAGAAAGATGGCCGGCGCCCACTTCAAGTGACCAAAAAAAGTATACATACCACGAGCTTGCCCCATAAGTGCAACGCCTGCCGCTGACCCTACAGATAATAAGCTACCGCCCACACCCGCAGTTAAAGTCACTAATAACCAGTTACCGTGCGACATTTCCGGCGCCATGGTCAACACGGCAAACATCACCGGAATATTATCGATCACCGCCGATGCCATCCCTAGGGCAATGTTGGCATATATAGCATCCCAACCGCCGTAAAGCACATCAGACATCAACGCTAAATAGCCCATAAAGCCAAGGCCACCGACACACATCACCACCCCATAAAAGAACAACAAGGTGTCCCACTCGGCGCGCGCTACTCGACTAAAGACATCAAACGGCACCACACTGCCTAAGCGTTTAAGGGCCTCTTCATCGCCACGCTTAGTTGCCATGACTTTTTGACGGGCCACCGACTGGGGTAGTGTCTTGCGCAGATAGTAACCAAAAAATTGCAGATAACCTAAGCCGGTCATCATGCCTAGCACCGGCGGCAAGCCTAACAAACTGTGACAAGCGACTGCCGTGGCAACGGTCAATAAAAATAAAAACACGATGCGAAAAGCACCCCGCTTTAATACTGCCTTCTCGTATACAGCAACCGGACAACGATTCTCAATAACGAAGCTCATAATAACGGCCGGCACTATATAGTTGAGCACGGCGGGAATAAACAGAATAAAAAACTCATTAAACTGAATAATACCGGCTTGCCATACCATCAAGGTAGTGATGTCACCAAACGGGCTAAACACGCCGCCGGCGTTGGCCGCAATTACAATATTAATACAACACAGGTTGATAAATTTCTTGTCACCTTCAGCCACTTTTATTACTACGGCACACATTAACAGCGCCGTGGTTAAGTTGTCCGCCACAGGTGAAATAAAGAAAGCCAGAATACCCGTTAACCAGAACAGCGACTTATAGCTGAAACCACGCCGTATCATCCAACTACGCAGTGCATCAAATAACCCCCGGTCTTCCATGGCACTGATGTACGTCATGGCAACCAGCAAGAACAGCAGTAACTCGGCATACTCTAATAAATTATGGCGAAAGGCTTCTTTAGGCAGATCACCAAAACCATGATTCACATAAGTCCAGCCAATGGCGACCCAAATGATACCGGCGGCCACTAACACCGGCTTAGACTTACGCAGGCCTAAAGATTCTTCCCCCATCACCAGCAGATAAGCAATGATAAAAATAATAACGGCAAAAATGCCAACCCATGAACTGGTTAAATCTAGCGGAGCCTCAGCCGCAAGCACTGAGGAGCTAAACATGGCTATCCCCCCCCCCAGAGTGAATAAGCACAGTTTCCTTTGCATTGTATTTTCTCGCTTTTGTTATTTTGGCTATAGCTACGACCGGGGGTTATTCTATGGTTACCCCTCGTTTGCAGATTAACATAAAGGCCATAGCAAGTTAGGTCGCATTATTTGGGGCCGCTCGCATTTTTATAATCAAAACTCGATGCATAGACACTAAGAGAGGGCTTTACCTCGTCACTTGCCCTTAGCCATAGCGCAGCTATGTAAGTTAATCGTCTAAAAGTAAATATTTAGTCTTGTTTTTTGCATTAATTTTCACGACTATGCACCTTTGAATCAGCGATTATAAGGGATTTTCCGTGCGCGATACCGATGCAGCTTTAGTCAAAGCCTTTCGTCAGTCTAGTCCTTACGTCAACCTTCACCGGGGCTCAACATTTGTGGTGATGTTAGGCGGCGAAGCCATCGATCAAGAAAATTTTCCCAACATTATTAGTGATATCGCGCTGTTAACTAGCCTTGGGATCCGACTGGTCATTGTGTTTGGTGCTCGCCCACAAATTGATCGGGGCTTGGCAGAAGCCAACCTTGAAAATGTATTTCATAAGCACTCTCGTGTAACAGACGAACACAGCTTTCGCATTATCAAAGATGTGTGCGGTGGCTTGCAGATGGACATAATGGCCCGTTTATCGATGGGCCTGATTAATACCCCAATGCAAAATGCGCGTATTAATGTGGTAACCGGCAACTTTGTTACCGCACAGCCACTAGGAATAGACGATGGCGTGGACTACCAACACTCGGGCCGTGTACGCCGCATTCATACCGACACCATTAATCATCAGCTCGCCAATGGAGCCACCGTGTTAATCTCGCCGATTGGTTTTTCGGTCACCGGCGAAAGCTTTAACTTGTCTTCTGAAGAGTTAGCACGCCGGCTTGCCATTGAGCTTAAAGCCACCAAGTTGATCGGTTTTTGCTCTCAGCGCGGCGTACTTGACGAAGAAGGCATGGCAATTCCAGAACTCTTCCCCGAAGAGGCTGAAGCGCATTTACAGCGCTTGATAGCCGAAGGCGATACCTTATCCGGCACGGCGCGTTACTTGCGCGCCGCCATTGCCAGTTGTCGTGCCGGCGTGCCCCGTAGCCACTTGGTAAGCTATAAAGAAGATGGCACGCTGATTCAAGAGCTATTTACTCGAGATGGCTTGGGCACCCAACTGGTCAACCAAAGTGCCGAGCAAGCCCGCCAGGCTCGCATTGACGACATTGGCGGTATTTTGGATTTAATCCGCCCATTAGAAGAAGACGGTATACTGGTTCGTCGCTCTCGTGAGCAGCTAGAAATGGAAGTAGACCAGTTCACCATTATTGAAAAAGACGGTGCTATTATTGGTTGTGCCGCCTTATATCCGTTTCCTGATGAGTCGATGGCCGAAATGGCCTGTGTGGCGATTCATCCCGATTACCGCCATGGAAACCGGGGCGACATGCTGCTAAAGAAAGTAGAAGATCAGGCAAAGAAGCGCGGCATGAGTCGGCTGTTTATTTTAACGACTCGCTCTATTCACTGGTTTAGAGAACGCGGTTTTGAGCCGGTAGATGTCGCCGCACTGCCCATGGGTAAACAAGCGCTGTATAATTATCAGCGTAAATCTAAAATTATGATGAAAGACTTAGTTTAACCCCGTGAATATACAAAGCTTTACGCTGTAAGTCGTACGCTATACGTAAGGCATAAAGCCTGTTGTCCGCCTCATGGTTTATATTCGTTATTATTACCTATTATCGCGCCTATCAAGGAGCTGCACTTGAGCCAGTTAACCGTTGCTAAATTTGGTGGAACCAGTGTTGTAGATGCCTACGCTATGCATCGCTGTGCCACTATTCTCGAACAAAACCCCGACACCCGTTTAGCGGTGCTTAGCGCAAGCTCTGGCGTCACCAACATCTTAGTGGCGCTAGCCTCGGGCGAAAACCAGCCCAGCGCTCGTGCGACGCTGCTGCAACAGTTAACCGATATTCAGCAAGGTATTCTGAACAGCTTAGACAAGCCCGAGACGCTGACCCGACATATCGAAGATATTCTGATTCATATTAAAGAGCTGGCCGACAGCGCGGCCATCAGCCCCACTAAAGCTTTGCACGATGAAATTGTCGCGCAAGGCGAGCTAATGTCGACCCGCCTGTTTGTGGAGCTATTGCGCCACCGTGGTACTCCAGCGGTATGGTTTGATGTGCGTAAGGTAATGCGCACCGACGATCGTTTTAGTCGTGCAACGCCCGACATGGCGACCCTGCAAGCTGAAGTTGAAAAAGAACTAAAGCCGTTATTCGATAATCAATTAGTGGTCACTCAAGGCTTTATTGGTGCAGCCCAAGACGGCCGTACCACCACACTGGGCCGAGGTGGCAGTGATTTTTCTGCGGCCTTACTGGCCGAAGCGTTAGAGGCGACGGCAGTACAAATTTGGACCGATGTAGCCGGTATTTACACCACAGACCCGCGTTTAGTGAGCGGAGCCCGTCCTCTTAGCGAAATCAGTTTCAGCGAAGCCTCAGAGATGGCGACCTTTGGCGCCAAAGTATTACACCCAGCAACCTTACAACCAGCCGTGCGCAAGCAAATTCCGGTATTTGTTGGTTCAAGTAAAGAACCTCAGGCGGGAGGAACTTGGATCCGCAATAGCACCGAAAGCCAACCGTTGTTTCGCGCCTTGGCGTTGCGTCGTAACCAAGTGTTACTCACGCTGACTAACCAAAGTATGTTTCAGGTACACGGCTTTTTAGCTGAAGTGTTTGGTATTTTAGCCAAACATAAAATTTCGGTTGATTTGATTACCACCTCGGTGATCAGTGTGTCGTTAACGCTAGACTCAGGGGCGGAGTCACTGACCGATGAAGTACGCGCCGAGCTGGACAAGCACTGTCACCTTCAAGTTGAAGAAGGCTTGGCCTTGGTGGCATTAATCGGCAATCGCATGAATGAAGTCAACGGCATTGGTACTCAGGTATTTAAGGCATTAGCAGAGGTTAACGTGCGCATGATCTGTTACGGCGCCAGCTCTCATAACTTGTGTTTCTTAATACCCGAAGACAATGCAGAACAGGTGCTTAACGACCTGCATGCAGAGTTACTACCTGAGTAAACAGCGCCGTAAGCCGTAAGCCGTAAGCCGTAAGCCAAAAGACTACCTTTAACTTACGGCGTACGCAAAGGACCACTTCCCAGCCCCCCTGCGTACCGATACGCTTCATCACGCCTAGGTAAGCTTGGCTTAAGTTTTGCGTACGACGAACAAACAGCTCCCCGAAGGGGATGGGCTTACCGCCTACCCAGAGGGCGTGGGTTCGTCCATTAGCTCACTAACGTGCACCTGAAAAGGAATGGTTTCATCCTCTCGCTGTAACAGTATCAACTGGTTTTTTGTATCCACTTCTAACACATAACCAGAGCTATCTGAGGTATGACAAATCATGCCCGGCCTCACTTCATGAATATCCATATTCACTCCCGTATACAAGTAGGCCTGTGCTTAGTACATGCTGAGAATATTCTCCCTTACACTTTTTACTCTTCACGCTCTTAACAACAAAAAGGCCAGCGCATTGCGCTGGCCTTAACGATTATTTCTTGCCTTTTTGCCGTTGTTCCCACTTGCCGTCGACATAATGGGCCGTCCAGCCGGTGGCTTTTTTCTCTATTTCAGTCATCACATACTGCTCTTTGTTTTTACGACTGAAACGGACTACCGCCTTATTGCCATCGGGGTCTTTAACCGGTGCTTCGGTCAGATACAAAAACTTAGGCGATAAGCGGTCTTTAAACTGTACCAGTTCTTCGACCAAGGGCGCACGCGTTTCCCGTGATTTAGGGAAGTTACTGGCCGCCATAAAGATGCCTGCCGCCCCATCGCGCAACACAAAATACGCGTCGGACTGAGTACACGGCAATTCAGGTAAATGCACCGGATCTTCTTTAGGCGGAGCCACTTCACCACTCTTTAAGATCTTACGGGTGTTTTTACACTCCTCGTTGGTGCACGCCATATACTTACCGAAACGTCCGGTTTTCAGCTGCATTTGCGCTTCACAACGATCGCAATCAATAATCGGACCTTCATAGCCCTTTAGCTTAAACTGCCCTTCTTCTAGCTCGTAGCCTTCGCAGTCGGGATTTTGGCCACACACATGCAATTTACGCTTATCATCAATCAAATAAGCATCCATGGCGGTACCGCATTTATGACAGCGATGCTTAGCACGCAGGGCATCAGTTTCAGCTTCTTCGTCATTGGCCAGCACAAACTCATCACCAGGTATTAGGTTAATGGTTTGCTTGCACCGCTCTTTAGGCGGTAGTGCATAGCCAGAACAGCCTAAAAACACCCCGGTGCTGGCGGTACGAATGCCCATTTCTCGATGACAAGTTGGGCATTCAATATCGGTAAGCACCATTTCATTGGTGCGCATACCGCCCTCATCTGCCGGCTGCTCGGCCTTACCCAGCTCTTCGCTAAATTCGGCGTAAAACGCATCCAATACCTGAGTCCAGTTCAGCTCACCGTGAGCAATTTCATCCAGCTTACTCTCCATTTGCGCGGTAAAGTCGTAGTTCATCAGCTCGGCAAAGCTTTCTTGCAGCCGGTCAGCCACAATTTCACCCATTTTTTCGGCATAAAATCGACGGCTTTCTACCTTCACATAGCCCCGATCTTGAATGGTCGAGATAATCGACGCATACGTTGAAGGCCGGCCAATACCGCGTTTTTCTAGCTCTCGTACCAAGGCCGCTTCACTAAAGCGCGCAGGTGGCTTGGTAAAGTGCTGTTTAGGGTCAAGCTGCTCGAGATTAAGCACTTCGCCAGCTTGTACTGCCGGTAGCACTGTGTCTTCACCTTTGCGGCCGGTAGCGGCTTCTTGTACCTTGGTCCAACCGGCAAAGCGCAAGATACGTCCACGGGCTTTTAGCTCGTAATCATCTGCTTTTACCTTAATGGTGGTGCTGTCGTACAGGGCCGGCACCATTTGGCAGGCCACAAACTGACGCCAAATTAGGTCGTATAAACGCTTGGCATCAGCTTCCATGCCATCTAGTTGGCTGACACTGAGTGTGACGTCAGACGGACGAATGGCTTCGTGCGCTTCCTGCGCATTGGCCTTAGCACTGTACACATTCGGATCTTCTGGCAAATAGCTGGGGCCATATTGCTCTTGAATATAATCACGGGCGCTGGCCACGGCTTCTTGGCTTAAGTTAGTAGAGTCGGTTCGCATATAAGTAATGTAACCGGCTTCATACAAGCGCTGGGCCAGCATCATGGTGCGCTTTACACCAAAGCTGAGTCGAGTGCTGGCAGCCTGCTGTAGAGTAGAGGTAATAAACGGCGCCGGAGGCTTGCTTTGGGTAGGTTTATCATCTCGCG
The DNA here is from genome assembly GCF_042676125.1 of Oceanisphaera ostreae. Classification (NCBI taxonomy): domain Bacteria; kingdom Pseudomonadati; phylum Pseudomonadota; class Gammaproteobacteria; order Aeromonadales; family Aeromonadaceae; genus Oceanisphaera; species Oceanisphaera ostreae. Next base: position 168,423 of record NZ_JBHTJS010000035.1, read on the forward strand.
AGGCCACTTCAAAGCGACTGGCTTTAAGGGTGGCTACCGCTGCCATGGCGTCTTGCTCGTTATCAGGTCTAAATTCTTTGCCTTGATATTTAGCCACCGCCATCGACAGCGCCAGCTTTTTATCGTTGCTTAACTCGGCCTGTATATCCCAGTACTCTTCGGGTACGAACGCTTTTATTTCACGTTCTTTTTCTACTAACAAACGCACCGCAACCGACTGCACTCGTCCGGCAGACAAGCCACGGGCCACTTTTTTCCACAGCAGCGGCGATACCATATAGCCCACTACTCGGTCTAAAAAGCGACGTGCTTGCTGCGCGTTTACGCGATTTTGGTTTAGTTCCGACGGCTGACTAAATGCATCTTGAATGGCCGACTTAGTGATCTCGTTAAATACTACCCGCTTAAAGCGCGAATCGTCACCACCGATCAGCTCTTTTAGGTGCCAAGCAATGGCTTCCCCTTCGCGGTCCAAATCCGTTGCGAGATAAATGATGTCAGCTTTCTCGGCAAGTGCCTGCAGCTCGGTAACCACTTTCTCTTTACCGGGCAGCACCTGATAGTTGGCTTTCCAGCCATTATTAGGATCTATGCCCATGCGCGTAATCAGCGCTTTTTGTTCTTTTTGTTGCTTGAGTTTGGCTTTTGCTTCCGGACTCAGCGACTTAGTGTCTGTTTTTTTGGCCGGCGCTTTTTTAGCGACGGAAGAACCAGCAGTGGGGAGATCCCGCACATGACCGACACTGGATTTGACGATGAAGTCTTTACCCAGATATTTGTTGATGGTTTTTGCCTTAGCAGGCGATTCCACTATAACCAGCGATTTACTCATAAAGCGCGTTTAAATCCTTAAGGTCTGGCCCGCATTCGGGGTCCGGCGGCAAGGTAATGACGGCTGTATAAGTGAAAACGCCGTAAAATGCAAATTTGCCAAGCTAGTGCCGGAAAAAAATTAATTGAATTTATATGTACTTATTAACGCCTTGATACCCGCAAGAATCAACCGCTTTTTTGATAACCTTGCTTGTTAGACCGCTTTTTATGCATTGTTACCATAAACAGAGGGGCAGTTGTTAATGTTAGGTTACAACTAACAGATAAATCCACCTATACTGGCTCGCGGTTACATTTTTAAGCGCCGAGAGCATAAAGAACATCTATGGAGGACAGAGTAATGACACCGTGTATAAAGGTACAGGGCGAAGCAAACTTTGATGGTTTGGTGGGTCCCACTCACAATTACGCTGGTTTGTCTTACGGCAATGTCGCCTCACAGCATAATGCCCATGAGCATTCCAACCCAAAGCAAGCCGCTAAGCAAGGGCTGCAGAAAATGCAGTCATTGCGCGACCTCGGTTTGGTACAAGGCGTCTTAGCCCCCCAAGAGCGTCCAGACATGCTAACCCTGCGCCGACTGGGCTTTAGCGGCAATGACACCCAAGTGCTAGAGAAAGCCTATCGCGAAAGCCCTGCTCTACTGGCGGCTTGCTGTTCAGCCTCGAGCATGTGGACCGCGAATGCCGCCACCGTGTCCCCCAGTGCAGATACTCAAGATGGCCGCGTACATTTCACCCCAGCAAATCTCACTAATAAATTTCATCGCTCTATTGAGCATGAGGTAACAGGCCGTATCTTGAGTCGGGTATTTGCAGACGATCAGTATTTTTGTCACCACCCCGCACTGCCGGCCAACGATGCGTTTGGTGACGAGGGCGCGGCCAATCATACTCGTCTGTGTGCCGACTACGGCAAGCCAGGGCTGGAATTGTTCGTGTATGGACGTAGCGCCTTTGACTCCAGTCTGCCAGCACCCACACGCTATCCGGCTCGCCAAACATTAGAAGCATCTCGTGCCGTGGCTCGCCTACATGGCTTGGCTGATCACTCATCTATTTTTATTGCGCAAAATCCGACCGTTATCGACCAAGGAGTATTTCATAATGATGTGATTGCGGTGGGTAATCAAAATGTGCTGTTCTACCATCAAGCTGCCTTCTTGGACACGCAGACGACGTTACACAATATTCGGCAAAAAATGCCGAGCACAACGCTACATTTTATTGAGGTATCTGAGGCACAAGTACCGCTCGCTGATGCCATTAATAGCTATTTATTCAACACCCAAATTGTCACTCTCAAACCCGGTCATATGGCGCTTATTGCGCCCACGGAATGTGCTGAAAATGCCCGCGTAAAAGCGTACTTAGACACTCTGCCCGACTTAAATACGCCGATCAAAGAAGTACATTTTATTGATGTAAAACAAAGCATGCGCAACGGCGGAGGGCCTGCCTGCTTACGATTAAGAGTGGCATTAAATGAGGCTGAATTGGCAGCGACTAATCCGGCGTGCTTAATGAATGAGGCGCTGTTTACACGCCTTAATCGGTGGGTTGACCTGCATTATCGCGATCGTCTTAGTGTGAATGACTTACGAGATCCTACCCTATTGCACGAGTCGCGCACCGCATTGGATGAGCTCACGCAAATTCTACAGCTAGGTACCGTGTATCCGTTTCAGCGTTAACATGTGAAGAGTGAAGAGTGAAGGGTGATATGACTTTAACCTAAGAGCCAAAGCCTAAGAGCTACTTTTGCCACCGGATCCACGGAAAAACACGGACGTAAAAACAGCCAAAAGGTGAAAAAGGCCTTTTTATTTATAAAATATTAACATCTAGGAATTTTAGATCTTATCTCATCTTAATTTTTCCGTGGGTTCCGTGGATTCCGTGGCAAAGAAGTATTTAGTCTTTTTTAGTTAGCTAAACGGGCGTTGGCCGGCTTCCATTAGTTTTGCCATTGCACGACTCACGCCCATTTCAGCCGCCTTGCCCAGCTTGTGCTTTAAGCTTTGCTTAGGGGCAAAGTGCAGGCGGATAACTCGTTTATGCTCACTTTGCGCCAGCAAATACTCACTGCTAGTAGACAGCTCATCAACCAAACCAAGCTCTTTAGCATCGGTTGCCAGCCAATGCTCACCGGTAGCCACTTTGTCTAGCGCCAGTGCGGGGCGGTTTTGGGCAATAAAGTCTTTAAAGCGGTGATGGATTACCTCTAGCTCTTCGCGAAACTTAGCGCGCCCTTCATCGTCATTTTCACCAAATAAGGTCAGGGTGCGCTTATAGGCACCAGCCGTGTGTAACTCAACGTCGATGTCTTTGCTCTTCAGAAATTTATTGAAGTTAGGCATTTGTGCCACTACGCCAATGGAGCCCACAATAGCAAAAGGTGCCGCTATAATTCGCTCGGCGACACAAGCCATCATGTAACCGCCGCTGGCGGCCACTTTATCGACGGCCACCGTCAGGTGCAGACCCTTGGCTTTCAATCGCGCTAACTCAGCTGCACCTAACCCATAGCCATGTACGACACCGCCACCAGACTCAAGACGCAGCAAAACATCATCGCCCTCTTTTGCCAGTTGCAGCAATCCGGTAATTTCGCGACTTAAGCCACTCACCTCGTGGGCGTCCATGCTGCCTTTAAAATCCAGCACATAGAGCCGAGCAATAGACTCGGTTTGTTTCTTTTCAGCCTTAGCTGCTTGTTTAAATTGTTGTTTAAGAGCTTTGCGCTCGTTATCGTTGGCCGCCGTAGCCAACTGTAATTGCTGCTGCTGGCGGCGTAAATCGGCACTCAAATCTTCTATTTCTAGCTTATCGCCACTGCTTTTTTTCCGTGTAGCCGTGCCTGCAATTAACGCGACTATCACACCAATGGCGACAACCCAAGTGATTGCTTTGGCAGCAAACAGGCCATATTCATATAAAAATTCCAGCATGATGTTTCCTTCAGATAGCACTATTTAGCCAAGTTAATACTCCATTGTAAAAGTCTTGGCCGAGAACACCAATGGCCTTTTTACCTTGATTTTGGCTTTCAGCACTAGCATCCCTGCTCAGAGTCTGGTTTGATCGGAGTTACTAACGATTATCAAGAGACAAAGCCGATATGCATAACTATCAAGCAGCTGCTGATTTACTTAACGAAAAAGTGATTTTAATCACCGGCGCCGGCGACGGTATCGGCCGCCAAGCCGCCTTATATTATGGGGCCCATGGCGCCACCGTGGTGCTGTTAGGTAGAACCGTGAGCAAACTAGAAGCCGTGTACGACGAGCTGGTTGCCCAAGGTAGCCCGGAGCCTGCAATTATTCCGCTCGATCTAGAAGGCGCAACGAAAGATCATTACCAACAGATGGCCGAAACGTTGAAACAGCAGTTTGGTCGCCTAGATGGGGTGCTGTTTAACGCCGGTCATTTAAGCGTGCTCGGTCCATTTAATATGATTGGCGAAGATGAGTGGGACAAGGTGATGCAAATTAACCTCAAGTCGCAGTTTTTAATGACTCAAGCTCTGCTGCCATTGTTAAAAGCCACCGAGCAGGCTTCTATTATTTACACCAGCTCGGGTGTGGGTAAACAAGGTCGCGCCTACTGGGGCAGCTATGCCATTTCAAAGTTTGCCACCGAAGGCATGATGCAGGTGCTGGCCGATGAGCTCAGCAATACTCAGGTGCGAGTTAACTGTATTAACCCCGGAGCTACTCGCACCGATATGCGCTCGCGGGCATATCCTGGTGAAGATCCCGCCACCCTGCGTACACCTGAGCAAATTATGCCGCTTTATCTGTATTTAATGGGCTCGGATAGCCAAGAGATCAGTGGCCAATCCCTTGATGCTCAGCCAGATAAGTTGCGCCCTGCGTCTTGATAAACACCGGCCGGAAGTCGGCCTTTATTATGGGCTCAGATATGTGTTCTGAGCTTCTCGTCAAAAGGATATGACAAGCCATGTATCGTCCCAAAAGTACGGTAGAGCAATGGCGGATATTTCAGGCGGTGGTCGACCATGGCGGTTATGCACAAGCCGCAGAAGTACTGAATAAAAGCCAGTCTTCCTTAAACCATGCGGTAGCAAAATTGCAGCAAGGATTAGGGGTAGCACTATTGGAAGTAAAAGGCCGTAAGGCTTTTCTCACTCCAGAAGGCGAGGTGTTTTTACGCCGTTCACGCAAGCTCACCCAGGGTATAGAAGAACTGGAATTACTGGCGGATATATTAGCCAGCGGCTGGGAGCCTATTTTACGCTTAGTAATAGAAGCCTCTTTGCCACGACAGCCTTTGTATCAAGCATTAGCTGAATTTTCTGGGCGATCACGAGGGTGTCGAATTCATTTAATTGAAGCTCAACCCTCTGGATGTAAGGCGGTGGTTGACAAACGGGCCGCCGACTTGGTGTTTGCCAGTCGTGCTTTTAGCGGCGTGACCTGTCTGCCACTGACCACCACTGTGTATGTACCCGTTTGCTCACCAGAACACCGGTTGGCGGGGCTAAATGAGGTCAGCCCTCACGAGCTTGAACGAGAGCTAGAGCTAGTACTCGCAGAAAGCAACGAGACTGAAGAAGGCTGGGAGGGCACAGAGCAACCTTGGGTTATTAACCACCTGCACGATACGCTGTCTTTACTGCGCCGAGGTGTTGGTTTTGCTTGGTTGCCGCACGATGTGGTGGCTCCATTAGTTGAGAGCAATACACTCACCCGCCTCACCATGGCCAATCAAGTGCAACGTAAGCGTTTTACGCATTTAATATTGCCACGCTCAACGCCTCCAGGCCCGGCAGCTAGCCTGCTGCTAACGCTAATCCGCCATCATTATGGCCTACCCGATGACAACACCGCCAACGCTTGATCTTGCCAGCTGCCAAGCGCTTCCTTATGCTAAACCCCTTACTGTTGACAAGGACCCCCAATGTTTGATTTTGATCAGTGGATAGACCGTCGCCCTACCCGCGCACTTAAGTGGCTAAAATACGAAGGCACCGATATCTTGCCCATGTGGGTCGCGGATACCGAATTTAAAGCGCCCCCCGCAGTGATTAAGGCATTAGCTGAGCGCGTTGAGCACGGAATTTTTGGCTATAGTCGCCCCAGCTCCCAGTTAACTGAGCTGATCATCAAGCGCATGGCCGACCGCTATAACTGGCAAATAGAAGCCGACTGGCTGGTCTATATGCCCGGTGTGGTACCTGCACTCAACCTTGTCTGCGATACCTTTACTGAACCTACTAGTAATATTATTACTGCCAAGCCAATTTATTACCCGTTCTTGCAGGCACCCGGCTTTCATGGTCGCAAGGCCGCTTATGTAGATATGGTAGAAAAAGATGGCCGTTGGTTGCTAGATTTAGAGCAGCTAGAGCAGCAAGCCCAAAACAGTGATCTGTTTTTATTGTGTAACCCGCACAACCCGGGTGGCACTATTTATACTCAAGCAGAATTATTGGCGATTAACGAAATTGCCGAGCGCCATAATGTGATTGTCTGCTCAGACGAAATTCACTGTGATCTGCTGCTTGACGAAGGCAAACCACATATTCCCTATGCAGCTGTTAACGCCGATGCCGCTAGCCGCAGCGTGATTTTAATGGCGCCGAGCAAAACCTTTAACATTGCCGGCTTGTGCTGCTCGTTTGCCATTATCCCTAACCCTGAACTGCGCAACCGCTTTACCCGAGCCGCTCGCGGTATTATGGCCGATGTGAATCTACTGGGATTTGTGGCCGCAGAAGCCGCATATCAGGACGGTGACGAATGGCTAGCCGCACAGTTAGTATATCTGCGCCAAAACCGTGACTTGCTGGTAGAGCGCCTTAATCAAGTGCCTGGCGTTAAAGTGTTATCCCCTGAGGCAACGTATTTAGCCTGGATTGATATTAGTGCGCTTGAGTTGGACGATCCGGTGGGCTTTTTTGAACAAGCCGGCGTGGGTGTTTCATCCGGTGGCCAATTTGGTGGCAGCAACTTTATCCGCCTCAACTTCGGCTGCCCGCGCGCCATGCTAGAACAAGCACTGGATCGCATGATTACGGCAATAGCACAGCGCTAAGTCACACCGACACTTCTGCACGCTGTAAAAACGCCACTTAGCATTAAGCGGCGTTTTTTTGTGTCATCTGATAATAAATAAAAAAATATTCAAGACTAAAGACTTTCTCGCAACGGAATCCACAAAACCCACGGAAAAATGGCAATGGATTTTATTGGTAAGACCAACTCCTTCGGGAAGCGCTCGACTAATACCAATCCCACTAAATATTTGATCTATTTTAAAGCTTGGAGTGTTAGAGGCAACAGAGCCTCCTCCCACGACGCGCCATAAACCGCTCGGGAAATGCCGTCCTTGGCATTTCACGGTCGTGGGAGGCGATCTCCGTTACCTCTTTGCAAGCATCGAGTTGCCTGTAGACAACGTCATCAGTCACCTGAGGGATATAGGAGAGGATGAAGGGCACTGCTCCACCGACCATCACATGACAAGGATGTCATGTGTTTGAGCGCCACATGGATGTGCTTGCAGCGTGTCGGTGGAGTAGGCCGTTTATCCGACCTTTATAGGAAGTAAAAGCAGACTACTTATTTATTGGTATAATACTACCTTGTAGCCCTGCGCTACTGGCGCGATAGAGCTGGATGGTTAGTCATTAAATTTAACTTATGGTTTAAGCTTTACTTTAGGCCTTACTAATAAATAATTTCAGATTTGCTCTCTATTTTTCCGTGGATTCTGTGGGTTCCGTGGCAAAAATAGGTTTGGATTTGATTTTTAGGTTTAATTTCGTTTTCTTCACCTGAAACACAAAAAAGGCCTTGCTTTGCAGCAAGGCCTTTTTCGTTTTCTTATGGCGGAGGAGCAGGGATTTGAACCCTGGATGGGCTATAAACCCATGCCGGTTTTCAAGACCGGTGCATTCAACCACTCTGCCACCCCTCCGAACGAGACGAATAATACTGATAGTTATGGCGTCTGTAAACAGTTGAACGTCTGACTGCTGACTAATTAGTCATTATGGCTGTTTTTTGGCTTTTTTGATGTATGATTGGCCGAAGTGGGGGGTTGCCGATGCTGTCGCTCAACAAAATATTGCTGCAAAAAAGCTTCATCAAGCGGTGATAAATCGAAATGTCGACTGGCTTCACCAATCAAGTGCCCATCAATGGTCTGATGCTCTAACAACCAAGACAACGCCTTTCGCAGTGATTCATGCTCACTCATATCGCCTCCGATATTAAGTTATAACATTAGGGTTTTACGTCTGCCTTTTAATTTATATGTATTTTGAATACAATTTTAGCTCAACCGTGATCCACTTCACCATTTTGTACTGAGGTTATATGCACCTGAAACACCGACTGCGCGACGCCACCCTCGCAGGCTTAGCCGCCTTTACTGCCGTGATCATACTAAGTTATCTGAAAAGCTGGACTCATTTCATGGTATTGAGCGCGCCTTTGGGAGCGACGCTAGTGTTGTTATTATTACTGCCCTCGGCCCCTTTATCTCGGCCAAAGCACGTTATTTTAGGCCATTTGTTAACCACTATTTTATCGGTTCTTGGCTTACAGTTTATTCCTGATCCCATGATCGGCTTGGCAGTTTGCTTTGGATTAAGTTTTACCTTAATGGTATTAACCGACACCCTGCATCCCCCTGCTGGTGCCAACCCTATTCTCATTTACTTGGCTGATCCCGAGTTAGCGCCGATGGACTTTATCTTACCCACGCTGTTTGGCACCTTGTTTATGGTCGGATTTGCCAGTATCTATCATTATATTTTTACCCATCGCCGCTACCCTTTTGGTCCCAAGATAGCCAAGACTAACAAAACAGAAGAACATCTCCAGAATCACAGTGATATTACGAAAACAAAAAGAGCGCCCTAAGGCGCTCTTTTTTATTGCTAATGACTATGAGTTAGTCATGGCTGTGCTTAACTTAGAAATGCCATTCTAGGTTAACGGTAGCCGCATCAGTATCAAGTCCATCTACGCCTTGAATACCGAACTTGTTACGCCAGTATTCGTAACCTACACCTGCCCATACGGTGTTGCTCTTATTAAAGGCCAATTGACCCACATCAACCATTAAGGACGTACGCACTAACTGCTCGTCGGTGGTGCCTTTACCTTTGGCGGTATTATAGTTACCGAAGCCTTGGAACTTCATTGGTACTACGCCGACATTAAATGGCAGGCCCCAGCTCAGGTTATAGACTGTGTAATCATTAAAGGTGATGTCTTCTGGGTTATTGAAAGCGTTGTGATTACGCTCATGAGCGTACAATACGCTCAGGTCAAGGAAACCTTTTGGCACATCAAACTTTAGCGTGGGGCCTATTACCAGCATTTTTTTACGTGGAGCAACTCCAGTATTTTTAGTATTTAAATCTAGGCCAGCAGTTAAGGCAACTTCTTTTACTGGACCAAAGCTTAAATCGGCATCGAATACTTTACCCAAGTGCAGCTGATGGCGGTAAGTAACATAGGCTTCCAAGGCACCATCGTTTTTTGTGCCTGCGGCAGGATCGTTTTCATCAGACTGCAGCAAATCCAAGTTGAAGAAGTTCTGACCGTAATCATAACCACTGACATGAGTCAGGCTAAGAATGTGCTTAGTAATATCTTTATTGTTCTTAGGCTCGGTGAATTCAGTACCATAACGATAGCCAACAAAAGTATCAGACCAGTTAGCAGCACTAACTTGTGGTACTGCTGAGACAGCTATGGCCAGAGTAGAAACGGTTAAAATGCGCTTAGTAATTTTCTTCATTACGTGATTCCTTCACTTGTCTAAAGTATAACGCTCTGGTTTTTATAAATTAAATGGCGTCATTTGTATGTTGATTGCTTCATGTTGACAGGTAAATAAATTACACACTTTGACACCAAAAATCTACATTTTGTTCACAATATAAATTAAAAAATGATACTAAACGCCTACACAGTGATCTAACTCAACAGTTCTGTCCGTCGTCAACTTACTTTTCAGACTAGGTTAATACAGCATATTCTCTTTTAATTCAGTACGTTCCACCATTAGTGCTGCCCGTTGCTGTAGGGCAACGTTGGCATTGGGGAAAATTACCGCTTGCTCCTTGTTACCCACCGTCCACTGCTGCTTATTATCTTCGGCCAACAGTGTGCCCGGTGAAAAAGAACTAAAGTTAGCGACATCATCAGAGAAATGAAAACAAAACTGTTCACTTTGCTTGATGATTTCCTGGCACACGTTAAATACGCGAATGCGTGCAATATCAAATGGCATTGGCTGCCAATCAGGCGTTTGTAGTAGCTGGGTTAAATTATGCTCTAAGGCCGCTACTTGGCTAGCTTCGTTATCGCCAAAGGGGTGCACCTTGCCTAGCTCAACCGTAAAAGCATGGGCGCCAAACTGATGAGCACTAAAGTAGCTAAAGGTAGTAGTAGGCCCGTGAGCTAATAAAATAGTGTCGACCCCTGAATTACATAAAAATGCCAGTTGCCCTTTGTGGTAAGGCCGACCATGCGTGAAGGGGTAAATTGCAAACTGCTGATATTTAGAAGGGCGAATGGCGGTATGTAAGTCGTAATGGAGTCGCTCAACGTTATCTTGGGCTCGCGTTTGGTAAAACCGCGACACATAGTGCTCAAGCCAAGCCGCCCGCTCTCTCTCTAAATTTTGTGATCCGGCTTTATTCCCCTCTTTCGTTTTCTCCTCGCCATAAGTACCTAAACCATGAGCCCCTGAAAATAATCGGTTCAGATTTTCTTCGACCTCTCTTACTCCTAGGTTCATGGCCGTGGGGTTACCAAAAATCAGCAATAACCGCTGCTGGCAAGATAAGCGGCCACTGACAATCTCGCTGAGCAATCGAGCACATAGCTCTATGGGAGCGGTTTCATTGCCATGAATCCCACAGGACAACACTACGTCTTTATTTGCCGGCGTTGACGGCTCAATGCATATCACGCCGGTGTCCCACACATAGATGTGCCCGCCATCGGGTAAGGTTTCGCTAAAGGGGGCAAGATATTGCGGATTAGCTCGGCTGAGCGCTAAAAAGTCATTAAGCTGGCTTGCGTTCATGCACACTCACCTCACATATTAACGATAGTGAGGAGTAAGGGAGTAAGAAACTAAACACCTCACACCTTACTCCTCACGGCTATTAACTACACGCCAGCCTTGGCGAAGGTGGCGCTCACCAGCGCTTGTGCTTCTTTGATTAGGCGTTCGAGATGCTCGGCACCCCGAAAGCTTTCGGCATAAATTTTATAAACTTGCTCAGTGCCACTGGGTCTGGCGGCAAACCAGCCGTGATCGGTCACCACTTTTAGGCCACCAATATCAGCCCCATTGCCCGGCGCCTGAGTGAGCCGTGCAATAATCGGGTCACCCGCCAGCATGTCGGCATCAATGGCATCGGCTTCTAGCTTGGCCAATACTTGTTTTTGGGCGAAGGTCGCCGGCGCATCAACACGGCAATACACAGGGTTGCCTAGCTCCTCAACCAGCTGTGCGTAGTATTGATGAGGGGTGAGCCCGGTCACCGCCAAAATTTCTGCTGCTAACAAAGAAGGAATAAAACCGTCTTTGTCGGTGCTCCACACTTGGCCGTTCATACGTAAAAACGACGCTCCGGCACTTTCTTCGCCACCAAAGCCCAGTTGACCTTCAAGTAAGCCATTAACGTACCATTTAAAACCCACAGGCACTTCTATCAACCGTCGACCTAACTGCGCGGCCACGCGATCGATCATTGAAGAGGATACCAAGGTTTTACCTATTGCTAGCTCCTTTGACCAAGCGGGTCTGTGGGTAAACAAATAATGAATGCACACGGCCAAATAATGATTAGGATTCATTAACCCCCCATCATCGACAATACCGTGGCGGTCATAATCGGGATCATTACCGCAGGCAATATCAAAGTCGTCTTTCATTGCCAGTAAATTGGCCATGCAATCGGGACTGGAGCAGTCCATGCGAATTTTGCCGTCGTGATCCAAGGTCATAAAAGAAAACGTGGGATCTTGACTAGGGTTAACCACGGTAATATCTAACCCATAGCGTTCGGCAATGTGCGGCCAATACGCTAAGCCGGCACCGCCAAGCGGGTCGATACCTATGCGCAGGCCAGCGTCACGAATCGCGGCCATATCAACCACTTCACCCAACTCGCTTATATAATGCTCAATATAGTCAAACGGCACCGCTTGCGCCAGTGCTTGACTGAGGGGCTGTTTACAGATTCCCTCGCCGTCTTGGGCAATAAGGTTATTCGCTCGGTCTTGGATCCAACCGGTGGCCGCACTAGAGGCCGGGCCACCGTCGGCACCGTTATACTTAATGCCGCCATCTCGAGGGGGATTATGAGACGGCGTAATCACGATGCCATCGGCCAACGCTTCTGGGTGTGCGCGGTTATGATTAAGAATGGCATGCGACACCACCGGAGTGGGTGTATAACCTCTATCTGACTGTATCTTTACTGTAATGCCGTTAGCGGTTAATACCTCTAATGCCGAGCCCCACGCCGCTTCTGATAAGGCATGAGTATCCATGCCTAAATATAACGGCCCGGTCAGTTGTTGGGCATGTCGATATTCAGCAATGGCCTGGCAAATAGCATGGATATGGCGCTCATTAAAGCTGAAATCCAGGGCACATCCTCTATGACCCGAGGTACCAAACGCCACTTTTTGTTCCGCTTGGGAAACATCGGGTCGGCACTGGTAATATGCGGCCATTAATCGCGGAATATTAACTAATTCGGCGGCGTTAGCACGCATACCCGCTCTGGGATGTCTGCTCATAACCCTTCCTTATGCTGATTTAGATCTAAGTTAGATGCTGTGACACACTCGTTCAATCACACTGTGGGAATAGCCCATGGCAGCCATTAATTGCGCCACTATGTTGCGCTTGCGTCCAGTATTGGTGTTGGTTATCACCCAATAAGGACTGCCCGCAATGGCTTTGGGTTTAGTGGTGTTACCACTAGCAAGCAAAGCGGCTTCATCGTCAGCAAAATAAATACGTTTACGGCCTTTAATGTCGTTCGCTTGGGCAAACGCGCTCGGATTATCTTGATATAAAACCGATAATATATGCATAAAGCGATCGATAGCCGACTCTTGCTCAGCCAACACGTCGCTTTGCAACATCTGCTCTATGCGCTGCCCGATTTGCACCTCGGCTGGCGTTGTTGATGGCTCAGCTAAAGGCGCAGTTTGTGCCTCAACCTGAGCGACCATCTGCTCTAACTGCAGCAGGCGGCGTAATATATCTGAGGCACTTTCACCGATATGCCGCGTATTGCTGGCAATATAACGATAAAGATCTTCATCTACCTCTATGGTTTTCATCATATTTTTTGGCATGTCCACTCCCAATGACGGAGCATGATTATACATGGAGCGGGCGATGTGCCCAAGCAGGTTGCGCCTTATGTTCTCTCAGGCAACAATATCTCACTTGATTCCTCATCAGGAAGTACCCATGCAATTGAATTTTCGTCGCCAAGGCCAAGGCCAAACGGTGATTGTGATCCACGGTTTATTTGGCAGTTTGGATAATTTAAATGGCCTGAGTAAAGCGTTAGCCGAGCACTATGACGTGATTGCCATTGATCTACGTAATCATGGTCTGTCGCCGCACAGTGAACAGATGAACTATCAGAATATGGCCGAGGACATATTGGCACTTATCGCTCAGCTCGAGCTGGAGAATCCCATTCTGGTGGGCCACTCCATGGGCGGCAAGGTTGCCATGATGACCGCAGGCCTTGCGCCCCACCTTATTGGTGGGATCGTGGTCGCAGATATGGCTCCCGTGGCTTATACAAAAGCGCGCCATAACGAGGTGTTTGCTGGTTTAAAAGCGGTGGCAGAAGCCGGCTGTGATGACCGAAAAGCCGCCGATGCCGTGCTCAGCCAACATGTGCAAATAATGGGCGTGCGCCAATTTTTGCTCAAGTCGTTTGTGCCCAATAGTCCCACAACGTGGCGCTTTAACGTAACCGCATTGCTGGAGCACTACTCCGACATTATGAACTGGCCAGGGCTTAAGGAGCCATACATGGGCCCGGTATTATTTATTAAAGGGGCCGAGTCTGATTATCTTATCCCTGAGTATCAGGCCGAGGTAGTACGCCAGTTCCCCAATGCCAAAGCCAAAGTAATACCCGGCACCGGCCATTGGTTGCACGCAGAAAAACCACAGCTATTTAATCGTCTGGTGCTGGATTTCCTTGCCCAGCCCAGTTAACAGCCCTAAATCCTTTATGTTATAGTGGCGCCAATTCATAATGGTCGGACTACATGATGTCTTTAGAACAAATCGAGCTGCTAGAAACGTGGGGCCTTAAGTTCTTTTTCTTAGCCATATTCCTGTTGATTGGATTGGCTATTCAAGATGTGCTCAAGCGAGGCAATGTACCCAAGTTTGGCCGTTACATTGTGTGGTCCGTGTTGTTTTTAGGCTGTGCCGGTTTCGTCGCCAAAGGCATTATTGAAGCCGCTTGGGAAGGAGGCGGCATCGGTTAACCCATGGCTAAGCAAGATACTGATAGAACTACGCTGGATTTGTTTGCCGATGAACGCAGGCGGGGTAGGCCAAAAACTAACCCTCTGCCCCGTGAAGCACAACTTAAATTCAATAAGCGTAATCAACTGAAGCGAGATCGCGAACGCGGCCTAAGCCGCATAGAGTTAAAAGTCGACCAAAGCTTACTCAATAGACTAAATTTACTGGCCGCCGAGCAGCAGCTTAGCCGAGCCGATTTGATCCAAGCCTTGCTGTTACAACAGCTTGAGCTGCAGGACAGCCAATAGGCCAATGGGCCTGACCATCCACAATTTTCGACAGGTGCAACATTATTATGGCAAGTGTAGGTCTGTTTTTTGGAAGTGATACCGGCAATACCGAAGCCGTCGCCAAGATGATCCAGAAAGAACTAGGCAAAAATCTGATTGAAGTACGTGACATTGCAAAAAGTACTAAAGAAGATATTGCCGGTTTCGATCTGCTGCTACTGGGTATTCCTACCTGGTACTATGGCGAATCTCAGGCAGATTGGGATGATTTTTTTCCCGAGCTTGAAAACATCGATTTCAACGACAAATTAGTAGCCCTTTTTGGCTGCGGCGACCAAGAAGACTATGCCGAGTATTTTTTGGATGCCATGGGTACGCTACGTGAAATTATTGAACCAAAAGGCGCTATCATCATTGGTCATTGGCCAACCGAAAGCTACGAATTTGAAGCATCTCGTGCACTGGTAGACGACGCACACTTTATTGGTTTAGGGATTGATGAAGACCGCCAACCCGAACTGACTCAAAAACGAGTGAAAGACTGGTGTAAGCAAATATACGAAGAAATGTGTCTGCAAGAGCTGGAATCTTAATCCGCTCTTTCTGGTCTAATAAGGGGTGCAAAGATGCGTCCCTTTTTTGTATCTTCAACCTTGTAAATTCAATATAGTCACATCGATCCCATCGACCACATAACGACGATAACGTTTGCGAGAGTGTTACTAATGAAAAAATTGAGTGTTTTACTGTTCGCCCTGCTACTGCCGGCGACCTCGGCACTAGCTAACATCACCCCCCTGCCCTTGCCTGAAAATAAAGGCCAGCCGGTAGGCCAAATATTACTACATACAGCGCAAAAGGGTGACACCTTAGCCAGCCTTGCTCGTTATTATGGGGTAAGCCCTATCTTGTTGCTGGCTGCTAACCCAGAGCAAGACTTGCTCTTATTAAAACCAGGTCAAGAGTTAATCGTCCCAAATCAGTTACTCTTACCGCGAGCCGATACTAAAGGTATCGTGATTAACTTGGCCGAGTTACGCCTGTATTACTATCCAGAAGATGGCAGCGACGTGTATGTATTCCCTATCGGCATTGGCCGTGTAGGTCGGGCAACACCAGAAATGACCACCAGCATCAGCCAGATGCGTAAAAATCCCACTTGGACACCCACCACCACGACTCGCCGCGAGTACGAAAAAATGGGCAAGCCACTACCCGCAGTGGTACCTGCAGGGCCCGATAACCCACTGGGTCAGTACGCTATGCGCCTTGCTTATGGCAGTGGTGAATATCTTATTCATGGCACCAACGACCCATTAGATGTGGGCTTACGCGCGAGTGCTGGCTGTATTCGTATGTACCCTGAACATGTTGAGTGGCTGTTTGCCCAAGTAGACCGAGGCGTACAGGTACAAATTGTTAACCAGTCGCTTAAAGTGAGCACCGATGAGTATGGTCAGACATTTATTGAATCCCATGAGCCATTAACACCTGAGGGCTTAGCAGACGACCGTCCTTTGGATATGGCCGCCTTAATGCCTTTAATAGAGCAAGGTGTTAGTCGAGAGCTAATTGAGCAAATCATTAGTCACCGTCAAGGTATGCCCCAAGTGGTAGGCCAGTTACCTTAAATACGGTGAGGTGTAAAACGTAACCCCTTACGTTTTACACCTCGCGGCTCTTATTGAAATTTAGACAAAAAAAAGCCTGGCCGAAGCCAGGCTTTTTTCCGCGACACCAAAATTACTTGGTGTAACGACCCATCTGATCCAGACGAGAGTTAGCGCGATCTGCAGAAGCACGAGCTTCAGCAACATCAGCAGCCAAACGATCAATTTTAGCAGAGTTCATTTGCTGACCCTGTTGAACTGCTTGGATGTCCTGAGACAAGCCGTCCAATTTAGTTTCAACAGCAGTATTTGAACTACAACCGGCCAGCATCAAAGTACCAACGATACCAGCAGTTAACATAATTTTATTGCGCATTACATGCTCCTTGTTTCTATGATGATCAAAAAGACCACTTAGTCATGCTAAGTATGGACGAAGTTCCCTACTAACCGCAAATTATTTTACAAACCATGACGTAAGGAAAATTTGTTCTATCTTCTAGTACATCATTAACTTGCTCTTTTTTTACGCACGTAAAGGGTTCGTTCCACCTCTGCAATTAATGTCCCTTCCTCATCGATAATATTAATACGAAATTGAGGAAAGTGTTTATGACCATCTTGGGTCGCACTAAGTATCTCATCAAGCCGCTCTTGGCTCAAATGAATATCAGCATAAACCCGACTTAGTCCTGGCTTAAGAAAGGTAATGGAAGCTGCTCTATCCCAGATATAATAGTCCTCTCCTAGGCTCCCCATTAAAAGCATTGAGTAGACAGGATCTGTCATAGAGAACAAGCTACCACCATATTGAGTGCGATTAGCATTTCTATTCCACCATCTTAAACTTAACCTAACCCGACAATAACGATAGTCCGGGCTCAGTCGTTCAATACAGATGCCCGCTCCCCAAAAAGGGGGCCAACAGTTCATTAAGACTTTTAATAAGCGCGGGCGGGCAAATATCCGTTTCATTCGACTCATCTGACCAGTATGAAAGAATCCAATATTAACAAATAAAAGTAACACTAACAGGCTTATTGTTCCGGATCATGGCACAGGCCGACAAAACCAGATTGCGGTTGCCTTTAAAGCTAAGAACACGCACAATGAAAGCAATAACCACACGAAATGCGAAACTTTATTCTTATGGCTGACAACAACCAAGCGTTGAAAAAAGCAGGTCTCAAGGTGACGCTACCCCGCGTAAAAATCCTTGAACTCCTGCAGCATCCGGACACTGAGCATGTGAGTGCGGAAGATCTGTACAAAATGCTGATTGATCAGGGTGAAGAAATTGGTTTAGCTACCGTTTATCGCGTGCTAAACCAATTTGATGATGCCGGCATCGTTGCCCGCCATCACTTTGAAGGCGGCAAGTCGGTGTTCGAACTGGCAACTCAAGAGCATCATGACCATCTAGTATGCCTCGACTGCGGTAAAGTCATCGAGTTCCACGATGAAATTATTGAAGAGCGCCAACAGGTTATTTCTAATCAGTTTAATATTAAATTGACCAATCATAGCTTGTATCTCTACGGCCATTGCCATGACAATCCTTGCCGTCATAATGATGAAGAAAAATAAGCAATGACCTTCACAGTCACAAAAAAGCCGCAGAGTTCTGCGGCTTTTTTTATGGGTTTTATCAATGCGCTAAGGAATAGTCGTAATGCGCATCATCTCTCACTGCACCTGTAAAAGCCATACACCGCCAGTAAAGCAAGAGGGTGTATGGCTTTAACGTACGGCGTAAAGCGTACCGCTTCTCTTACGCGCTCTCTTCCTTGCCCCACACGTCACGCAGTGCCACCGTAAGATTAAACACCATGCCTTCGCTGTGGCTATCGCGACAGAAGTAGCCTTCCCGCTCAAACTGATACGCTTGTTCAGGTTTAGCCTCACACAGCGAGGGTTCAACGATAGCCCCTTGCAATACTTGCAAGGACCTTGGGTTTAATGTTGCCTCAAGAGACTCAACAGCACCAGGGTTAGGCACATTGAACAGTCGGTCGTACAAACGAACTTCGGCAGGCACGCCATGTCTTGCCGACACCCAGTGAATAACGCCTTTTACCTTACGGCCATCAGCTGGAGCCTCACCCAAGGTATCGGCGTCATAGCTGCAAAATATAGTAGTGATATTACCTGAATCGTCTTTTTCTACGCGCTCAGCTTTAATCACGTAGGCATTACGTAATCTCACCTCTTTACCCAACACCAAACGCTTATATTTTTTATTGGCTTCTTCACGAAAATCCGCAGCATCAATAAAAACTTCTCGAGAGAACGGTAGCGCACGCGTACCCATCTCTGGTTTGCTGGGATGCAAAGGTGCCTGCAATATTTCTTCATGATCTGCAGGTAGGTTTTCAATCACCAAACGCACCGGATTTAATACCGCCATAGCGCGGGGAGCATTCTCGTTGAGATCGTCACGGATACACGCTTCTAGCATGCCCATTTCAATGGTGTTGTCTTGCTTAGTGACACCAATACGTAAACAAAACTCACGAATTGCTGCAGGGGTATAACCTCGGCGACGCAGACCCGAAATAGTCGGCATCCGTGGATCATCCCAACCCTCAACATGGCCTTCGACTACCAGCTGATTGAGCTTGCGCTTAGACATCATCGTATATTCAAGATTCAGACGAGAAAACTCATACTGTCGTGGATGACAGTCGATGCTGATGTTATCTAGCACCCAATCATACAGACGGCGATTATCTTGAAACTCTAAGGTACATAACGAGTGGCTAATCCCTTCCAATGCATCAGAAATACAATGGGTAAAGTCGTACATCGGGTAGATGCACCACTTATCACCGGTTTGGTGATGATGGGCAAAGCGTACACGATACAATACTGGATCGCGCATCACCATAAAGGACGATGCCATGTCTATTTTCGCGCGTAGGCAAATAACACCTTCTTTAAACTCGCCGTTACGCATGCGAGTGAACAGATCTAAGCTTTCAGTAATAGGACGATCACGGTAAGGGCTGTTACGGCCAGGTGACTTGAGAGTCCCGCGGTGCTCACGGATCTCTTCCGGTGTTAGCTCATCCACATACGCCAGCCCTTTTTCAATCAGCTCAACGGCGTAGCCATATAACTGCTCAAAATAATCTGATGAATAGCGAATATCACCACTCCATTCGAAACCCAACCAGCGCACGTCCCGTTGAATAGATTCAACGTACTCAACACTTTCTTTTTCTGGGTTTGTATCATCAAAGCGCAAATTGCACTTCCCTTGGTAATGCTGGGCAATACCAAAGTTCAGACAGATGGATTTAGCGTGACCAATATGAAGATAACCGTTTGGCTCTGGCGGAAAACGGGTCTGTATTGACTGATGCTTGCCACTGGCCAAATCTTCATTAATGATTTGGCGAATAAAATTGCTAGGACTGGGGTCCACCTGACTCATTCATACACCTCGAACGTGGGAACGGCATTATCAAAGGGCTATGATCCACTATCTGTGCCCACGGCTCAAGAGCCCACAGGGAATAAACCTCTAAAACACAGCTTAAGCCACAGCGGTAAGCTTTCAGCCGTCAGATAAAACAAAAAAGCACCGAGCTTGAAGGCTCGGTGCTTTTTACTGACGGCTTACAGCGGACGGCTGAAAGCTGTTATTAAGTTACTCTTCTATAGGCAACGTTTGTTGAACATAACGCCCAGGTGCAGGCATCAGTGCTGGGCAGTCATCTGAACCTACCGCTCTGGCAGGCACCGACTTGTCACCCAAGAAAGGCGTTGCCCATTTCTGCCAATGCGTCCACCAAGAACCGGCTTCGCGTTTTGCCGTACCCAACCATTGTTCTGGTGTGTCAAAGTTCTCGTCACTTAACCAATAACCGTATTTCTCTTTGCTTGGCGGGTTAACTACGCCAGCAACGTGACCCGACTCACCTAATACCAAGGTTTTATTGCCCCCTAATAAGTGTGACCCGTTAAAGGTCGCATCCCACAGCGCAATATGATCTTCCTTAGTAGACAGGAAGTAACTTGGCGTTTTGACCTTGCTTAAGTCAATGCTGAAGTCGCCCACTTTAACGGCTCCTGGCTGACTCAAGCTATTATTCAGGTAGAGGTCACGCAGCAAGAAACTAGCACAGGTAGCACTCAGGTTGGTGCTGTCACTGTTCCAATACAGGATGTCAAAGTCTGACGGCTCCTGCCCTTTCAGGTAATTGTCGATGTAATAGTTCCAATACAGGCTATTTTCCCGCAACAAACTGAAAGTAACCGCCATTTGTCGGCCATCAAAATACCCTTGCGTCTCGTTAACCGTCTCTAGCGCTTTTACTACCGGCTCATTAATGAACACACCCACTTCACCCGGTTGAGTAAAGTCGAGTAACGTCGTTAAGTAAGTCGCACTTTTCACCCGAGATTTCATGCTTCGAGCTGCATACACCGCTTGCGTTGCCGCCAGCAAGGTACCGCCAATGCAATAACCAATGGCGTTTACTTCTTTTTCGGTAGTAATTTTTTCGATAACGCGAATGGCTTCCATCGTGCCTGATTCGATCAGGTCAGAAAAGCTGGTGCTGCCTTGAGCTTTACCCGGGTTACGCCACGACATAATAAACACACTGTGTCCTTGATCGCGCAGCCAAGCGACTAAGGAATTCTGCTCTTTAAGATCAAGAATATAAAATTTATTGATAAAGGGCGGAATGATCAGCAACGGCGTCTTATGGACGGTTTTGGTAGTAGCCGCATATTGAATCAATTCAAATATGTCGTTTCTAAACACTACATCACCGGGCGTTGTAGCCAGATCCGTACCAAGTTTAAACGCCGATTGACGCGTCATGCGAATTTTTAAGTTATCGGCACTGGCTGCCAAATCTTCTTGAAACAACGCCATCCCTTTTATCAGGTTAGCCCCTTTTTCTTCTAGGGTACGTTGCAATACTTCAGGGTTGCTCCAGAGAAAGTTACTGGGTGATAGTGCGTTGATAGTTTGACGAAAAGTGAACTTTAAGCGCTCTCGTACCGAGTCGGGTATGCCTTCTATTACTTCCAGCATATCGGTAAGTGATTTAGAAAAGTGCAGGTAAGACTGACGCATAAAATCGAAGTGCGGTTCGTCTTTCCAGCCTTTGTGCTTGAATCGACGATCACCAGGTGGATCTTGCACTAAGCTTTCGGTGCTTTTATCCATACTTTTAATCATACTATTTTGACCAATCGCCAACTGGCCTTGCCACCACTGCATTTGCATCTCGAGCAAGCGCATGGGATTGGTTGATAATGCCTGATAAAAAATCTGTAAGTCGTCGGAGTTAACTTGTGATAATGCTTGGCTTATTGGGTTATCACCCAGTTTTGCTTTTTGCATCTCGGTCCACATGGTTTCATTCCAATTAAAAAATTGACCTATGGGTTCATTGCCGTTAAATGTATTCTGCTGCATTGCTTTTCCTTGATAGAAAGTTGCGCTGACCCAACAACAACAATGGGAAGGAGCCGTCAAGCTCCTTCCCTGCCATATAAATTAACTAAAGACTGTCACGCAGCTTATTTTTTCTGTTCGTCGGCAACCAGTTGCTCTAAACCGGTTTTAAACTCTTGCGCCAAATCGGCTAGCTTTTTTGAATCAGCCATCATTTTCTGGCTAACAAGCGTCATGGTTTCTAATTGCTTAGCACCATAATTCATCAACGCTTGCGCATCATTAATCTGGCCGCCAGCTTGCAACTGACTCAAACCGATATCGGCATATTGACGTGCCGCATCCAGCTGTAAGTTAGTAAGAGCCGTAAAGTTACTAGCAACTAGCTGATTATATTTCAGCAAGGGGCCAAAAGCTTTTTCGCTGTGCTCGTTAAAGTTCTGAAAAATATTCGTGTACATAACAGATTCCTTTAATCAGAGAAGAATTTAACAAGCTGCGTTAAACTCGTTTCAATACCACGGCAGTACCCATTCCACCACCGACACACAATGATGCCAGACCCAACTCGCTATTGCTGCGCTGCAACTCATGCACCAAGGTCACCAAAATACGGTTACCCGAAGCACCCAGTGGATGACCTAGCGCAATAGCACCACCGTTAACGTTGGTTTTTTCTAACAAGGCTTGTTCGGCAACATCGTGCTTCTTAGACAACTGTTTAACCACACCCAGCGCTTGTCCTGCAAAGGCTTCATTTAGCTCTAAACGATCCATTTGTGCCAATGTCAGATTGGCGCGGCTTAATGCCTGCGCAATAGCAGGAACCGGACCCAAACCCATAATGGCGGGGTCGATACCGCCTTGGCCATAACCCACTACTTCTGCAAGCGGCGTTAAACCATATTTTTCTACTGCCGACTTGCTTGCCACAATAATAGCACTGCCGCCGTCGTTAATACCGGAGGCATTACCCGCCGTTACAGAGCCGTCGGCTTTAAATGCAGGGCGCAACTTGCCCAGCTTCTCAATACTGCTGTCTGCTTTAGGGTATTCGTCTGTATCAACAATAACGGTTTCTCTGCGGCTTTTTACTTCTACTGGCACTATTTCGCCTTTAAAGTGCCCTGCCTCAATGGCAGCAACAGCCTTGTTTTGGCTCGCAACAGCCAGAGCATCTTGCTCTTCACGAGTAATATTTTCTTGCGCCACCACGTTTTCGGCAGTCACACCCATGTGATACTTGTTGAACACATCAGTTAAGCCGTCATTAATAAGCAAGTCGCTTAGCGCCATATCACCCATTTTATGGCCATTACGCAAATCACCTTTGGCGATAAACGGAATCTGTGACATGTTTTCACAACCAGCGGCTACAACAATGTCAGCATCGCCGGCTTTAATGTGAGCACAAGCATCCATCAGCGTCTTCATGCCGCTGCCGCACACCATATTCAAGCTATATGCAGGTATTCCTACCGGAATACCACCAGCGATTGCGGCCTGACGACCAATGCCCATGCCTTGACCGGCACTGATCACGTTACCCACAATAACTTCGTTAACGAGCTCTGCAGCTAAACCGGCTTGTTCTAATGCTCCTTTAATGGCAATACCGGCAAGCTCGGCGGCAGGAACTGTTCTCAGTGATCCACAAAAACTACCAATAGGCGTGCGCTTTGCCGCCACTATATATACAGGTTCAGACATAAATATATTTCACTCCGTTGATAAAAACAGTCAGATAATTAGTAGTCAGACATTGACGTTTACTGCATGTACAAGCCGCCATTTACCGACAAGGTTTCGCCAGTAACATAGCCGCCATGCTCGCCTGCTAGGTATAAAACGGCACCGGCTACTTCTTCTGTAGTTGCCAAGCGCTTCAACGGAATGGTTGCTTTAATAGAGTCCAGTACATCTTCACGGATAGCCGTAACCATAGGTGTTGCGGTATAACCCGGAGCCACTGCGTTTACACAGACACCAAAGCGAGCACCTTCAGCCGCTAGCGCCTTAGTAAAACCAATCATGCCGGCTTTTGCCGCTGAATAGTTTACCTGCCCGTATTGACCTTTTAGGCCATTTACAGAAGATATGTTAATAATACGACCGCTGCCCTGCTCACACATCTGGTTAAATACAGGCTGAGTCACGCTAAATAGGCTGCTAAGGTTAGTTTCCATCACCTGCTGCCATTGGTCCCAAGACATCTTTTTAAAGGTAGAGTCGCGCGTAATGCCCGCGTTGTTCACCAATACATCAATACGACCCAAATCGCGCAGCGCTTCGGCTAATACTTCGCTAACGGCTTGATGATCACTCACGTCCAGTGCTAGTAATTGAATATCTTTTCCATCCAGCTTTTCTTCTTGTAGCCATTTATTAGCTTGTTCTGCTTTTTCTTTACCTGGACGATGTGTCGCAACCACTTTATATCCACTATTTAAAAACATACGACACACTTCTGTACCAATCCCGCCAGCGGCGCCAGTAACCAGTACAATCTTCTTATCTGTCATCAAATCACTCCTTTGTTTAACTACATCGTCTGATCAGCTTCATGCTGAACATTAGAATAAAAAACAATGCTATGCCTAGATAAATACCTGCCCTTAAGGTCAACTATTTATCTTTATCCTATTCATATACTATAGGCCTAATTTATGAAAAATGAAATTAATTAGCAGATCTATCTAAAAAATTTAAAAAACCATTAAAACCAATAACAAACCAGCTCACCATATAAAATATAAGTGACAGATGACAATATCGTGACAAGAAAGCTGCCGATTGCACCCACTGTGAGTCTAGACATTCTTTCAGCGCTTCAAAGTCAGTAACAATTTGTAAACAAATATCTGTGTTACCTTTCACGTTAAACAGTCACAAAATAAAATAATCTCACACCCTCAACCGTGCTAGCAAGCGTATTTCACCTACGTCGCCCCACAGTAAATAGAGCTATTGCTCACATTACAAAATAAGTACCGAGCAAAAAACTATTATACGGCGCCCTCTCAACCTTACTGTTTAATTACAGTATTTACTCTATCGCTGTTAGTTTATTGATTAGATCCGTTATTCACTTTTTATTATAGCCCTAAATTAAAATAATAATGTAATTTGCTATTTTTTACTGTTCGTTAGATGCGCTTCTTTCAGCTCAGCTGCAAAGTAACGCTCATTAAAGCGCATAAGCAATACCTCATCACTGAAGTGGGCTCAGTGCCTTTATCGTTACCCTCGCGTAGGCGGAGACGAGAATCCAGTCTATTTGTTGTAGGCGACCCGCAAACTGACAGTTCTTCGCCAAAAACCCTGGATTCCCCGCCTTCGGGAATGTCAATCAGGGCCGAGAATGACAAGTGAAAGGCGGAAGTGATAGCAGAACCACTGTTATTATGTTGCATTGCTTAACCAGCTAACTAAAGTAAGCACCCGTGGCTGTCTTTTCTCTAAACCTGTAGGTCGTGCTGAAAATTACGCCGACTATTGCACACTCTTGCAGCAAACAAGCTGATTTAGCTGGCAAAATGCTTTTGTGTGTTGACAGCTTACAGAGCAACATTTAACATGCGCTTCGCATTCAAGCAATGCCTGTTCCCCTTTAGTTCAGTTGGTAGAACGCCGGACTGTTAATCCGTATGTCGCTGGTTCAAGTCCAGCAAGGGGAGCCATTTTAAAGTAGTAAGTTTTGTTCCCCTTTAGTTCAGTTGGTAGAACGCCGGACTGTTAATCCGTATGTCGCTGGTTCAAGTCCAGCAAGGGGAGCCACATTAGACCCAACATTTCATCTTAGCTTCTTGCTGTGAAATGGGTTGCCGTTTTAAAATTGTTCCCCTTTAGTTCAGTTGGTAGAACGCCGGACTGTTAATCCGTATGTCGCTGGTTCAAGTCCAGCAAGGGGAGCCAATTTTCTTGCCTTATTAAGCATCCTAGCTCAAAATCCACCCTGTCGCGTGATTCAACTGAAACTCTTCAGTTACACCCCCTATTTTAAATTCCTCGTTTAACAAGGATTGTGGCTATGCGGGAAAAACGTCCCTTTGGTCAGGCTCTGCTTTGGTCCGGTTTTATTATGTTACTACTCAGCATTTTACTGCCTTGGTGGAACAGCTATAGCTCTCTGGAGCGGCAGGTAGATAAGGTTAACAACAATCTTAGCACGCTGGTTGCTACTCAAAAAAACACCCTCTCACTATTTGGCATTGATGAACTGTCTGTTGAACAGCCACTGGCCAGCCCAAGTGGCAGCTGGTGGTTTGGCCAGCCTGCAGCCAATCATCAGTACGCCCTTGCACAAACGCCGGTTTTTTATCGTCTCAACACTCAAGCTGCCACTCGCCAATGGGCGCTTATCTCCTTGCCATTAGTGCTGTTCACCTTAGTGGTGTTTACTGTCTTATATCTACGTTGGCGCCAATGTGAACGCGCTAAGCATCGCTATTTTCAGACCTTACTTCTCTCTCCTGAACAGGCTAAGGCAGAACACAAACACCCGCTTGAGCAAGGCATTGTTACCCTGCACCACAGCTATAAGAGTAAATTAGAGGAGCTACAGCAGCAGCTTGAACTTGCGCAAAAACAAAGCTATCAAGACAGTCTCACCGGCTTGGGCAATCGCTTTGCATTTCGTCGAGATCTTAACCTTATTCTGGATAATGAAAACCAGCTAGCAACCGCCACATTAATGATGGTTAGGGTCAGCGCCTTACAAGAAATTAACACCGAACACGGTTTTCAAGCTGGCGACCAGTATCTGCAAGATATCGTTAAGCTGGTACGTAAAACAATTCAATCTGAGCTAGGCGCGACAGCTTATCGCGTTAGTGGTGCTGATATTGCAGTTCTGACCAAAGGCCCATGCCAGCCGCTCGCCAAACAGCTAGGCACCTTATTAAATCAAGAACTACATAACTATCAGCATGTGCATGACCTTAGTTGTGCCGCATACATTGGGTTTACCCAGTTGTTACCGGGCCAGCCCGCAGAGCAAGTGCTTATTCGAGCCGATTTAGCATTGGCTCAAGCACAGGGCGGGGAACCCAACAGCTGGAGTATGGTACTAAAGCAAAATGACGGTGAAAGCATGGGCGAAAGCCAGTGGCGTCAGCGTCTGCAAAGCATGCTCACTGACAATCAAATTTTGCTGCAGGTACAGCCGGTTAAAGTGTATAAACAAGAGATGCTAGGTTATAACGAAATTTATACCCGATTCCCAAATCCAGATGGTGGTACTTACCAAGCAGGCACCGTGTTTGCCATATTGCAACGCTTAGATATGTCGATGCTGTTTGAGAAAAAAATCATCTCAATGATTTTGCAAAAAATACAAAACAAGCCATTATCTGGACAACGTTGGGCTATCAACTTAACACCGGCTAGTTTGCAACAAAGCTCCTTCTTGATTTGGCTAGAGCGCATATTAATGCGCGACCGTGATATCACCTCAAAACTCATCTTTGAGTTAGATGAGCAGGTATTGCAACACCAATTGGTAGCCGGTAAGCGTCTACTCGATATGATCCGCCGCTCAGGTGCTCGCTTTGCCATCAGTCGGTTTGGCCATGGCTACGGATCATTTCGCTTACTGAAAGAGATAAAGCCTGACTATGTTAAATTAGACGGTTTATTAGTGAGACAGACCCAAGAAGACAGTACTACACAACAGTTTATGCGCATGATTGTTGATTTGGCACAGCGTTTGGGCTGCTTTGTGATTGCCGAAGGCGTTGAAACAATACGGCAGAAAGAGCTACTCGAATCGATGCATATCGATGGGGTACAAGGCTATCT
The DNA here is from genome assembly GCF_042676125.1 of Oceanisphaera ostreae. Taxonomy (NCBI): domain Bacteria; kingdom Pseudomonadati; phylum Pseudomonadota; class Gammaproteobacteria; order Aeromonadales; family Aeromonadaceae; genus Oceanisphaera; species Oceanisphaera ostreae. The sequence goes on from NZ_JBHTJS010000035.1 coordinate 195,889, forward strand.
CATTGCTAAGCCTTGCGACATTGACAGTTTTAAGGGGCTAGTACTTTAAGAGCTTGGCGCTTTAAGGCGGATCAGCTGATTAATGAGTTCGCCAAGGTGTCGATAACGTTTTAGCTCATCTGGGCTATAGCGTGTCGACATCATGGCTGAACTTTGTCGATGCTTGAGATAGCGCATAATTTGTAAACGGTTAAAGCCACCGACTTGATAAACTAAGTTCAGCAGTTGTTGCACTTGTTCAGAATCTAGCCCACAAAGCTCCCCGTAACCAGAGTCTAGCGGGCTATAAATTTTCAGTTCAACATCAGCAATGCTGCCCGCTTCTTGCAAGTATTCCAGCCATTGCTCCACATACATGGGCTTGGTGCCGGCTAATAATTCAAAAAATCCCTGGCCAGAACGACACTCTGACAGTAACAGCACCGCAAGCTTATCGTTATTACAGGTAAAGGTTGTTACGCCCTGCTCACTCCAGTCAAGTGCTTGCAAGCGAATTTCGGCTTGGCCGCCTTCAGCCCCCCGCACTTTGAAAATAAACACAACACACTCCTCTGTTAATCGATGCTCATCTTGGCGTAATCTCCACTGCGAGTCAAAACCACGCTTCACAGCTTTCACTTATCGGTGTAAAGTTGAGTCCTTTATTTATTGCTAGAGAGCTAGGAGTCATCGTCATGCCCAATAAGGAAGTGACCTACAGTATTTCTGAGTTGGCCCATGAATTTGAAATCACTCCCCGCACATTGCGCCACTATGAAGAGTTAGGTTTACTCACCCCAAAGCGTAAAGGTAATACTCGTATTTACAGCCATAAAGATAAATTTAGGCTCGCGCTCACCATAAGGGGTAAGCGACTGGGCTTTAGCTTGGCAGAAATGCGCGAACTATTCGAACTCTACGATGCCGAACACCGTTCTCGCCCACAGTTACACTCTATGGTAGCCATGATTGCAGAAAAGCGCGCCAGCCTGCGCCAGCAGCAAGAAGATATAGAAAAAGTACTCGCCGAGCTGGATGCCGCCGACATTAAAGCTCGAGAAACGCTAGATAAAATAAAACAACACTAAATATAGCTGAAAGCCTTAAGCTGTAAGCGATCAGCTACAGACAAACACTTGTGAAGGTGAAGAGGGACGCTAGCCCCAGGCACTTCCCCTTCACTGTTTACGCTTAACGTTTATCCTGTTGTTAGCAGCTGATGCTAGCTAGCTTGTCGAAGTAGTCTGGGAAGGTCTTAGAGGTACACTTAGGATCTAAGATAATCACGGCGGTGTCGCTTAATGCTACTAGCGAAAAACACATGGCAATGCGGTGATCATTATAGGTAGCAATTTCAGCCTCTTGCAGCTGTATTGCTGGCGTCACTACCAAGTAGTCTTCGCCCTCTTCTACTTCTACCCCTAACTTTCTCAGCTCGGTCGCCATGGCATATAGGCGATCAGTTTCTTTTACTCGCCAGTTATAAATATTACGCAGGCGCGTGGTACCGTTAGCAAATAATGCGGTGGTGGCAATGGTCATCGCCGCATCGGGGATATGGTTCATGTCCATGTCTACGGCTTGCAGCGGGCCCACATGCTCCGCCTCAATAAAGTCATTACCCCACGTAATTTTAGCACCCATGGCTTCTAACACATCGGCAAAGAGAATATCGCCTTGAACGCTGTCGCGGCCAATACCAGTGACTCTTACCTTACCTTTAATGGCGCCCGCGGCTAAAAAATAAGACGCCGACGATGCATCCCCTTCTACTAAAAATTCCCCTGGCGATACATAGGTTTGATTACCCTTAATATAAAAGGTCTGGTAGTTGTCGTGCTCAAGCTCTACCCCAAACTGACTCATGGTATGCAAGGTAATGTCGATGTAGGGCTTAGACACCAACTCACCTTTAATGTGCACTCGGGTATCGCCAGACGACATAGGCGCCGCCATTAGTAGTGCCGTTAAAAACTGGCTAGAAACAGAGCCGTCAATATGAACATCACCGCCCCATAACCCTTTACCGTTAATAAATATCGGCGGATAACCATCGTTTTTCAGGTAGCTAATATCGGCACCCGCTTCACGCAAGGCCTCAACCAAATGGCCTATGGGTCGCTCCCACATGCGCGGCTCACCGGTAAGGGTAAATTCACCAGTGCCTAGCGCAAGGGCCGCACACAATGGTCGCATGGCCGTGCCCGCATTACCCAAAAACAACGACACCGGCTCAGCTGCACTAAAGGCCCGGCCTAAGCCATGAATGACACACTCGGTTTTATCAGCCGACAACTCGTATTGCACGCCCAGCGTTTTTAGCGCATCAAGCATATAACGAATATCGTCACTATCAAGCAAGTTGGTCAGGCGAGTAATACCCTGAGCTTGAGCGGCCAGCAACAGCGCTCGGTTAGAGAGCGATTTGGAGCCAGGCAGATTTACGGTGCCCTCCACCCGGGCGATAGGAGACAGTTTAAGGCTTTCCATAACATTCCTAGAGGTAAGGATAAATAAAACAAGGCAGCTTAGGGCCTGTTGCTCTTTCGTAGTGAAATTTTTCAAGAGTCATGAAAAAGAGTAACAGACCCTAGACGTTAACAGGGCCGAGGCGCTTGGGCAAGCTCGTAACCGGACGCTCGCTGTTTTATGCGAGTACCTTGGTCAGCGCTTCCAGACAGCGCTGGTTTTCATGCTCGAGCCCAATACTAATGCGCAGACAATTAGGCAAGCCATAGCCGGCAATGGGCCGCACAATTACCCCCTCACGCAACAACGCATCATACACAGGCATTGCATTGCGCTGCAGGTCTAGGGTAATAAAATTGCCCCGCGACTTAATATAACGCAAGCCTTGGCTGTCAAAGAAAGCTTCGTAACGCGCCATTTCATGCCGATTAAGCGTAACCGCTTCAGACAAATACGCTTCATCGTCTAAAGCCGCTTCAGCCGCAGCCAAGGCTAGGCTGTTACAGTTAAACGGCTCCCGCACCCGGTTAAGCACGCTAATAAGTTCAGGGTGCGCCACCATATAACCCACGCGTAACCCCGCCAAACCATAGGCCTTAGAGAAGGTGCGCGACACGATTAGGTTCGGATATTGCGCCAGCCACTCAATAGACGGATGTCGCTCGTCTTCAGCCACATACTCGGTGTAAGCTTCGTCCAAAATAATCAATACATCCTTTGGCACCTTAGCCAAAAACGTCGCTAGTTCAGTCTTAGTTAAAAAAGTACCAGTCGGGTTATTCGGGTTAGTAATGCACACCAGCTTGGTTTGGTCGGTAATAGCTGCAGCCATGGCGTCTAAGTCGTGTCCCAAGTCTTTAGCGGGCACTACGACCGCGTTGGCACCGTGCGCTTGCGTGGCCATGCCATACACAATAAAGGTGTACTGGGAAAACACCACCTGCTGACCGGCACCCACAAACGTGTGAAACACCAAATCAATCAACTCATTCGAGCCATTACCCAGCACTAGCTGGTCGATATTAACGCCAAACTTACTGGCCAATGCCGACTTTAAGCCAAAGCCATTGGCATCGGGGTAACGCGCCAGTTCCGGCAACGCCCGCTCAATGGCCGCTTTCGCTTTAGGGCTTAAGCCTAACGGATTTTCATTAGACGCCAGCTTCACGCTGTTACTAATACCCAGTTCACGTTCCAACTCTTCCACCGGCTTACCCGGCTGATAAGGATGCAACATCTCTACCCCAGCATTAGCCAGGGCTAAATAATTAATGCTCACAATGGCTCCCTATAATAACGAATAGCGGTAAGCCGTCAGCGTTAAGCTATCAGCCAAAGAAAAACACCTTGGTAACCTAGTGTTTTATCGTTCGCCTTAACTGACAGCTGACAGCTTACGGCTTAAAGCTTACAGCTGTGTCTTAAGCGTGCTGTTTGGCAAACTTATCCATGAAATCTACCAGCGCCTGTACGCCTTCAATCGGCATGGCGTTATATACACTGGCGCGCATGCCGCCAACTAGACGGTGGCCCTTCAGTGCGACTAATCCGGCCGCCTTCGCTTGTGCCAAGAAGGCGTCGTTTAAGCTCTCGTCTTGCAGCTGAAACGGAATATTCATCCAAGAGCGGGCCTCGGTGTGCACATTATTGCGGTAGAAATTACTGGCATCTACATAGTTGTACAACAAGTCAGCTTTGGCTTTATTACGCTCACCCATGACGGTTAAGCCACCTTGGCGCTTCAACCATTTAAATACCAAACCGGCTAAGTACCAAGCATAGGTTGGTGGCGTATTCAGCATCGAATCCGCTTTAGCTAAGGCTGCATAATCCATAATAATGGGTGTTTGTGGACAGGCTTGGTCTAGCAAGTCTTCGCGCACAATCACCACGGCCAAACCAGATGGACCGATGTTTTTTTGCGCGCCTGCATAAATAAGGCCAAACTGCGTCACATCAATCGGGCGCGATAAAATGGTCGAAGACATGTCAGCGATCAGTGGTACATCACCCGTCTTTGGCACAAAGGGATACTCCACACCGTCTACGGTTTCATTAATGCAGTAATGCACAAACGCCGCCGTTGGGTCTAAGTCCCATTCTTTAGCCAATGGGCGGGGGCCTTGCTCTTCACCGGTAAGTTCGGCTTCGCCAAATCCGTCCAGCACTCGTACCGTGCCTACTTTTTCTGCTTCGGCAATCGCAGACTTAGACCATTGGCCGGTCACAATATAATCGGCCTTAGCATTTTTACCCATCAGGTTAAACGCCAACGCCGCAAACTGGCCTCGGCCGCCACCTTGCAAAAATAACACTTTATAATTGTCGGGGATCTGCATTAGATCACGCAAGTCTTGCTCGGCCTGTGTCGCGACCGCAATAAAGTCGCTGCTTCGGTGACTCAGCTCCATCACCGACACACCCAAGCCATTAAAATTACGAAACTCAGCCTGCGCCTGCTGCATGACTTCAACCGGCAGCATAGCCGGACCCGCACTGAAGTTATAAACCATGTTATCCATTTCCCTGCGTTACCCTATCTGCTAAATAATCGATAATACGTCGCTGAGCACAGATGATATTCACCTGCCTCTTTGGTATATAGAGCCTTGATGATCATGATGGCAAAACGCCATCTTGATATGATCGTTTTACACCGCCCAGCGGCTAAATTAAAGGAGTTTGTCTGTTGGCGCTTTAGATAAACAAAAGGGGCCACCGGGGCCCCTTATTATTATTGTTCGTTATTATTCCTGACTAGGCTCTTCTGCGGCATCACTTTCACCATCATCGCCTTGCTCTTCGCCGTGAGTGTCAGACTGATCTGTAGCCTCTATATCTGCTACATCACCTTCTGAATCTTCACCGTCAAATTGCTCGACTTCTTCTGGCTCTTCAATGCGCTGCAAACCTACCACCAGCTCATCTTCTCCGGTACGGATCAAACGAACACCAGCCGTATTACGGCCAATAAGGCTGACTTCTAATACGCGAGTACGTACTAAGATGCCGCCGTTGGTGATCAGCATAATCTCGTGAGTATCATCGACCTGAATCGCGCCCACTACCGCACCATTACGCTCGCCCACTTTAATAGACAATACGCCCATGGTGCCACGACTGCGTGTGGGGTATTCAACCAACGCCGTACGCTTACCATAACCGTTCTCGGTGACGGTCAAGATCGGACCTTCGCCACGCGGTACAATCAAAGACACCACTTTATCGTTGGCGCCTAAACGAATACCACGCACACCGGCCGCAGTACGACCCATAGGTCGCACGCCTTTAAACGGCTTGCTTTCACCGGCTTCTGCTGCGTCCGAATCTTCAGCTTCTGCACCGTCGATAACGTCAGCTGCATCGATCACTTCAACGGCTTCGCCTTCAATTGCGTCAGCGTCATTTACTTGCGCATTATCATGGCCACTGCCTTCGGCAAAGCGCACCACTTTACCCGCATCCGAGAACAACATAATCTCGTTGCTGCCATCGGTAATATCCACCCCAATCAACTCATCGCCTTCGCGTAAGTTAATGGCACGAATACCCGACGCTAATGGGCGACGGAAGGCAGATAAGCTGGTCTTCTTCACAGTGCCATCGGCAGTGGCAAAGAACACATACTTATCTTCGCAGTACTCCTGCACCGGCAAGATGGCAGTAATACGCTCATTCTCATCGAGTGGCAGCAAGTTAACGATAGGTCGACCGCGCGCGGCTCGGCTGGCTTCTGGTAACTGATACACCTTGAGCCAGTAAACCTTACCTGCGGTAGAGAAGCACAAGATGGTGTCGTGGGTATTCGCTACCAGCAAGCGCTCTACAAAGTCTTCTTCTTTCATCTTAGTGGCTGATTTACCGCGGCCACCACGACGCTGGGCTTCATAGTCGGTCAAAGGCTGATACTTCACATACCCTTGGTGCGACAAGGTCACCACGACATCTTCTCGGGTGATCAAATCTTCGATATTGATCTCAGAGCTAGAGTTGGTGATCTCGGTACGACGAGCATCACCATACTGAGCTTTAATCAGTTCGAGCTCTTCGGTAATCACTTCCATCAAGCGCTCTGGCGTGTTCAGAATATAAAGCAGCTCAGCAATTAGCGTGAGTAGGTTTTGATATTCGTCCAGAATTTTTCCGTGCTCAAGACCGGTTAAGCGATGCAGGCGCAAGTCTAGAATCGCCTGAGCCTGTTGTTCGGTTAAGTGATATAAACCATCACGAATACCAAACTCTGGCTCTAGCCATTCTGGGCGTGCGGCATCGTCACCCGCTTTCTCTAGCATGCTGGCAACGTTACCCAGCTCCCAGCCCTGACTAATCAGGCCCGCTTTTGCTTCGGCAGCGGTAGGTGAGCGGCGGATCAGCTCTATGATCGGGTCGATATTAGCCAACGCGATGGCTAAGCCTTCCAAGATATGAGCACGATCACGGGCTTTGCGCAGCTCGAATATAGTACGACGCGTCACCACTTCACGGCGATGCTGAATAAAGCACTTCAGCATATCTTTTAAGTTAAAGATGCGCGGCTGGTTGTTGTCCAGCGCCACCATGTTAATGCCGAACACATTTTGCATCTGAGTTTGTGAATAAAGGTTATTCAAAATAACCTCACCCACTTCACCACGGCGCACTTCAATCACAATACGCATGCCGTCTTTATCAGACTCATCACGCAGTGCGGTAATGCCTTCGATGCGTTTTTCTTTTACCAGCTCGGCGATTTTTTCAATTAAGCGCGCCTTGTTCACCTGATAAGGCAACTCGGAGACGATAATGGTTTCGCGACCGGTCTTCTCATCGGTTTGCACTTCTGCCACGGCACGTACATAAATTTTGCCACGGCCGGTGCGATAGGCATCAACAATGCCTGACTTACCGTTGATAATGCCGCCGGTAGGAAAATCGGGGCCCGGGATCAGTTCAATTAACTGATCGATGGTGATGTCTTCGTCTTCAATAAGCGCCAAACAACCATCAACGACTTCGTTGAGGTTATGAGGCGGAATATTGGTGGCCATGCCCACGGCAATACCCGACGAGCCGTTAACCAGCAAGTTAGGTACTTTAGTGGGCATCACCGCCGGTATCATCTCGGTGCCATCGTAGTTAGGCACCCAGTCGACAGTATCTTTATCTAGATCGGCCAGCAGTTCGTGGGATATTTTATCCATACGTATTTCGGTATAACGCATGGCAGCGGCGGAGTCGCCATCTACCGAACCGAAGTTACCTTGGCCATCGACCAAGGTGTAACGCATAGAAAATTCCTGTGCCATGCGCACAATGGTGTCATAAACGGCACTATCACCGTGCGGGTGATATTTACCTATTACGTCACCCACTACACGGGCCGATTTCTTATAGGCTTTGTTCCAGTCGTTGCCAAGTTCGTTCATGGCAAACAGCACGCGGCGGTGCACTGGCTTCAAACCATCTCGTACATCGGGTAGCGCACGCCCTACAATTACGCTCATCGCGTAATCTAGGTAGGAGCGTTTCAGCTCATCCTCAATGTTTATCGGCATGATTTCTCGGGCCAGATCGGTCATAGCTAGTCTTGTCCCCAGTTTATTGTTGATATCGCAATAAAAAACGCTTCATTCTACCATACAAATACGTTCAAAGAGCACTGAAGCTGGTAGTGAAAAAACACGAGGGTCTGTTGACCTTTCGCGGTTAAATTTTGTTCGAGTTAAACGCGTTTTTATCGCGACGAGCGGGTTGTAGCCTAGTCATTCTAAGCAAAGCCCGCTCAACGAAGAGAAAAGCGCGTTTAGCCGAATCCGAAGAGCTGCGCTTGTGGCGTCTCTCTACTGCGTTATCGCTCGTATTTATGGAAAGAGTGGAGAATAACTACATGCCATAAGCGCGGCCTTGTATAAAGACGCCACAAACTGCTGCAAAGATCATCTCGAAAGGTCAACAGACCCTAGGCTATAATGGCCGCTGTCATTTTTATTAAACTTGCAATTAAGGCGCCGCCCGTGAATGTAGACCAACAAGAAATTGAGAAATTTGACGCTATGGCTTCCCGCTGGTGGGACTTAGACGGAGACTTTAAACCACTGCATCGACTAAACCCATTACGCTTAGGCTGGATTAGCGATAAAGCCGGCGGTTTGTTTGGCAAACACATCATCGACATTGGCTGTGGCGGTGGCATTTTAAGTGAAAGCATGGCCCGCGATGGCGCCGAGGTTACCGGCGTTGATATGGGTAAAGAGCCGCTAGCTGTGGCGCGCTTGCATGCACTAGAAACCGGCATCAGCGTTAATTATCGCCAAGGCACCGCCGAGCAAGTGGCAGAAGAGCAGCCACAGCAGTATGACGTGGTCACCTGCATGGAAATGCTCGAGCATGTTCCTAGCCCCGCCTCTGTGGTGCAAGCCTGTGCCGAGTTAGCCAAGCCAGGTGCCACTTTGGTATTTTCCACCATTAACCGTAACCCTAAAGCGTGGCTGATGATGATCGCCGCTGCCGAACACATTTTTAAAATGGTACCTAAAGGCACCCACGATCATAAAAAATTTATCACCCCAGCTGAGCTGTGCCGTTATATCGAAGCCGCCGGTTTAGTGGTTAAAGACATTAGTGGTGTGGTGTATCAGCCACTAAGCGGTGACTTTAAACTCAGCACAGACGCAGACGTCAATTACATGGTGCATGCCATTAAGCCAGACTCTCAAGCTAGCTCTAAACTGACGTCTGGCCAAAAGACATCATCCAAAAGTAGCCCCGTCACGGAGTAAGTCATGACCTTTAAAGCAGTGTTGTTTGATTTGGATGGCACCTTACTCGATACCGCTGGCGACATGGGGGCGGCAGCAAACCATGTGATTGCCAGTTTAGGTTTGCCGGTGTTGTCTGATGCAATACTGCAATGCACCACTTCAGACGGCTCTTATGCCCTGCTTAAGGCCGGCATTCATGCGGAGCTAATTGAACAGCACGGCTTAGAGCAGTTACGTAGTCAGATGCTGGCCTTTTATGGTGCCAACCTGTGCCACCATACTCGGCCCTACGACGGCGTGCCCGCACTGCTCAATTGGCTCAACCTCAATCACATTCCTTGGGGCATCGTCACCAATAAGCCCTCGGCGCTCACCTTACCCTTGCTGGCCCAGCTGCCGCTATTTTCCCGCTGCGGTGTGACCGTCAGTTCCGATACCCTCGCGTATAAAAAGCCACACCCAGCACCGTTACTGTTTGCCGCCGAACAGCTATTAGTAGCACCGCAACATTGCGTGTATATCGGCGACCATAAACGCGATATAGCAGCCGGGCTTGCCGCGGGCATGACCACGGTGGCCGCCACATGGGGTTATATTTCCGCAGGAGAAGATCCGAATAACTGGCAAGCCGCCTATCAAATTGGCACGGTTTTCGCGTTAGCCGATTGGCTAAAAGATGCATTTATAACCCAATGCTGAAAGATTACACAAGATCGCTAATCCCTCGCTTTTGCAAGCCAAATATTTTTTAAAAGTTTATCGGTGAACAGAAAAACAGCAAGCCATTAGCTAACGCCAGACTCCCTAAGGGGTAGGCGTTAGCGAGTACAAACCAATTGCAGACTAATCACTGTTCTGGCCAATTTCATCCACTTGAGTAAATCCCCGCAAGGCTCTATATTGTGCTCGCACAATCCATTAAAAAACTACATGTAGTGTCAAACTTGTTAAATTAACACACCATATAGTGTCTTAATTTAACAATCATGCCTAAATAGAGGCAAAGATATTTACGAAAAAAAGGGCCGTTTCATGAATAAAAATCTGCTGGTTACCAAACGTTCTGGCGTCAAGGAGCATCTTGATCTGGATAAAATCCACCGCGTACTCGATTGGGCAGCAGAAGGACTGGATAACGTATCGGTGTCTCAGGTTGAACTGCGTTCACACATCCAGTTTTATGAAGGTATTCGCACCGAAGATATTCATGAAACCATTATCAAGGCCGCTGCCGACTTGATTTCGGAAGAGACCCCAGACTATCAATATTTGTCTGCCCGTCTAGCCGTGTTCCATTTGCGTAAAAAAGCCTATGGCCGTTTTACGCCACCGCACCTGTATGATCATGTAACACGCCTTACCGAGCTGGGTAAATACGACCAGCACATTCTGGCCGACTACAGCCGCGATGAGTTTAATAGCTTAAATGACTATATCGTTCATGACCGTGACCTTACCTTCTCTTATGCGGCGGTTAAGCAGCTAGAAGGCAAATATCTGGTACAAAACCGCATTAACGGCGATATTTACGAAAGTCCGCAGTTTCTGTACATGCTGGTAGCAGCCTGCTTATTCTCTAAATACCCAAAAGAGACACGCATTAGCTACATCACGCGTTTTTATGATGCTATCTCTCAGTTTAAGGTGTCGTTACCCACGCCCATTATGGCCGGCGTGCGCACCCCTACGCGTCAGTTTAGCTCTTGCGTACTCATTGAATGCGGCGATAGCTTAGATTCCATCAACGCGACGTCTAGTGCCATCGTGCGTTATGTGTCACAACGTGCCGGCATTGGTATTAACGCTGGTCGTATTCGTGCGCTAGGTAGCCCCATTCGCGACGGTGAAGCTTTTCATACCGGCTGTATTCCGTTTTATAAGCACTTTCAAACCGCCGTTAAATGCTGCTCTCAGGGCGGCGTACGTGGTGGTGCCGCCACCTTGTTCTACCCAATGTGGCACTTAGAAGTAGAGTCATTGTTGGTATTAAAGAACAACCGTGGCGTTGAAGAAAACCGTGTACGACACATGGACTATGGCGTGCAAATTAACCGCCTGATGTATCACCGTCTGATTAAAGGTGGCAACATTACCTTGTTCTCGCCCTCAGACGTGCCTGGCCTTTACGATGCCTTCTTTGAAGATCAAGCCACATTTGAAGAGCTGTACCTGAAATACGAACAAGACCCGAACATTCGCAAGCGCTCCGTAAAAGCCGTCGATCTGTTCTCACTGATGATGCAAGAACGTGCCGGCACCGGCCGTATCTACATTCAACACGTAGATCACTGTAATACTCATAGCCCGTTCGACCCTAGTGTGGCCCCGATACGCCAAAGCAACTTGTGCTTAGAGATCGCGCTGCCCACCAAGCCATTGACCGACGTTAACGACGCCGAAGGTGAAATTGCACTTTGTACTCTTTCGGCCTTTAACTTAGGTGCGATTAAAGATCTAAGCGAGCTGGAAGAACTGGCAGACTTGGCCGTGCGTGCACTCGACGCCCTGCTTGATTATCAAGACTATCCGCTGCTTGCCGCGCAAAATGGCTCCATGAACCGCCGTACGCTAGGTATAGGCGTTATTAACTATGCTTATTACTTGGCGAAAAACGGCGTTAAGTATTCCGATGGCAGCGCGCTGAACTTGACCCACAAGACCTTTGAAGCCATTCAGTATTACTTGCTAAAAGCCTCGGTAAAACTGGCAGAAGAGTTTGGCCCTTGCCCCTCTTTTGGCGAGACCACGTATGCCCAAGGCATATTGCCGATAGACACCTATAAAAAAGACTTGGATGCACTGTGCCAAGAGCCGCTGCACCTAGATTGGGAAAGCCTGCGTGAGCAAATTAAAACCGTGGGCTTGCGTAACAGCACCCTAACGGCATTAATGCCATCAGAAACCTCTAGCCAAATATCGAATGCGACCAACGGCATTGAGCCACCCCGTGGCTTGGTATCGGTGAAAGCCTCTAAAGATGGCATTTTAAAGCAGGTCGTTCCTGAATATGCCGAGCTAAAGAACCAATACGAATTGTTATGGCAAATGCCGTCCAACGATGGCTACTTGCACTTAGTAGGCGTAATGCAGAAGTTTGTCGATCAGGCCATTTCTGCTAATACCAGCTACGATCCATCACGCTTTGAAGGCGGCCGCGTGCCCATGAAGCAGTTGTTAAAAGATCTGCTAACGGCCTATAAATTCGGCCTTAAAACGTTGTATTACCACAATACGCGTGACGGGGCAGCCGATGCTCAAAATGATATGCAAGAAGATGATTGTGCCGGCGGCGCCTGCAAAATATAAATTTTTATGGCGAGGGACTCCCTCGCCATTCTAGATGAGATGGCAATATGTCTTATACTACGTTTAGTCAAATTCAAAACGATCATATGTTAGAGCCGATGTTTCTCGGTAATCACGTTAACGTGGCTCGTTATGATCAACAAAAATACGATATTTTTGAAAAGCTGATTGAAAAACAGCTGTCGTTTTTCTGGCGCCCAGAAGAAGTGGACGTGTCGCAAGACCGCATCGACTATCAGGCTCTGCCTGATCATGAAAAACACATTTTCATCAGTAATCTGAAATATCAAACCTTGCTCGACTCCATTCAGGGGCGTAGCCCTAACGTGGCATTTTTACCCTTGGTGTCGATCCCTGAGTTAGAAACTTGGATTGAAACTTGGTCATTTTCTGAGACCATTCATTCACGCTCTTACACTCATATTATTCGTAATATTGTGAGCGATCCTGGCGTGGTGTTTGACGACATTGTGGCCAATGAAGAGATTTTAAAGCGCGCTGGTGATATTGCCGGTTATTATGATGAGCTGATCCGCTACACCAGCCTCTACCATTTACATGGCGAAGGTAAGCTGGAATATAAAGGCCAATCACTAGATATCAGCCGCTATGAGTTAAAGAAAAAGCTCTATCTCTGCATCATGAGCGTGAACGTATTAGAAGCCATTCGCTTCTATGTGAGCTTTGCCTGCTCCTTTGCCTTTGCCGAGCGCGAGCTAATGGAAGGCAACGCCAAAATCATTAAGCTGATTGCCCGTGACGAAGCCCTGCACCTGACAAGTACTCAGCACATGATCAATATCTTGCGTGCCGGTGACGACGACCCAGAAATGGCGCAAATCGCCAAAGAGTGTGAACAGCAATGCTTTGAGCTGTTCCGCGATGCGGCTATTCAAGAAAAAGAATGGGCAGAATATCTGTTTAAAGACGGCTCAATGATCGGTTTAAACAAAGATATTTTGTGTCAGTACGTAGAATACATCACTAACTTGCGCATGCAGGCCGTGGGTCTGACACCTGCCTTTGAAAAAGCGAAGCAAAACCCCATTCCATGGATTAACGCCTGGTTATCATCGGACAATGTGCAAGTAGCACCGCAAGAAGTTGAAATTAGCTCATACCTGATCGGTCAAATTGATTCACAAATGAATCACGACGACTTAGGCGACTTCGAGCTGTGAGCCGAGTTTGCACCCAAGCATTAAGCTTTGAACTTCGGGCAGGGGAAACCCTGCTCGAAGGGCTAGAGCGTACCGGCCACCATGTTGAATATCAGTGTCGCAGTGGATACTGCGGCACGTGCCGCACCACGCTGCTATCTGGGAATGTGAACTACCAAAGCACCCCTCTCGCCTTTGTAGCCGCCGGCGAAATTCTCCCCTGCTGCGCTCGCCCCAACGGCGAAGTGGTGTTAGATATCGATGCCGAAGCAATCAAAAAACAAGCGTAATTAACTCTCGATTTAAAGACTAAAAATTCCTTCGCAACGGAATCCACTGAACCCGCAGAAGAATAGAGATCAAATCTGAAAAGAACTATTTTTATTAAGATCTTACAAAAATATTCGATAGTCACTTTTCGCCCTTATCTCATCTTAATTTTTCCGTGTATTCCGTGGATTCCGTTGCAAAATCGGTTTTAGGTTTAGTTTATCTCGCTTTCTTTACCCTTCACGCGTTCTTGTTTAAATACTCATTCAGTATCCGCATGTTGCGCAGGTTGGCTTTAAAGGCAAAGTCGAATATATCCCCGAATATCGGCACTATGCCGACCACCAGTTCAATCAATACGTTCAAGCCCATGCGCGCCAGCACCCGAAACGGCGCCTTAAGCCTTGCCGCTTCCACAACGATGTAAGACGACATCGCCGCTCCAACCAAGTCACCAATGCCGGGCACCAGCCCAATAATTCCGTCCAGCCCAACTCTAAAGCCGCCAGGTAATCTAATCGCACTGTCGAGTAGCCATGCCAAACGATTCAGACGCTTGCTGGCCGAAGCATGGCTATGACTGCCTGTTTGGGCGTTCACTATGTTCTGCTCACGCTTGGTGCACACACATAAGGGCTCATTTTTTGGCTATTACCCATATCGCATGCACAATACCGGGAATATAACCCAGCAAGGTCAGCAGAATATTGATCCAAAAATGCTTACCCAGCCCCACCTGTAAAAAAACGCCTAACGGTGGCAGCAGAATCGCGATAATAATACGAATGATGTCCATTACGAGCTCCTTTTAATACTAATCTAGATAAATCTAGCAGATAATCGAGCCATTGCTCGTACATCGAGCTGGGGTGCGTCAAGACTTATCCGATGGCGTCAAAGGAAACCGCTGCCAGCTCACGCGACCATTCTGCTCAAACGATTTTTCTCGCTCACACACGAACAGTTGCTTGCCCATTTCAATCACCGAACCTTTCGAATAGCGCTGATCGGCATAAAAACATACCGGATCTAACTCCGAGTGAACATTCAACTCTAACGCCGGCTGCGTGCTAATGGTGTTGGCTGCCACCGAGGCCGAAACTAATGTCGAGAAAAGCAGCAGAAATCCAATTAAGACCCTCATCGTGATACCCTTCCTTTTCGCCAAAGATAAACACATCGTAACACCCTAGAATATAGAATAAGGCTTAACAATGACAAAACGATATTGGCTACTGCTAGTACTCGCGCTTACCACTCGAATTTTCACCAGCTCGACCCACGCGGCAGACGGCTCAGCCCACATAGCGGATGGCTCAGCCTCTTATGAAAACAGTCAGTCAATAGACTATCAAAATGATATCAAGCCTATTTTTGAGCAAAAATGCATCGCTTGTCATGCTTGTTACGACGCGCCTTGCCAACTGAAGCTTTCCAGTAACGAAGGCGTATTGCGTGGTGCCAGCAAAGATCCGGTTTATAATGGTGCTCGTACCAAAGACGCCCCACCCACCCGTTTATATGTAGATGCTCAAGGCGAAGCAGCGTGGCGCGAACGTAACTTTTTTAGCGTACTCGACAATAAAGATGATCACGGTGTATTAATGCTGCGTAGCCTAGCGTTGGGCAAGCAGTCGAACTGGGGCGATAACCAACGCCTGCCTGATGATTTAGATACCTCGATTAACCGCCCCAACCAGTGTAGCCAACCGAGCGAGTTCGATACCTTTGCTCGCAAACATCCACAAGCGGGCATGCCGTTTGCTGTGACTGGATTAACCGATCAAGAATATCTAACCGTGAGTCGTTGGATGGCACAAGGCGCTAATGTGCCGGAGCAAATCGTCACCTTGTCGCTAGCACAAACCGCCATGGTTAATCAGTGGGAAGACTGGCTGAACCGCAGAAGTAATCGTTATCAACTAGTAGCGCGCTATTTATACGAACACTGGTTTTTAGCTCAGCTTTACTTTAGCGATCAAGATGACAGCGAGCAGGATATATTCTTTGAGCTGGTGCGATCTCGCACCCCGTCGGGGCAGCCAATTGACGTGATTGCCACCACCCGCCCTACCGACGATCCTAATGGTCCCGCTTATTATCGACTCCGACCACAATTAGAAAGCCGCATTCACAAGACCCACATTACGTATCCGTTAAGTAAGAAGAAAATGCAGCACCTAGAAACGCTGTTTTTTACCGGTGACTGGCGCATCAAAAAAATGCCCAGTTACAACCATGATTATGCCTCCAATCCTTTTTTTACTTATAATGCGATACCTGTTCGCGCCCGCTATCAGTTCTTGCTTGATAATGCAGAATACTTCGTACGCTCATTTATTCGCGGCCCAGTGTGCCGAGGCCAAATAGCTACCGATGTTATTCGTGATCAGTTTTGGGTGGCTTTTCAGGCCCCCGAGCACGACCTGTTTGTAACAGATGCTAGCCATCAAACCCAAGTGAGGCCTTGGCTCGGCCTGCCTGGCCTCAATTCCGACCTGCTTAGTTTAGGGGCTGACTGGTCTTCTTATAGGGCTGATAGAAACAACTATTTAGACCATCGCAAACTGGCTTATGCCAAGCAGTACCCACAGGGACCCGACCTTACTCATTTATGGAGTGGCGACGGTGATAATGACCAAGCACTGCTCACGGTATTTCGTCATCACGATAGCGCAAGTGTCATTAAAGGCTGGCAAGGCGACACCCCCAGCACCATGTGGGTGATGGATTACCCGTTATTAGAGCGTACTTATTATTCGTTAGTCGCCAATTTTAACGTTTATGGCAGTGTCTCACATCAGGCCCAAACTCGACTCTACTTCGACCTTATTCGTAACGGAGCAGAGGCTAATTTATTACGATTTTTACCCGCAGGGCAACGTAACACGCTATTGCATCGCTGGTACGATAACAGCGGAGTCATCAAGCTCTTTACCAGCTACTCAGATGTAGATGAAACTACCCCTAGTCGTATCCAAACCGACGCCAAGCGACCATTAGCTGACTTTAGCCAGCAGGTACTGAGTGAGCTGGCCTTGGTTGCGGGACCAAAAGACCTCCTAAATCGCTGTCAGCAGATCGACTGTAACCCCCAACTAGACGGGCAGCTGCAGGAAAGTCCACAAGCGCGTATTAATGACCAACTTCGGCGACTAACCGGCTTTCGAGCACGCTTATTGCCGGTCATTAAATGGCTACCCGAGGTCACCTTATTGCGCATCGAGGGCGAGCAGAAAAATGATCGCCAAGTATTTAGCCTGATCCATAATCGCGATCACAGTAACGTCGCCTTTATGCTGGGTGAAGACTTACGCCTGCGTCCCCAAAATGACACCTTAACCGTGTTACCCGGTGTGATTGGCAGCTACCCTAACTTTATCTTTAATGTTAAGCAGGAACGGTTGGCTGACTTCATTACGGCCCTTACCACCTTGCAAAACGCCGATGGCATTCATGCCATCGCGGATCAATACGGTATTCGTCGCACGCACCCCGACTTTTGGTTTTACTTCCATGATATGCACGCTTATATGCAAGAAACCCAACCCATAGAGGCTGGGCTACTCGATATGAACCGTTACGAGAATTTGTAATTTTAAATAAGCGCTCTGCGCCCAGCACCAGACAAAAAATATCGAAGGAACAGTACTAAACGCCAGCTTCATTAGTTCAATTGGGCACCATTAGGTGCCCTTTTTTTATGGGGTTACTTTGTTGCCACCGACTTACTAATACCAGCTAGCGCCTTTGCTACGGTCGCTATCTCTTGCTCACACCCTTTGATGTCGTGCCTTTGTACCAAGTAACTAGGGTCGTTATACGATAGCCACACTTTGCTATCTTCCGCTTGCCACACCAGCATTTTTTGTGGCAGATCAATGGCTACACTTTGCTGGCATAGCATTAACGGGCTACCCACTTTAGGGTTACCAAATATAATGAGCTCCGTGCCTCTTAGCTTGATATTAACTTTCTCAGCCCCCTGCGCATGATTAATGCGGTTAAACACCGTCATGCCTTTCTCTTTCAGGGTCGACTCTAGCCGGTCTGCCGTTTCTTTGACGCTAAAGGCACTTTCGGTGTTGATCATGCCCTCGCCTGCCTGCGACGAAGTCGCCACCAACAACGTCAAAAAGGCAGTAAGAATAGTCGTTTTCATCGCTATCTCCTTAATTGGAATAAAAGCACAGTAAGGGTAACAATGCTGTGTTGAGTCTAGATGGTCAAGGTATTAAGCAGGAAATAATGGCCTACTCCATTGTAGTGGCAGAGCTTACTGGAGGTACTCGTAGCATGTCATGGGAGGCGGCTGTGTTACCTCTGACGTTTCGACCCAACACCTGACCAAATACTTAATGTGAGTGGTATTAATCCCATATTTTTTGCAGACCTAAAAAATGCCAGTCAGTTAAACTGACTGGCATTATCTTTTAAGCGCTCTTTTTAAGGGTTGACAACCTTAACTCGTCACCACTGTTGAGTAGCTGCTGTTTGTGCTTTGATCTCGCACGCCAGCCATCACACCCGCCACCATTTCAGCGGTGGCTGCACTTAATGTCCATCCCAAGTGGCCGTGACCGGTGTTGTAAAATACCTGCGGATGACGGCCTCGCCCTACTTTAGGCATCATGTTTGGCATCATCGGCCGTAAGCCAGCCCAGGCCACCGCACTTTCGGTAGATACATCGGGGAAGTGTCGATTGCACCACTTCACCAGTGGTTCAATGCGATCATGGCGAATGTCGCGATTGTTACCGTTAAACTCGGCGGTGCCAGCAATACGGAAACGATCTACTCCCAAACGACTGGTCACGATTTTGGTCTCATCATCCAACAAAGAAATAAGCGGGGCACTGTCTTGACTCAGCTGGTCACGCAAATTAACCGTAATGGAATAGCCTTTCACCGGATAAATATTGACTCGGTCGCCTAATTTTTTCGCCAATGCACGACTGCCTACACCCGCACACACCACCACCGCATCAAAGTGGTTTGAATTACCTTTATCGTCAGTAACCCGTACACCCTTGCCTTCGATACTCACATCTGTAAGCTCGGTTTCCATGCAAAATGTAACGCCCGCTTTACGAATAGCTTCGGCCAGACCAAAGGTAAAGTTATGGATATCGCCGGTGCTATCACTCGGTGTCCAAAAGCCACCCACAAAGTCACCTTTTAGCCGTGGCTCTTTCAGTTTAATATCGCCAGCGGTAAGTGCTTGGCGCTCTAATCCGCCTTGCTTCAACAGTTTGGTAACTTCACAAGCGTGTTTAAAATCTTTTTGATTACTATAAAAATGCATGATGCCGCAATCAGAATGATCAAACCCAACGCCCCATTTTTGCCCCAGCGCCGTTAGGTGCTGACGCGCTTCAATGGCAAGACGTGTGGTTTCAATGGTATTACGCTGGTAATCGGGGATATGGCGCATAAATTCGAGCATCCAGCTCAGTTTATGCCAGCTCGGCTTTGGATTCACCAGTAACGGCGCATCCGCTTGCAGCATCCATTTAACGCCTTTTAATACCGTGGCCCAGGTATTCCAAACCTCAGCATTAGAAGCTGAAAGCTGACCACCATTGGCGAAACTGGTTTCCATGGCAGCATAACGCTGCCTGTCGAACACAGTGACTTCAAAACCCTGCTCAATTAACTTAGCGGCGGTGGTAATACCGGTAATACCGGCACCTAATACAGCTACCTTTTTCATCTCTGACATGAAAGTGCACTCTTATTGTGCAGGCGTTGCGCATCGTGTTATTAACGAGAAATAGCTACGCAATTTATTTGCCTGACTTCCCCATCCGTCATGGAGCCTGAGAGATTCACCAGCTCTATCCCTGATAGATTGGCTTGCTCCTTCGGCGGGTCTAACAGTGCCAAGACCGCTCTTCGGATATGTCTACAGCCACCGGTCCTTTTGCCTGAGAGTTTACGGGGTCGTTGCTCCTTCGGCGGCACAGAGTGAGTGTCTTGCGGCATTCTCTTAATGCTCTCTCCCGGCTGGCTTGATCACCCACATCATAATTACAAAAAGTTAACACTTCAACTCCCAATCATTCAATGCCAAGCAACAAAATATCACCTTGTGATATTAGTCTCCTTTTCACGGAATTTTCAGACAGAAAATCTGCTCAACGATGAGATACAGCCATTTATCGGCTTCACATAACAACGTTTTCGTTAGCAATCGACTGACGCTGAACGCCTAACAAGAGCAAAGTGAAATTCGACGAACAAATGAAGCACGATTAGGGTCTGTTGACCTTTCGCTGTATCTGCGACAGGTTAGTCATGGGGATCAGATCCGGTGGCGGGAAGTCTCTTTGGTTTTTTCCCATTAATTGTTTAAGACAACTGTTAATTGATAAGGAGCACCATGCGAATTGCAACGTTAGGGCCTAGTGGCAGCAACCACGAAATGATTGCCAAACGCTATCTTAAAGTGCGCCGTTTAAACGAGGGCAGCGTGGCACTATTCACACAGTTCGAAGATGCGTTTCAAGCACTGGTGACGGGACAAGTGAGTCACGTATTGCAGTGCACCGCCCATGCAACCCATAGCGATTGCGTAGGCCGTTATATGCATCGAGCTTACCCCGTGGATACCTTTATTGCAGGCAGTAAGCCACTTGCTCTGATTGCACAACGCGCTATTACTCATCCTACGCAAGTGGCACTACAACCAGCGACTCGCTACTACACCGACTTAACGAAATATCAGATCATTGATGTTTCTACCATAGTGGCAGTAGCAGAGGGCTTGCTTACGAGGCGTTTTGAGGCCGGCATTTGCGCCGAAGAGGTGATAGCGCAGGCTCCCGAGCAGCTGCGTTTAATACAGTCACTGGGGCCTGCGCTGGATACGTGGGTGATGTTTGCTCGCCAGCCGCTGCCGAGATCGTCACCACTACTATTAAATGCCGAATATTAAAGCACGAAGATCAGGATGCCCCCTGTCACGATTAGCGCTCCTCGTTGCCACAGCGCTTTACGTGCAATAACACCATAAGAGATAGCAGCTAACCCCATCGCCACTTTCAGCCCATTAAACACAGCGCCAGAAGGGTTAACGGCCAGCTGGATTAACTCTGGGTTAGCGACCATCGCCAAGGGAATAATATATAGCCCTATGCCTAATGCCATGGCCTTAAACGCGACTTTTAGCCAATTCTCCCCCACCATTCCCGCAGCGATAAATACCCCACCACACACCGGCGGTGTAATGGTAGAGAGTAGCGCATACCAGAAGACGAAGAGGTGTGCCAAAAGCGGCTCCAAGCCCAACGAGATCAACGCCGGCCCTGCAACAGACACGCAGATAACATAGGCGGCGGTCGTCGGCACCTCCATACCTAAAATCAAGCAAGCTAATGCCGTTAATAGCAACGCAGGCCATAGCATGTCGTTAGCGAGCGAAAGAATACCCGAGGTAACCTTGACGCCTAATCCAGTCAACGACAACACACCGACAACCAGCGAGGCACACAGAATGATGGCACCAATCACGGCTATTTGACGCCCAGCGGTTACCGCAGCGTTTGATAAACGCTTAACAAAACCGGGCAGCGAAAAACGCAGCGTAACATCAAAGAACAGCAGCACCATACCGGCAAAGATCGCAATGCTCGCGGCGTACTGCGGCGTATAACCGCCATTAAAAATACGCTCTAACAGCAGCACAAATGGAACGGCAAAAAACAACGACGTTATCAATACTTCTTTCGCGCTAGGGCGTTCGCTTTCGGCCATGGGCTTGAGATCATGGCGAGTCGCATAAGCATTAATGCCCACCCAAACAGTCAAAAAGTAGAGCACTGCAGGCAACATGGCCGCCGCCATAATTTGCGTATAAGGTGTACCCGTTAGCTCCACCATAACGAAGGCACCCGCGCCCATTAGTGGCGGCATGATTTGCCCACCGGAGGAGGCAACGGCTTCCACCGCACCGGCCAGCGAACGTGGGTAGCGCAGGCGCACCATTGAGGGAATAGTGATTGCCCCTGTGGATGCCACATTAGCCGATGCCGAGCCTGATATAGACCCCATTAGCGCAGAGGAAATCACCGCCACCTTGGCCGCCCCTCCCGTGAGCCGGCCCGCTACCGCGCTAGCTAAATTCATAAAACCCTGGCCCGCTTCACCGGCATTCAGTACGGCACCAAAAATCACAAAAATGGCAACCACGCTAACACTCACTCCCGTTAGCGAGCCCCATAACCCGCCTTCGGCAATCGTCAAGGTGCCGACCATGCTTGGTAGCGGTAGCCCAGGATGGCCGAAAGACCCCGGAATATATTGGCCCAAAGCGCCGTACATCAAGGACAGCAGCGCCACCAGCGGTAAGGGCCAGCCAATGGCTCGGCGTGCCGCCTCAAGCGCTAATGCGATTAAAAATAAGCCGATGGCCATTTGCAGGTAGTTATCAATAAAACCGTACTGATCCGCTAACACAGACTCATTAACGGCAATATAGCCACACGCGGCAATGCCTAATATCGTCAGCAACCAACCACTGATCCGTTGCGCTGGGGTGTTAGCCATATAAATTAATACCCACGGCAACAACAGCGCCATGTGTAGCGGTCGACTGACGAGCGCAGGCGTTAAACCATAAAAAATTAATCCAAGATGAAATACGACACTAACCGCGCCTAACGCCATCCAACCAGACGCTATTGAGTCATCATCCGCAGGGGTCGCTGTTTGCGACGAAGTAAAAACACGCATGCCTGTTTACCTATCAATACAACACGGCCACGAGGCTTGTGCCGTGGCCGTGAACAACGAAACGAAAAGGATTAACGCAAGGTATCTGGCACCACAACTCCAATCTCATCGTAATAACGCAGCGCACCAGAGTGAAGCTTGCCGGCCATATTCTCTAGCATGTCTGGAGTAATACTTCCCCACCACGCGGCTTCTTCAGCCATGACATCGCGTCGCTCCCAAAAGGTTTTGGTCAAGGTATAAGCGGTGTCGCTATCCATCGCCGTCGTCGTGTAAGCAATAACCGGTAGCGACGTGGTCTCTACGTTTTGATCAACGCCGGGATAGGTGCCAGCAGGAATGGTTTGCCGTGGGGCTCCGGTCTGTGTGATTTGTTCATCAGTCAGGCTGATCAAGGTCACTGGCATGCTGGCGGCCGTTTCAATCACGTTGGGCGAGGGAAAAGAGCTGGCGGTCGCAAAGCCATCAACCTGGCCGTTTTTGAGCGCATCGGGCCCACTGCCAATAGCGGCATCGGCAATTTTTACACTGTCTTCCAAACCAAACAGTTCCAGGTAGCGAGCGGCTTCGCGAGCACCAAAAGAGCCTCGACCAATCAATAGGTGCTTACCTTTCAGTGCACTAATATCGGTCACGCCCTCGTCACCCGCTAATACAAAGTGCATGGTAATAGAGGGAATAGGGAACAAACCTCGGATCTCTTGAAAGCGAGGATTCTGGCGCTTGGCAAAAACGCCCTCTCCGGCCATAGCTTGGCCAACTAATGCGGGTGGCGTGGTAAACACATAGTTACCTTGGCGGGCCATCACTTCCATCACATTTTGTACCGAGCCCTGACTCTCTTCCAGGGTCAGAATAATGGCGTCGTCCGTGCCCTGACGTATTGCCTCAGAAAGCTCTACGCCCATCTGATAATAAGCAGTACCAGCGGAGGCCGATTTATAGGTCACGCGGGTTTCAGCATGAGCAGAGCAAGCCGCAGTTACCAGTGCTAGCGTGGCCGCCGATACACTCAGTGTGCGACGAAATGAACGAAAGGGATTGCGCATCATTATTTTCCTTAATGTATTCAGCGACCGTTTTCCAACAGGCCTCGTTTAATCTTGTCAAACCATGAATATGGCGGGACTCAACATAGCACGACTGCGCCTAAGCGGGCAAAGCTTAGCACCACCTAATGCCTCATAACGCTCAGCCATGTTTCAGTAAATTTAACTGGGGTTAATTCAACTAAGTAATGCCGCTTAACAGGTGTGGTTCTGCCGTCATTCCCGCGAAGGCGGGAATCCAGGACCTGTGGCGCAGAACTATCAACCAGCGGACCGCCTGCAAAGAGACTGGCCCCCCGCCTTCGCGAGGGTGACGATAAAGAGAAGCTAGCCCCTGAATCCACATAAGTGATGCCGGACTGCTTAAGTAATGTCGCATCACCGGCGTGGTTCTGTCGTCATTCCCGTCCCCGCCGACGCGAGGATGACGCTCCTTCGGGAAGGACAAGAAAGGGCCTGCGGGAATGTCGACAAGCCGCACATGTTATGCGGTATTACTTATGAGTTGGGTCCCCTGTCTACCCGACTGACTGTTTGGTTGCGAACAAAAAAAGCCCCTATCAGGCAAAGCTGATAGGGGCTTTCTTGTGGCTAATTTTACCAGCTGCTTTGAGGCGGTTCAGTCCGACTCTCAAGCTGATAAAGAGCAGCACAGACAATGACGGTTACTTGATGCTCAGTGAGCCACTGGCCAATAACCATATGCCGGTGATAACACCGGCACATGGTTTCTTTATCATCTTTATGCGTTTTGTTTACGCAACTCGCGGCCGTGGAAGACATAGCCGATCAGGTTCATCAATACCTGTGCCGCCAACACACTGGTGGTGCCGGTATGATCATAGTCGGGGGCGACTTCGCACAAATCGATACCCACGACCTCACCACTGATAGCCACTTCCTGCAGAATTTCCATCACTTCATAGTAAGTGAAGCCACCGTGGCTCGGGGTTCCGGTACCGGGGGCAATCGAGGGGTCAAAACCGTCGATATCGATGGTGATGTAATAATTGACTCCTTTAGGGATCAGCGCCAGCACCCCTTCCACACCAAGCCGACGTACATCGCGCACAGACAGTATGGTAGAACCCGCATCCTCTGCCGCCTTGTGATCCGCACGGTTGGACGAGGAAACATTACGGATGCCAAGCTGCGTCATGCCGGTGACGAATTCCTGCTCGGAGGCGCGACGCAGCGGGTTGCCGTGACCGTAGCGAACACCATGGCGCTCATCGACGAAGTCGAGATGGGCATCAATCTGGATAATATGAATGGGGCCACGGCCCTCGAAGGCGCGAATACAAGGGGCATTGACCGAATGGTCACCACCGACGATCACCGGCAAAGCGCCAGATTCCAGTATCTTGCGCACGCCGTATTCAATATTGGCATGGGACTGTTCGGTGTTGGTATGTATCATGTCCGCATCGCCGATATCGACGATATCGACGCCATCCAGATACATCAGATCCTCTTCATAAGAATAAGCACCACCGTGGCCGAAGGAAAACAGTGTGGATGCTTCACGGACCGATCTAGGCCCCATTCGAGCTCCAGATCGCCACTGAGTACCGCAGTCGAAGGGCGCGCCCATAAAGGCAACGTCCGCCTTGATGTTATCCCAGTCTTCGCAGATCCGCTTCTTTCCGAATGTGCAAAAACCAACAAACGGCAGGTTCAAGCGACCTTTTTCGTAAGAATTTTCACTCATGGTTTATCTACCCCTGTTTGACCAACGGCCTGACCGACCGATGCTGTGTCTGATAAAACGCCCGGATGCCGATAAAGGCCTGAACGTCTAATAATGGACTCAGTATTGCAGGAGCTAATGAATCTAAAAATATAAAACTTATGATATTCACATTACATTTTATAATGTAACTTGTGAACGGAGTGTTTCTTTTATGATCTAGCGCCAGCCTTAGATCGATGCCTTTGGCTTTCTGATGGTGGCAGCCTTGACAGTGGCCTCTATGTCTTCGGCAAAAATTCTCACGATATCCTGCGGATCGGGAGAGGCCCGCATCGCCATGCTGAACTCCGATTGCCAGGACAGGCCAAGATGATCGAAAGCACGCATCTCTCCACGCTCAACCCATTGCCTTGCGTAATGCGTCGGCAGAAAGCCGAGGAAGCTGCCGCTGGTGATCAGAATCGCCTGGGCTTCCATATTGGAGACCATGGCGACATCCCGGGCTTTCATCAGTCCCTGCAGCTCGGCATGTTGCAAATAGGTGCGAGAAGACACCGGATATTGTCTGAGAGTATCGAGAGTTACCTCGGCATCCGCCAGCCCAAACAGCGGATGACGGCGCCCACAGTAAAAACCGTGTGCCTCCATGCACAGGTGCTGGTAACTCAAACCCTTGTGCCGGTTATGAAACAAACCCAAGGCAATATGCAGGTTGCCATTCAACAGCTCTCGCTCCAGCTCTTCGGGAGGCAGTACCACCAACTTGAGTGAGACGTCGTTCTTGCGCGCGTAGAAGCGATGGATCGCATCGGAGATCGGGAAGTCGTGATTGGTAATGGTGCTGTCAATCAATCCCAGCCGCAGCGTTCCGGTCAGTTTATCGCGCAGTTCGCCAAGATCGGCTTCAAAGTCCGAAATGTTGTTCAGCATCTCGCGACACTTGCGATAAACAGCCTGCCCCTTCTCGGTCAGGCTGAATCCGCTCCGCCCGCGATGGCACAACTGAAATCCGAGCCGGATCTCAAAATCTCGAATATGCGTGCTGATCGCCGGTTGGCTCATCCCCAGAACCGACTCGGCACCGACAAAGCCGCCATATTCCGCCACGGTGCAAAAAGTAAGCATATGTTTCATCGAGTAACGCGACATTAGTCCTCCGGATTTTACTGTCTGCACCCAAATTACATCACTTTTTGTAATGTATATATATCAAAATTTATATTCTTGAATGAATCTGGGTTTGCAATACTGCGGTCTCGTGAATTAATTTAACATGTTGTTTACAAAAAAGTAGAACTTGGCAATCAATGGAGATGATGAACATGACTACATTTAAAAAACAATTCAAAGCGCTGGTGCTTTCAACCTCCGTCGCCCTGACTCCCGCCCTCGCCATGGCCGAAGAATGGAAGTTCGCCATCGAGGAAATTCCCGGCTCGATCATGGATGCTTACGCCCAGGAGTTCAAAAAGCGCATCGAAGACAAGACCAAGGGTGATGTCACCATCAAAGTCTATCCCCTCGGCACTTTGGGCACTCCTACCGAGTTGGTCGAACTGGTCGCCGATGGTGTAGTACAGTTTGCCAACGTCTCGGTAGGCAACCTGGGCACCATAGTGCCCGAGTCACAAATATTTCTGCTGACCTATACACTGCCCTCGGACTCGGCCGTCATCTCTGACTTACTGACCTCTAGCCAGATGATTTACGGTGAACTCGGCAAAGACTTTGAAGCCAAGGGCCTGAAACTGCATACCATGTACTCGGAAGGTCCGCAGGTTTGGACCACCAACCGCGAAATTCGTACTCCCAACGACTTCGATAACTTTAAGATGCGCGTCATGGTTTCTCCCATCTTGCTCAAGGCTTACGAGGATCTGGGTGCCAGCCCAACTCCCCTGCCTTTCGGCGAAGTCTATGGCGCCCTGCAGCTCAAGCAGGTAGACGGCCAGATCAACCCAGTGCCGGCCATCGAAGAAATGAAGTTTTACGAAGTAACCGACTATATGATTTGGGCCGGCGAACAGGAGCTGGTGACCTCAGTCATGTCGGGTACCGACTGGTATGACAGCCTGCCGGCCGAACGCCAGCAACTGATCGGCGAAACCACTGCCGAGATGCAGAACTTTGTACAAGGCGTGGTCACAGAATTCAACGAAGACAAGCTGGCCAAGATAAAGGCGGCCAAACCCGACATCAAGATGATTGAGCTGACCGAGGAGGAACGCTCAGCTTTCCGTGAACGCAGCAAAGCAAGCCACTCGGCCTATATCGACATCACCGGCAAACGGGGACAAGTACTGCTTGATGCGCTGCTGGCCGAGGTTGAAGCTGTAAAGCACTAACCTGCTGTCGCCTGCCCCATGCCTAGCAAGGGGCAGGCCGTTCACCCCACTTACCCAAACCGAGGTCAAGCCGATGCCCTTATATCTCGCCCTAACCAGGATGTTGACCCTCACCGACAAGCTCATCGGCAAAGCCGAGATATACGTGCTTGGCTGGGGCATCATCATCATGGCCGTTAATACCATTGCCAATGTATTTGGCCGTTACCTGTTTTCGCAAAGTATCTATTTCACCGAGGAACTCAACGAGTTTCTGATCGTCATCATCACCTTTATGGGCTTGGGTTATGTCACCCGCAAGGGCCGTCATATCCGAATGTCCGCCCTCTATGACCTACTATCGACACGCTACAAGAAACTGCTAATGATCATCATCGCCTCCCTGACCGCAGTAGCAATGTTCACTCTGGCCTGGTATGCCTTCGAGTACGTCGCCAAGCTCGCCAGCCGAGGACGGGTAACTCCTGCGCTGCAGTTTCCCCTTTACCTGACCTATATCTGGGTGGTGCTCGGTTTTGCCGTGACCGGCATCCAGTATGTGTTAACGGCATTCAGAAATCTGAACTTGTCCGAGGAAGATGTTTATATCTCCTTCAGTACCGTAGATGAATATCTGGACCCCGAAATTGCCGAAGTACTGCACCTC
The DNA here is from genome assembly GCF_042676125.1 of Oceanisphaera ostreae. Classification (NCBI taxonomy): domain Bacteria; kingdom Pseudomonadati; phylum Pseudomonadota; class Gammaproteobacteria; order Aeromonadales; family Aeromonadaceae; genus Oceanisphaera; species Oceanisphaera ostreae. Next base: position 224,279 of record NZ_JBHTJS010000035.1, read on the forward strand.
TACCAACAGGACCATGATATTGACAGCACAGAGCAAGAGCAGTCAGCAAAAACAACGAGCACACAGTCCGTCTACAAGGAGAATAAATCATGACGATGATGATGTTCGCAGTAATGATCCTGCTGCTGCTGTCCGGTTTTCCGATGATGATGCCACTGCTGGCGGCTGCCATGCTGGCCTTTATTGTCTACATGCCAGATCTGAGCCTGCAGGTAATAGTGCAACAAATGATTGGCGGAGTTAAACCGGCCGCCCTGATTGCCGTCCCCATGTTTATTCTTGCCGCCGATATTATCACCCGAGGTCATTCGGCCGATCGGCTGGTAGATGTGGTGATGCGCTTTATGGGTCACATACGCGGAGGACTGGCTGTCTCGGTTACCGCCGCCTGTGCCCTGTTCGGTGCCGTGTGCGGCTCAACCCAGGCGACTGTGGTGGCCGTTGGCGGCGCCATGCGTCCACGGATGCTAAAAGCAGGCTATAACGACTCCTTTTCTATCGGCCTGATCATCAATGCCGCCGATCTGGCTTACCTGATCCCCCCCTCCATCGGTATGATTATCTATGGCGTCATTTCTGGCACTTCGATCTCCGAATTGTTCATCGCCGGTCTGGGACCCGGGCTGCTGATCATTGTGCTGTTTTCACTCTATTGCATCTGGTATGCAAAACGGCACAACATCCCCGTGGAACCCAAGGCCAGTTGGGCAGAACGTCTGACCTCCATCCGTCGCGCGGTCTGGCCGCTGGGGTTTCCGGCGATCGTCGTCGGTGGCATCTACGGCGGCGTTTTCAGCCCGACCGAAGCGGCGGCCGTATGTGTACTCTATGCCTTGATTCTAGAACTCGTCATCTTCCGCTCGATAAAGACCCGCGATGTGTTTGATATCGCACTGTCGACCGGCGCCGTAACCTCTGTGGTTTTCATCCTGATCGCCGCCGGTGCCGCTTTCTCTTGGGTATTGTCTTACGCACAGATCCCTCAGCAGCTCATCGCCGCGATAGGACTGGATGAAGCTGGCCCCATCATGACGATGGTGGCCATCAACATCGCCTTTTTCGTCGGCTGCATGTTCGTCGATTCGGTGGTGGTGATCCTGATATTGGTCCCCATCTTTGCGCCCTTGGTCAATGCGGCTGGGCTCGACCCGGTATTGGTGGGTGTTGTGATCACCCTGCAGGTAGCAATCGGCGCAGCCACTCCCCCCTTCGGCTGCAACATCTTCACCGCAGTCGCCGTGTTCCGGCGCCCGTTTGTTGATGTCATCCGAGGCGTGCCACCCTTCTTGCTAATACTGTTAGTGGTCGCGGTCTTGCTGGTCGCCTTCCCCCCGATTGCCTTGTTTCTAAGGGACCTTGCTTTCCGGTAAAGGCGTGAAGCGTGTAAACCCAGCTTCAGCAGGAAGCAGGGGTTGGATTCACACTCTGTTAACCAATAAAAAGCCCCGCTTCGGCGGGGCTTTTAGGTTCAGTCGAGCTAGCTGCTGCACTGCCAGTCCAGTACCTAAGAACTAGCTTGTATAAAAGCCGAACAAAGAGTCAACTCCACCGACTCGCTTATCGGGAAGGCTTACTGCTGCTTCTTAAAAGCCTTACACCAATAATTTTTTGCAACGGAACCCACGGAAGAACACGGAAAAATTAAGCTGAGATAAGAACGAAAAAATCCAAAAAATCTTATTGGTAAGAGCAAAGTCTAGCAGACAGAGTAGCTTGGCACTGCTTTGATTAAGATTTTACAAATCAATTTTTTCCGATCTTATCTTTATTTTTCCGTGGGTTCCGTGCTTCTCGTAGCAAAGAGTCGTTGCGAAAGGTCTTTAGCTTTAAAGTAAGCCGAAGCTACCTACAGAATCCACCACATAAGTTATGCAACATTACTTATCGGTAATTTTTGAGATCTGGAAGTCAATCATTTTTCTAGCAGGTATTGGTTTACTAAAATAATAACCTTGCGCTATATCACACCCCAACTCATCCAATAAACTCAGTTGTTCGACTGTTTCAACGCCTTCAGCAACAACCAGCAAATTCAAACTATGGGCCATTGCTATCGTTGCTTTTACCAAGTCACGATCTTCCTTATTTAAGGTTATACCATTAACAAAACTACGATCGATCTTCAGAAGGTCAAATTCATACTTCCGCAAATAACTTAATGATGAATAGCCGGTTCCAAAATCATCCATTGACAACTTGACCCCAAGCTTATAGAGCTCAGCTAATGCATTATCGACATACGCTTTACCGACCATTAATACGCCTTCGGTAATCTCAAACTCTAAACGCTCGGCACTAACATTAGCATCATTAAGTGCTTTTTTAACAAAACTGATTAAACCGCCATCTCTGAATTGACAAGGAGACAAATTGACCGCCATTGTATAGTCTCGTCGATGGTCATTTTCCCACAGAGCCAAAAATTGGAGGGATTGCTCTATAACATACTTTCCAATAGGAATAATTAAACCTGTACTCTCTGCAATTGGAATAAATTCATCTGGACCTACACTACCTAACATTGGGTCCAGCCAGCGTAATAGAGCCTCCGCACCAACAATACAGCCACCTCTGACGTTAACCTTAGGCTGATAATAAACTTCAAATTCATTACGCTCTAGCGCGCCATGTAGCCGACCTTCTATCTCCAAACGTCGCAAAATCATGTCGTTCATTTCTTTTGTAAAAAAAGAATAGGTATTTCGCCCTAACGATTTTGCTTGATACATTGCAGTATCTGCATTCCGTAACAAATCAGTCGCGTTATCACTATTTTCGGGATAAATAGCAACACCGATACTCGCTGTAAGAGTCAGCTCTCTGCCATCTATTTTAAAAGGCTCTTGGAAAACTCTAAGTAGCTTTTCTAAAAAATCAACTGTGGTATAACTGTCGGTTAATGAGCGCAACAAAATAATAAACTCATCCCCACCCAAGCGCCCTACCGTATCTATCTCTCGTACCGATAAAGTTAACCTTTTGGCAGCTTCAACAAGCAGCTTACCCCCTACTTCATGTCCTAAAGAGTCGTTAACCTTTTTAAAATCATCTATATCTAAAAACACTACCGCTGCTTTCTCATCGCACCGTTTCATGTCTTTAATCATTTGTGATAAACGATCAAGGGATAAAAATCGGTTAGGTAACAAGGTTAAAGTATCATAATAAGCCTGTTTTCGTATCAATTCAGCGGCTTTATATTGCTCAGTTATATCTCGAATAATAAGCACAACTTGCTTGTGCTCTGGCAAGTGACTAACTCTTGCTTCAAAGTAACTCGCACCAGTCGGCATAGCTAACTCATATTCGAAACTTACTATACCTCCTAGTTTTATTGCTTGAGCAATGTAAGCCAGGAACCTCGCAACAACTTTATCAGGTAAAAAATCTGCTATATTACTTCCAATAATTCCCGTTGGTGTAACATAGAGAGTTTTACTATCACCAGCATGATAGTTAATAAAAACCCCATCTTCCGTCATCAAAAAAAACAAGTCAGGGTTCGTTTCAAATACAGCCTTAAGCAAATCATCCTTCATAACCGCCTGAGCTTGTGCTTTTTTAACATCACTCAGATCGACATCAATACAATACATTTCGCATTCATTGGCTTCATTATAAAACATTACATGGCTTGAAAAAACATTGACATCCTGACTATTTTTATTGCGTAAAATAATCTCTGATGCTGGTATTTCAACACCTTGTTCTACCCACTCTCGATGCGCAGAGATAAGCTTATCTCGCATGCTCTCAGGAATTATTAGCTCTTCTAACTTTCTGCCTAATGCTTCTTCTTTAGTATATCCATAAAGTATTTCACTACCTACATTCCAATAAATAACTCTACGTTCTTCGTCGTATCCTTGAACAGAGATAGCGTCGATGCCATCAAACAGTTTATGAACAGAATCTCTTGTAGCTGTTTGATGTTTTAACATAGCTAATCTGGCTGCCTCATGGTTAGACGAAGTAACAAAGAAAAATGCTCAATACACTACAGAATACAAGTGATTGGCTTAGGCGATTTATAGCAAAGGATAGCAGATGGCTCTGACCTTGGGTATCTACGATTTGGTACAGCTTGTAAACCGCCACCACATGGATCTAAGCTCCCAATGGAGCCTTTAATGGCCGTATACATTCTTTTTTTGATATCACACTTAGTATTTAAACTCGAATATATGGTATCAGGCAGCATAAGTCCCCCCCCTTTTTTATTAATTACTTTTGCCAATCGTAAAATTAAAAAACTAACGAGACACCCATCTAAAAAGCTTAGCCAACAAGCGTTCCGTATAACCAACAATCCGAGTTGATGCGCATCATCAGCCAGATGAATAACCAGGAATAACTAAACAACTGAGGGATTGATACTGATGTTGAAGCAACACCCGAGAAATGAGCCTCATTCAGGCAGCATGCGCAATACGCTTCTTACCTAAATGCGCACAATATCGGGTTACGTCTTCGAGTGTGCCTACTGGGCCTGTAAAAAGGGTCTTAAACTCATGGATGACTTTAAGCCAGCTGATATCCATCAACCGACGGCGATACTCGGCAATGGTGTCGTTAAGGCTATCGAGCTTATAGCCTGCAACAGGTTCACCTTTAGCAAACTTTTGGGTCAACAAGGTGCCTTTAAACAACCGATGCCATTGATGAACCACCTCAAACACCTGAGTTAGCAGCAATAATCGCTGCTCTACCCAGCCTCGGCGATGCTCAAAGGATTGACCCATATTGATGAGGAGAAAGTAGTGACCAACACCTTACCAATCCCCTCATATGAGCCGCGTCACACCTGAGTTTGATAGTAACAACAGCAAGAAATGACGAAACTCTCGGTGGTACTGCGTAACTTAGAAAATGGCCTATCCCTAGGCACAATGTGCTCTCAGCTGATTTCGGGGGTTAGTACATATTTAGGTTATGCGGCTAACATGACGCGATCTGCTATTAAAATGAGGGGATTACTAAGGACCAACACCACACAAAACGCCCTTCTCACTGTGCGACTAACGCAATGATAAAAGGGCGTATCTTCCAAGCTCACTTGTGCAGAACGTGGTCTAGGCATCAGAGCCTCCCAACACTACAAAAACACACCTTTTAAGTGTAGAGGCTGAGTCAAAAACTAACCAATCAACATGGGTGTCTTGTTAATTGGTGCTTGCTTTTTCACTTTCAAGACGGTTATCAAATACATGATTCTCTCTGTCTCTGGCTATCAATACCGGTACCCAGTCACCTTTCTTGCGGCCTCTTCCTGCCTTGTCTCTGCCTCGCTTGTGCGCCGGACGAGAAAGCCCTCGGCTTCCCTTCTCTGAGTAACGGAAAAGGGTTTCGTCCATTTCGACAATGCCAGCCAAACGGGTCTCTTTTTGTACGGTTAAGCGACGTAAGAAGCGGTGACGCCACTGGAAAGCCGTGTTTTTATTGATCTTGCATTGGGCTGCACTCGCGCGGACAGTCAGACTATCCAGTAGGCATTTCAAATAGGGCACGCATTGCTCAATTTTTCGCAATCGATACAGAGGGGTATTCACTGTACTCATGAAGGTACGCTGGCAAACGTTGCAACGGAATCGCTGTCTCGAGGCAATGACACCGTATTTCTTTACCTTGTTGGCATGACAATGCGGGCACTGCCGATGGGTGTTTTGCCTATCATTCAGAAGGCTAATACACCCTTCTCTATTGAGTTGATGCGTGATTAACGTGAGTAATTCCTGCTTTTGAACAGCAGGCAGCTCTGTGACCTGTAGCTCTAGCTCCTTATAAGACCATTCCATAATCTGGCCCACCCTGTTTCTGTATATAAACACAGTATAGACACAGTTAACTCATACATAGCCGATGCCATTGATGAACAACCTCAATACTGATCAACGCCTGTGCGGTATCGGCATCAATTCTCAACACTACATGCAAGTGATTAGACAGAATAGCGGTCAACCCCGCACAAAAAAGCCCTTATCACCGCGCGGCTGACGCCGTGATAAAAGGGCGTATCTTCCAGGCTAACTTGGGTGGAGCGTGGCTTAGGCATCCTAGCCTCCTTAAAAGTCCAAAACCGAACCTTTAAAAGGTAGATGGCAGGTTGAAAACTAACCAATTTATATCGGTGGCTTGTTAGTGCTTCTAACTTACCTCTTCAAGCTTATGGCAGCCGAAGGCTAATATGTTATGAGATGAGTAATGATTACTTATCATCATACATACCACAGTTCAGTAACTATAAGTTAGTCAGGTAGTTGTTTTCTATGTACTATGTGGACAGTATTGTTATAACTTTTAGGATAAAAATGAGCATCAACTTTGATGTTGTTATGGAGAGTGATGATTACTCTGTTGATATGAATTCAGGACTTGAGACATTACGCGGAGCTTCCGAGGCTTCTCGACAAATTGCAACTACAATTCTTGAGGAAAGAGTTCCTCAAAAGCTATCATCTGAGAGCAAGGTTAGGACTAACCTTAGAAAAACATTTAAAGGCTCATTTGGACAAGAATTTTCGCTAGATTTTTATGATGAAAAAATTAAAAAACGTTTTAGAGCTATTGGAAAAAAGGCGATTGCCGAATTGATATCGTATTTTATCAATGAAGCTCTTTTCCAAGAGAGCTTGAGACTCTCAAAAAAAGCAGAAAGCACCCTGAAAAATCTTGGGAAAGATTTAGAGCAAGAATTAATAAAGCAACTTCAAAAAAGCTCACTAGATCATCTGCATTCTGTTTCTAACAATTTTAATAAAGACGTAAAATTAAGATTTAGGGAAAGCAGAGTCAAGCAAACAACGCTGGCAAAAGTTGATAGAGCGACACATGCAACGCTTAAACCAAAAACTGATAGAGAAAAGTTAAAGATTATCGCTAGTATCACTCGCTTGAATATAAATACTGGTAATGGCAGACTTCTTATTCAGGATGAAGATGAAACTATTGCGTTTGGATTCCCAGCTCAAAAACACTATCGGCACCTTCAATTTTCGGCGAAGCAGAAGTTTTCTGACAACCTTCATACGAACAATGGCAAACCTACTGACAAGTGGCAGACTCTCACACTCACAGCACATACCCAGAGGACTAACAGCGGCCATATAATCAAGTATTTGATTGAAGGATTCGACGATGCTTAATCGGTACTCAATTGCCGCTATAGTTCTCATGGCGGTAGTTATTGGCTCTTATATCATTCAATTCTATACAATTCTAGGATATGGGCTATCTGACAAGGCTTCTGATTGGGTTGATTTTAGTGCTTATGTGAGTGGATTGATAAACCCACTGCTTAGCTTTGTTTCATTAGTATTGCTAATACAATCTTTGAACTTGCAGAACAAAGCTAACAAAGAACTTAGAGCAGAGATAAAGCAAAACCAAAAAAACGAACAACTTAGATCATTTGAGACCTATTTTTTTGGATTAATTGAAGCTCAAAAGTCCTCATTTTCCAACTTTAAGCTAGATTTCCCTGCTAACCTTGGAGGAGAGTCTTTAGAGAAGGTTTGTGCTATCCAAGAGCTTGAAGATCAGATTGAAAATATGCGAGCTAATAATTGGACGGATGCAGAAATTGAGCAAACGCTCGAAAAAATTGATATAGGCGAGCGAATTTACAACACTGTCCGTATTTTTTACAATATTATTAAAATGACCTCTGAAAGGCTCTCTGATGAAAATGGTTTTGATGAAAAAACTAGAAAAAATCAATTCCAGACCTTGATTAGCTTTACTGAGTTTTCTCAACTTCGCTTAGTTATGATTAGTATGCAGTTTATGGACTGTCCGCCAGCTAAATACCTCAAGTCTAATCAGGAGTTTATGGCTGTACTCACAAACCTAGGAGGTGGTGCAAAACTATATTGACATCCTCCGAAGTATGATTAATTTTAGTCTAGGATTTATGAAAATTCAGGACAATACACTATCATTGGCCATGCTTTTTAAGTGCCGATATTGGAAAGCTATCTAATCATGTTACCCATTATTAAAACAGCCGTTTATACGTAAACGTCACAGCATCCACACCTGCTTGCCCATTTTTAATAAGTAATCACGCATAACTTATGTGGCTAGCTTACCTTTATCGTCACCCTCGCGAAGGCGGGGGTCCAGTGCTTTTGCAGGCAGCTCTCTGGTTGACCGCTCTGCGCCACAAACCTGGATTCCCGCCTTCGCGGGAATGACGACAGAACCACGCCCTCTCCTGCTCTTTATTGATACTACCTTTACCATCAGGCAACTTCGGATCATAGGGCCGGATGAAGGGATCTGCACCACCGACCGTCATATGACAGGGATGTCATGTGCTGAGCGCCATAGGCGAGTGTGTTTCGCCGAGATGAACTATTTTAATCTGACCGAATATCCAGTGAATATTCGCAGTAGATTAAAATGGTGAATGTCATTAACCCTTACAGCGTGTCGGTGGTACAGACCCTTCGTCCGGCCCGGCAATCTTCACCAAGCACCAAAAGACATCACCGTTGCTGTTAATCTCTTGTCCGTACTTCTCTTCTCGTCGCAAAGAGTCGTGGCAAAAAGTCTTGAATCTTAAAAACAAAAAGGAGCGCCTAAGCGCCCCTTTTGTCATTTAGCAGTCTGCCCTATTCAGGCTTACCGCCTACTCCCACTCAATAGTGGCCGGTGGCTTACCTGAAATATCGTAAACCACGCGTGAGATGCCATCTACTTCGTTGATGATGCGATTAGACACATGGCCTAAGAAGTCATAAGGCAAGTGTGCCCAATGCGCAGTCATAAAGTCGATGGTTTCTACCGCACGCAATGACACTACCCAATCGTACTTACGGGCATCGCCCATAACGCCGACTGAACGTACTGGCAAGAACACGGTGAACGCTTGGCTAACCTTGTTATACAAGTCGTGCTTGTGCAGCTCTTCAATGAAGATAGCGTCGGCGCGACGTAACAAGTCACAGTATTCTTTTTTCACTTCACCCAATACCCGAACGCCTAAACCAGGCCCAGGGAAAGGATGGCGATAGAGCATATCGTACGGCAGGCCTAATTCTAGACCGATGCGACGCACTTCATCTTTAAACAGCTCTTTAAGCGGCTCAACCAAGCCCATCTTCATGTCTGCAGGCAAACCGCCTACATTATGGTGAGACTTAATGACGTGCGCTTTACCGGTGCCAGCACCAGCAGACTCAATAATGTCTGGATAAATGGTGCCTTGCGCCAGCCACTGTACGTCTTTGATCTTGCCGGCTTCTTCGTCGAATACTTCGATAAAAACGCGACCAATGATCTTACGCTTGGCTTCTGGCTCGTCTTCACCAGCCAGTGCCGACAAGAAACGATCCTCTGCAGGCACATGAATAATGTTGAGACCAAAATGATCACCAAACATATCCATTACTTGCTCGGCTTCGTTTAAGCGCAGCAGACCGTTATCCACAAACACACAGGTTAACTGTGAGCCAATGGCGCGGTGCAATAGCATAGCGGTAACCGATGAATCTACCCCGCCAGACAAGCCTAATAATACTTTGTCGCTGCCTACCTGTTCACGAATACGCGCTACAGCGTCATCGATAATAGTGGCCGGCGTCCACAGTGCGTCACAACCACACACGGTGCGGATGAAGTTTTCTAGCATACGTGCGCCTTGGCGCGTATGGGTCACTTCAGGGTGGAACTGCACACCATAAAAATGACGGCTTTCATCAGCCATGGCGGCAAAGGGGCAGCTGGTGGTTTGGGCCATTTTCTCAAACCCTTCAGGCAAGGCCACAACCTTATCGCCATGACTCATCCATACATCAAGCAACGGCTTGCCGTCAGCATCAATGGCATCTTCAATGTTAGCAAGCAAAGCACAGTCGGCTACGCGTTGTACTTGAGCATAACCAAACTCGCGCTCGGTAGAACCAGATACAGACCCGCCTAATTGCTCGGCCATGGTCTGCATGCCGTAGCAAATACCAAATACCGGCACGCCCGCTTCAAACACATATTGAGGTGCACGAGGGCTGTTGGCCTCAGTAACGGACTCAGGACCGCCAGACAAAATAATGCCGTTTGGATTAAAGTCACGGATTTGGGCTTCAGTTACGTCCCACGCCCACAGCTCGCAATACACACCCAACTCCCGAACGCGGCGGGCAATCAGTTGAGTATATTGTGAGCCGAAATCCAGGATCAGGATCCGGTTATCATGAATATTTTTGGTCATCAATTTGCTCTCGTTACTTTCTATTCATTACAAAGACCGCCTGTGGGAGCAGACGGCAATAGAAAAACGGGGGTACACGCCCCCCGTCTACTGCATTTTTAGATTAACCCAACCGGTAGTTAGGTGCTTCTTTGGTGATGGTTACATCATGCACGTGCGATTCTTGAATGCCCGCGCCGGATATCTTAACAAATTCTGCTTTGGTGCGCAGGTCATCTATGGTCGCACTGCCAGTTAATCCCATGGCACTGCGTAAACCGCCCATTTGCTGATGAATAATCTCTTTCAGCTTACCTTTATAAGGCACTCGACCTTCAATACCTTCCGGCACTAGCTTATCGGCAGCATTGTCAGTCTGGAAATAACGGTCGCTTGAGCCTTTGCTCATGGCGCCTAAGGATCCCATACCACGGTACGACTTAAAAGAGCGGCCTTGGAATAATTCAATTTCACCGGGTGATTCTTCGGTACCCGCAAACATCGAGCCCATCATCACGCAGTTAGCACCAGCGGCTAACGCCTTGGCAATGTCGCCAGAAAAGCGAATACCGCCATCGGCTATCACCGGCACACCTAATTCTTTTAGCGCTTCAACCGCATCGGCAACCGCAGTAATTTGTGGCACACCACAGCCGGTGACAATACGCGTAGTACAAATAGAGCCAGGACCTATACCCACTTTAACGGCACTGGCGCCGGCTTTTGCCAACGCTAAGGCACCGGCGGCGGTCGCTACGTTGCCACCAACAATGGCCAAGTCAGGAAAGGCCTTGCGGGTTTCACGAATGCGCTCGAGTACGCCTTCGGAGTGACCGTGCGAAGAGTCAATTAACAGTACGTCTAATCCGGCATCGACTAACGCCTGAATACGCTCTTCGTTACCCGGCGCCGCACCCACAGCCGCACCTACGCGCAAACGACCTTGGTCATCTTTACAGGCATCAGGCTTGCTTTCGGCTTTTTGGAAGTCTTTGGCGCTGATCATACCGGTCAATTTGCCATTGCGGCCCACTACCAATACTTTTTCAATGCGGTGTTGTTGCATTAGCGCTTCAACTTTATCGCGAGGAGCACCGGCATTCACCGTCACCAAGCGGGCTTTTTCAGTCATCACTTGATCGACGCGCTTGCTCATGTCTTGCACAAAGCGCATGTCTCGACCGGTAATAATACCCACTAGCTCACCACCGGTGGTGACGACGGGGTAACCGGCAAAGCCGTTGATTAGGGTTTGTTCGCGCACTTCACCAATAGTCATCTCGGGGCGTACGGTTACGGGATCTGAAACCACTCCACTTTCAAATTTCTTTACCTTGCGCACTTGAGCGGCTTGGGCTTCTATCGACATATTCTTATGGATAAAGCCAATGCCACCTTCTTGCGCCAGCGCAATCGCAAGATCGGCTTCGGTGATGGTGTCCATAGCAGCAGAGACAATGGGAATGTTGAGGGTTATGTCTTTTGTAAGGCGAGTACGCAGGTCTGCGGTGTTGGGAAGCACGGTAGAATGGGCTGGAACCAGCAGTACATCATCGAAGGTCAGGGCGTCTTGAATTATCCTAAGCATTGCAATATTCACCATAGTTGGGGGGTAAAAATATTGCAGTAGAATTTTAGGCATGTCGGCCCTCTCGGTAAAGCGATTTTTGTTATTTTGGTGAATTAAAGGCAAAATAGTGATGAAAACGCCTTACCTTTACATAAAGATACTCATTAGAGGCCATTTTGCAGCAAGATAAGTTAACAGATGTGTATACCGTCACTCGGCTGAATAGACATGCCCGGATGTTGCTAGAAGGTGAAATGGGCTCGGTGGCGCTGAGTGGCGAAATCTCCAACTTGGCCACGCCCAGCTCGGGTCATTGGTACTTTTCCCTTAAGGATAATCAGTCGCAACTGCGTTGTGCCATGTTTCGTGGCAATAACCGCAGCGTGGCTTTTCGCCCTAAAAATGGCGATCAGGTGCTTATCTTTGGCAAGGTGACCTTATATGAGCCCAGAGGCGATTATCAGCTGGTCGCCAATACTATGGCGCCCGCCGGTGAAGGCTTGCTGAAGCAACAATACGAAGCCCTTAAGCAGCGTTTAGCCGCCGAGGGTTTGTTTAATACCGAGCTCAAACAACCACTACCGCCCCACCCCACACGCATTGGTATTATCAGCTCGCCTACGGGGGCGGCCTTACACGATATTTTAAGCGTATTAGCGCGCCGAGCCCCACACTTGCAGGTGATTATTTATCCTAGTCAGGTACAAGGTGACATTGCCGCCGCGCAGTTAATCTCGGCATTAGAAACGGCAAACCGCCGCGCAGAGACCGATGTATTAATATTGGCCCGCGGTGGTGGTTCGTTAGAAGATTTATGGAGCTTTAACGACGAACGGCTGGTGCGTGCTATTGCCGCTTCTCACCTGCCGGTAGTGAGTGCCGTGGGGCATGAGGTGGACTTCACCTTAAGTGATTTGGTGGCCGATTTACGCGCCCCCACGCCCTCTGCAGCCGCCGAGTTGATCAGCCGCGATGGTAATGCCCAGCTGCTACAATATCAGCAGTGGCAACAGCGCTTGCAGCAAGCACAACGCCGTTTTATTGCCCAAAGCAATAACCAACTGGCTCGCCTCAGTGCCCGTTTGCAGTTACAGCACCCTCGCCAGCAACTGCAACAACAGGCACAACAGCTCGATCAACTGCAGGCTAGGTTACACCGCGCACTCAAGCAGCGCCTTACTCAGGCCCAGCAGCGCCTAAGCAATGGTCAGTTGCGCTTGCAACACCAACACCCTGCGTCACGGTTGCAAAGTCGTCAGCTGCAGCTTAACGGCTTACAGCAGCGCCTTAGCGCCTCATTGAAAGCCAAGCTAGATAATCGAGCCCACCAGTTGGCCCTCGCCGGTTCACGCCTCAATGCCATGAGCCCGCTGGCCACGTTGTCTCGGGGTTACAGTATTACCCTGCACCAAGAGCAGGTGTTAACCGATACTCGACAGCTACAACCAGGCGACGCCATCACGACTCGACTGGCCAACGGCGAGATAGTAAGTCGGGTAGAGCAAGTGCTACATCAAAAATAGCGCCCGGCTAAATCAAAACGGGGGTTATTTTTATGCCGTCTTCCTGACGCAGGTCAGGATCTCGCGTTAGGCTTTAATACTAAGTGCGAGATATCGGGGCCGTCATGCTGGGCCACGACTCGGTACCGATATGACGGCATAATGCAAAGTACAGCTTTAAGCCATACGCTGTACGCCGTAAGTTAAAAACCAATACCGTCTCTTTTACTGACGGCGTACGGCTAAAAGCGTACCGCTCTTATTAATTAACACTTAACTCTGGGGTCTGTTGACCTTTCGCGGTTAAGTTTTGTTCGAGTTAAACGCGTTTTTATCGCGGCGAGTGGGTTGTAGCCTAGTCATTCTAAGCAAAGCCCGCTCAACGAAGAGAACAACGCGTTTAGCCGAACCCAAAGGGCAGCGCTTGTGGCGCCTTTATCCTGCGTTAGCGCAGATTGAAGGAGAATAACTACGTGGCATAAACACAGCCTTGTATAAAGACGCCACAAATTGCTGCAAAAATCATCTCGAAAGGTCAACAGACCCTAGTGTGTTTGCAAAGCAGCTGTATGCCCTGGCGCTGCCAGACGGCAGTCCGTTTCGGGCCGAGATCTCGCAAGAGGTGCTTAGAGTCACCGAGGACAGCAACTGGGCTAACATTCGCGCGGCTTACCTAGGCAAAGAATAAGTCCTTAGGGCAGCTGTCTGCGATAAACCTTCAGCTGCCTAATAAAAACCAACCTAAACGCCTTTTGCCACGGAATACACGGAAGTACACGGAAAAATTAAGCTCAGATAGGACGAAAAATGCCAAAGGATGTTATTGGTAAGAGCAAAATATAACGACTGGCTAAATCAAAAAACGGTATTGGTCTTTAATTTATACCAATCTAAGTAAGTCTGTGATCTGTTTTGAAGTTGAGCGCTAAGCAGTCCGGCATCACTTATATGGATTCAGGGACTAGCTTCTCTTTATCGTCACCCTCGCGAAGGCGGGGGTCCAGTCTCTTTGCATGCGCTACTTAGGCTGACAGTTCTGCGCCCTGGGCCCTGGATTCCCGTCCCCGCCTACGCGAGGATGACGTTCCTTCGGGAATGACGACAGAACCACACCTGTTAAGCGGCATTACTTAGAGGTACATAGGTCAGCTTTTAAGAGCTAATATTTATCCAAGTAAAAGCACAAAACAAATGGTAAATACCCACGCCCCCCGAACATAGGGTCACCTTATTTAGGCAAGGAGTATTCGACCTCTTTAGGCCGAGCTATGGTTTTGGGTCGATTGAAATCGACCCTTGATCAGGATGGCTCCTTGTTTTTTGTAGGGGCGAATTCATTCGCACAATGGTGGTGGCACGGCCTAAAAGAGACCAACCTACAAAACTAACGTGAGACATTGACACCCAACAGAGTATCTACAGAAGACATAAAAATCTGATCAGATTTTTACTTAGATTGGTGTGCCTTGTCTGCATTAAACCGACAAAAAAGGAGCCTGAAGGCTCCTTTTTTTGTTGCTGATTTCTCTTCCAGCTTATCGCTTACGGCTTTACCAACCGGTGACTTCGCGCAGTGCGCTGCCAATGTCGGCCAGCGATCGCACGGTTTTAACACCCGCGTCTTCAAGTGCCGCAAATTTCTCATCGGCAGTCCCTTTACCACCAGAGATAATTGCCCCCGCGTGCCCCATGCGCTTGCCTGCAGGTGCGGTTACACCGGCAATGTAAGACACTACTGGCTTGGTGACATGGTCTTTAATATAGGCTGCCGCTTCTTCTTCGGCGGTACCGCCAATTTCACCAATCATCACAATGGCTTCGGTGGCAGGGTCTTTTTCGAACAACTCAAGAATGTCGATAAAGTTTGAACCCGGAATAGGGTCACCACCAATGCCCACACAGCTTGACTGTCCGAAGCCTTCGTCTGTAGTTTGCTTCACGGCTTCATAGGTTAAGGTACCTGAGCGTGAAACAATGCCCACGCGACCTTTGCGATGAATGCTGCCGGGCATAATGCCGATTTTGCATTCATCTGGCGTGATCACGCCGGGGCAGTTAGGACCAATCATGCGCACGCCGGTTTGCTCTAGCTTCACTTTTACGTCCAGCATATCCAGCGTCGGAATACCTTCGGTGATACACACAATCAGCTCGATGCCGGCGTCTATGGCTTCTAAAATCGCGTCTTTACCAAACGGAGCAGGCACATAAATAACGGTCGCAGTGGCTCCCGTTACTTCAACGGCTTCACGCACAGTATTAAACACCGGCAAGCCTAAGTGGCGAGTACCGCCTTTACCCGGTGATACACCGCCGACCATTTGCGTACCATATTCAATGGCTTGTTCAGAGTGAAAGCTGCCCTGGCCGCCAGTGAAACCTTGGCAAATAACCTTGGTATCTTTATTAATCAGAATGCTCATTTTATTATTTCTCCTGTGCGGCGTGAACGACGCGTTCGGCGGCATCGCTCAAGCTGGTGGCGGCAATGATATTAAGGCCAGACTCGGCAAGCTTGGTGGTGCCCGCTTGGGCATTGTTGCCCTCTAACCGCACCACAACCGGCACGGTGACGCCCACTTCTTTAACCGCACCAATAATGCCGTCGGCTATCATGTCGCAACGCACTATGCCGCCGAAAATATTCACCAGCACCGCTTTTACATTGTCGTCAGAGAGAATAATTTTAAAGGCTTCTGTTACGCGCTCTTTGGTGGCACCGCCCCCTACATCGAGGAAGTTGGCTGGTGAGCCGCCGTGGAGGTTAACGATGTCCATGGTGCCCATGGCAAGGCCGGCACCATTCACCATACAACCTATGTTGCCATCCAGCGCCACATAGTTCAGCTCCCACTTCGCCGCATGGGCTTCGCGAGCATCGTCTTGCGAGGGATCGTGCATATCTTGCAGCTCAGGCTGGCGATACATGGCGTTGGAGTCGATATTGATTTTGCCGTCTAGACACAATAAATCACCGGCTTTAGTAATAATCAGCGGGTTGACTTCAAGCAAGGCAAAATCTAGGTCCAAGAACATTTGTCCCAGACCTAAGAAAATTTGAGTGAACTGTTTAATCTGTTTGCCTTCTAGACCCAGCTTAAAAGCCAGCTCTCGGCCTTGATAAGCTTGTGGCCCCACTAACGGATCAATCGCCGCTTTGTGGATCAGCTCTGGCGTTTCTTCCGCCACTTTTTCTATTTCAACACCACCTTCGGTAGAGGCCATAAAGACCACTCGGCGGGTACTACGATCAACTACAGCGCCTAGATAAAGCTCTTGGTCTATTTCGCTGCAGGCTTCCACTAATATTTTAGCCACCGGCTGACCTTTAGCATCCGTCTGGTAAGTCACCAGATTTCTACCTAGCCAGTACTCGGCAAACTCTCTTATCTCTTCTTTAGTTTGAGCCAATTTAACGCCGCCAGCCTTACCTCGGCCACCAGCATGAACCTGACACTTAACGACCCACTTATTACCACCGAGCTTACTGGCGGCTTCCACTGCTTCCTGTGGATTGTCACACGCATAGCCTTCTGATACGGGTAAACCGTATTCAGCAAACAGTTTCTTTGCCTGATATTCATGCAAATTCATGTTGTGTTTCCATTTTATTGGGTTTCAGAGTAAAAAGAAGGCCGGACCTTAGCCCGACCTTATTATTATTATGAGTTACACATCTAACAGTAATCGCGTTGGATCTTCGAGTAGCTCTTTAATCGACACTAAGAAGCTAACTGACTCTCGACCATCAATCATGCGGTGGTCGTATGACAGCGCCAAATACATCATCGGCTGAATAACCACTTCACCATTAACCGCCATCGGTCTGTCTTCAATCTTGTGCATGCCTAAAATGGCACTTTGTGGCGGGTTAATAATCGGCGTAGACATCAAGGAGCCAAACACACCGCCGTTGGTAATTGTAAAGTTACCACCGGTCATGTCGTCTACGGTTAATTTACCGTCACGGCCTTTGATAGCCAGCTCTTTGATGGTTTTTTCGATGTCAGCCAGGCTTAGGCGATCACAGTCGCGCAGCACAGGTGTTACCAAACCACGAGGCGTAGATACCGCTATGCTCACATCAAAATAGTTGTGATACACGATATCTTCACCGTCTAACGAGGCGTTTACTTCAGGGAATCGCTTGAGTGATTCCACCACTGCCTTTACATAGAAAGACATAAAGCCTAAACGCACACCGTGGCGCTTTTCAAACACCTCTTGGTACTGCTTACGCAGCGCCATAATCGGGCCCATGTTCACTTCATTAAACGTGGTTAACATGGCGGTAGTGTTTTTCGCTTCCAGCAGACGTTCGGCTACGCGCTTGCGCAAACGGCTCATGGGTACACGCTTTTCGGTACGCTCACCCAGAGGCACCTCAACAACGGCCTTGGCAGCAGCTGGTGCTGCTTTTTTGCCGCCATCTTTGATAAAGGCTTCTACATCTTCTTTAGTAATGCGTCCGCCTTTGCCAGAACCAGATACTTTAGCAACATCAACGTTGTGCTCAGCCACCAAGCGGCGTACCGCTGGGCTTAGGCTGTCATCATCGCCTTTACTATCAGCTTTGCTGTCGGCTTTATCGTCTGCTTTGGCATCATTAGAAGCGGTTTTTTCTTTAGTCGCTTCACCGGCTACTGCACCAACTTTAAGTCGACCAATCAGCTGCTGGCCCAATACGGTGGCACCAGCATCTTCAATAATCGCTTCCAAAATACCCGCTTCAGGAGCTGGCACTTCAAGTACAACTTTATCGGTTTCAATGTCGACGATCACTTCGTCACGCTCAACCCTGTCTCCAGGTTGTTTGTGCCAAGTGGCGATAGTGGCATCGGCAACGGACTCTGGTAAGTCTGGAACCTTGATCTCGATGGTCATCAATATGTCCTTAATGCGTTAAGCTTGTGTCAGCGTCAGTGCGTCTTCGACCAGCGCTTTCTGTTGTTGTAAGTGTACCGAGGTATAACCTACCGCCGGTGAAGCCGAAGCCTCACGACCGGTATAACGCAAACTCGCCCCAGCAGGGATAGCTGCGCGGAAATGGTGCTGGCTGCAATACCAGGCTCCCTGGTTTTGCGGCTCTTCCTGACACCAAGCAAAGTCGGTTACATGCTGATAATCTTCGAATATTGCAGCAACCTCTTCTTGTGGGAAGGGATATAGCTGCTCAATTCGGATAATGGCCACATCCGTTTGTTCATTCTTGCGTCGTGCGTCTAGCAAATCGTAATACACCTTGCCCGAGCACAGCACTACACGTTTCACGCCTTTGGGATCTAGATCATCTATTTCGCCAATCGCGTTCAAGAAAGTGCCGCTTGCCATGGTTTCTAGGTCAGATACCGCCAGTGGATGGCGCAATAATGACTTAGGCGACATCACCACTAATGGTCGACGCATGGGGCGCAACACCTGACGGCGCAGCATGTGGAATACCTGAGCCGGTGTAGTGGGTGCCACCACTTGCATATTGTGCTCGGCGCACAGTTGCAAATAACGCTCTAAACGGGCACTCGAGTGCTCGGGTCCCTGACCTTCGTAGCCGTGAGGTAGCAGCAGCGTTAAACCGCACATACGGCCCCACTTTTGCTCACCAGAACTCACAAACTGGTCAATTACTACCTGGGCGCCGTTGGCAAAGTCACCAAACTGAGCTTCCCAAATAGTCAGACCGTCGGGCTCGGCGGTGGCATAGCCATATTCAAAGGCCATAACCGACATTTCACTTAATACCGAGTCATACACCTGAAATTCGGCTTGCTTTTCCGAAAGATGACGCAGTGGCGTATAGGTACTGGCATCGTTTTGATTGTGCAGTACCGCATGGCGGTGGAAGAAGGTACCACGACCCGAATCTTGACCAGTGAGGCGTACTTCATAGCCGTTATCGCACAAGGTGGCATACGCCAACACTTCGGCAAAACCCCAGTCCGCCAGTTTCTCGCCTTTGGCCATCAACTTACGGTCGTCGTAGATTCGGCCCACTTGGCGTTGCAAAGTATGGCTGTCAGGATAATCAGTGACGCGCTCGGCTAGATCTTTTAGCTTATCAAGATCGTAACTGTCGTCGTAGGCCATATCCCACTCGTGATTCAGGTACGGAGCCCAATCAACGGTGACCTTCTCCATTGAACGCCATTCTTTTACCACACACTCGCCGCCATCCAGCGCATCGCGATATTCGTTGATCATCACGGTGGTGTCTTCGGCTGATATAGTGCCATTGGCAATCAGCTTATCGGCATAAATCTTACGTGGTGTAGGGTGTTGCTTAATTTTCTTGTACATCAGCGGCTGAGTCGCGCTCGGCTCATCGGCTTCGTTATGACCATGGCGGCGATAACAAACCAAGTCAATCACCACATCGCGACCAAATTCGTTACGATAATCCAACGCCAACTGAGTGACTTGCACTACTGCTTCCGGATCGTCGGCATTAACGTGGAAAATGGGCGCCTGCACCATTTTGGCAATGTCAGTACAATATTCGGTAGAGCGCATATCTTTAGGGTTAGAGGTAGTAAAACCCACTTGGTTATTGATAACGATACGCACTGTACCGCCCACCCCGTAACCACGGGTCAGCGACATATTAAAGGTTTCGGCTACCACACCCTGACCGGCAAACGCCGAGTCACCGTGAATGGTAATTGGCAACACCTGACGACCGTCTGGGTTAGACAAGCGGTCCATGCGCGCGCGCACCGAGCCAATCACCACCGGGTTTACTATTTCAAGGTGGGATGGGTTAAATGCCAACGCTAAATGTACGCTGCCGCCCGGCGTTTCAAAGTCGGAGCTAAAGCCCATATGGTATTTTACGTCACCAGAGCTCTGGGTCTCGTATTTACCGGCAAAGGCATCAAACAAGTCTTGTGGACGTTTGCCCAGCACGTTAACCAGCATATTCAAACGGCCACGGTGGGCCATGCCGATCACGACTTCCTGACCACCGTTTTCACCAAAGCGTCGGATCAACTCTTTGGTCATGGGCACCAGTGCATCGCCGCCTTCTAGCGAGAAGCGCTTAGCACCGGGAAATTTAGCTCCTAGGTATTTCTCTAGGCCTTCGGCCGCGTTTAAGCTCTCTAAAAAGCGCAGCTTATCTGCTTGGCTAAATTTAGGCTCGCCTACCACTGTCTCAAGTTGGCTTTGGATCCAGCGCTTTTCGCGGGTGCTGGTAATGTGCATATATTCTGCACCCACAGAGCCGCAGTAGGTCTTTTTCAGAGCCGAAACCAAGTCGCTCAACTTCATGGTTTCTTGGCCAATGGCGTAAGAACCCACGTTAAAAGTGGCGTCTAAATCTGAGCCAGTCAGATTATGGAACGCGGGGTCCAGCTCGGCAACAGCATTGCGGTTCCACAGGTTAAGCGGGTCGAGATTTGCATTCTGATGGCCACGAAAACGATAGGCGTTAATCAGCTGCAGAACTTTAACCTGTTTGGCATCCGTATGGGGATCACTCACCGGCGTCGCATAACGCGAGGTATCTTTGGCAAGCCGGCGGAAGTAATCTCTTACTTGTGAATGAGGCTGATCGGGTGCGCCATCCTTTTGCGCCGGCAGTTCACTAAACACGGTTTGCCATTGCTCAGGAACCGACTCCGGATCAGCAAGATAATCCTCGTAAAGGTCTTCTACATAGGTCGCATTGGCACCGGCCAGGTAAGAGGATTCCAGCCAGGCTTGCATAACGCCATTGTGCATTTTTATCCCTTTATAACGTCTCGACAGGGCTACTGTCGTTGGGTCATCGTGTAAACGCCGCCCTAGTGGACGGCGAATTATTCTGCGGTTCGACTAAACTGACCGCTTCAATAGCATGGACTTAATACTACCAATTGCTTTGGTGGGGTTCAGCCCTTTAGGGCACACATCCACACAGTTCATAATGCCATGACAGCGGAACACGCTAAACGCATCATCCAGATTGGATAAACGTTCATCGTCACCAGTATCACGACTATCCGATAACCAACGATAGGCTGCCAGCAAACCGGCGGGGCCGATAAACTTCTCTGGGTTCCACCAGAAAGACGGGCAAGCCGTTGAGCAACAAGCGCACAAGATGCACTCGTAAAGTCCGTCTAGCTTAGCTCGCTCTTCCGGTGACTGAAGGTGCTCACGTGCCGGTGGCAATTTTTCATCGGCAATTAAGAACGGCTTTATTTTTTCCCACTGCGTGTAGAACTGGGTCATATCAATGACCAAGTCCCGCACTACCGGCAAGCCAGGTAAAGGACGAATAACGACCTTATTGCCCTTACCCTGCTTAAGCAAGTCAGATAATGGCGTGATACATGCCAAACCGTTTTTGCCGTTCATGTTCATGCCATCGGAGCCACAGACTCCTTCGCGGCATGAGCGACGAAACGACAAGCTCGGCTCTTGCTCTTTTAATGCCAACAACGCATCCAGCACCATCATATCGGAGCCTGCGGCCACCTCAAGCTGATAGTCTTTCATATACGGCTTGGAATCGGTTTCTGGGTTATAACGATAAACTGAAATAGTAACTTGCATCTTTATCCCCTCCCCTTAGTAAGTCCGCGCTTTTGGCTCGAATGCTTCACGATGATTCGGTGACAGATTCACAGGCCGCGTGCTCATAGACTCGGTGTTAGGGCTGTACAAGGAATGGCATAACCAGTTTGCATCATCACGATCCGGGTAATCGAATCGAGAGTGAGCGCCCCGACTTTCGGTACGGAAATTTGCCGCAACCGCGGTTGCGTAGGCCGTTTCCATCAGGTTATCCAGTTCTAAGCACTCAATACGCTGGGTGTTAAAATCTTTGCTAGTGTCATCTAAACGGGCATTTTGCAGGCGCGCGCGGATTTTTTTCAGCTCAGCCAAGCCTTCTGCCATGGCATCGCCTTCACGGAATACCGAGAAGTTATGCTGCATGCACTGTTGCAAGTCTTTCTTAATTTGTACCGGATCTTCACCGTCACGGTTATTTTCCCAACGGTTATAACGGGCCATCGCCGCATCAATGTCGGCTTCGGTGGCGTCTTTAACGTCACTGAGTTCTTGCAACGCTTCCACCAAGTGGCGACCCACGGCACGACCAAACACCACTAAGTCGAGTAGTGAGTTACCGCCTAAGCGGTTAGCTCCGTGTACCGATACGCAGGCAATTTCGCCGACGGCAAACAAGCCTTTCACTGGGGTGTCGTTGCCGTCGGCATCTTTACCCAGTGCTTGACCATTCACATTAGTCGGCACGCCGCCCATCATATAATGACACGTAGGAATAACCGGAATCGGCTCAACCACAGGATCGACGTGAGCAAAGGTGCGCGACAGTTCACAAATACCCGGTAGGCGTGACTCAAGTACGTCTTTGCCTAAGTGATCCAGTTTCAGCTTCAGGTGCGGACCCCAAGGACCATCGCAGCCGCGGCCTTCACGAATTTCAATCATCATCGAGCGTGCTACTACATCACGGCTGGCCAAGTCTTTGGCATTGGGCGCATAGCGCTCCATGAAACGTTCGCCATCTTTGTTTAGCAGATAACCACCTTCACCACGGCAACCTTCGGTTACCAAGGTACCCGCGCCGGCAATACCGGTGGGGTGAAACTGCCACATTTCCATGTCTTGTACTGGCACGCCAGCACGCAGCGCCATGCCAACACCGTCACCGGTGTTAATATGTGCGTTGGTAGTAGACTGGAAAATTCGACCGGCGCCGCCAGTGGCTAAAATAGTGGCTTTGGCTTTAAAGTACACCAACTCGCCGGTTTCAATGTCGATAGCGGTGCAACCGACCACGTCGCCGTCTTCATTTTTAACCAAATCTAGTGCATACCACTCCGAGAACACGGTGGTTTTGTGCTTCACGTTTTGCTGATACAAGGTGTGCAGCAGCGCATGACCGGTACGGTCTGATGCAGCAGCGGTGCGTGCCGCCTGTTCGCCACCAAAATTCAGTGACTGACCACCAAAGGGGCGCTGATAGATTTTACCGTTGTCGAGTCGAGAAAAAGGTAAGCCCATTTTCTCAAGTTCGAGCACGGCTTCGGGGCCGCTTTGACACATAAATTCAATCGCGTCTTGGTCACCGATATAATCGGAGCCCTTAACGGTGTCGTACATGTGCCATTCCCAGTTATCTTCATGGGTATTACCCAAAGCGACCGTGATGCCACCTTGGGCTGACACGGTATGAGAACGAGTTGGAAATACTTTAGACAATAGCGCACAGCTTTTGCCCGACTCAGCTATTTGTAGTGCAGCACGCATGCCGGCACCACCGGCGCCGATTACTACGGCGTCAAATTCGCGAATGGTAATAGTCACCTTATACACCCCACAGTACGACGATACCGGTTAATACATAAACCAGCAGTAACACCACCACCCCAAACTGCGCAGCACCACGTAGCATGGCGCACTTCACATAATCGGATAGTACCTGCCAGGCGCCAATCCAGGCGTGAATTAACACGCTCAGCAGCGCCAGTAGCGTAAACACCTTGGTAGAAGTTTTAGCGAAAAAACCCGCCCATACGTCATAAGTAATGTCGTTAAAGGCGATAAACCCTACCAGATAGAGGGTATAGAAGGTCATAATGACCGCCGTTACGCGCAACAACATAAAGTCGTGCGAGCCACTGCGCCCAATGCTTGCAGAATTAGTTACCATACCATTATCCCCGCTAGCAGTGACAACACGCCAGTTATCCCCAGTGCCACCTTGGCACTTAGCGCCCCTGACTCCAGCTCTTCACAGTAGCCTAGGTCCATGATTAGATGACGGATGCCACCGACTATGTGGTAGGCTAGCGCAGTTAAAATCCCCCACATAATAAACCAGACGAAAAAGCCGTCGAGTATATCCACAACTGCCAAGAATCCCTCTCGTGAAGAAAGCGAATAGCTTAACAGCCAGAGTAGGATAGCGAGTGCGAATAGTGTGATAACGCCGGAAACCCGGTGCAGGATAGAAGAAATTGCAGCGACAGGTTGGCGGATAGTCCGTAGATCGAGGTTTACAGGTCTCTGTTTTTTAGTCACGGTCTTGCCCACTTGGCTCATTTGAGCACGTTAGTTATTGTTTTATATAGACATAGCCCAGATATACAATATGAGAATATAAAACAATACTTGGTTGAAGTTAGATTGCTTGAAGCCCGTCACACTTCTACCTCATAGTTTTTTAAATACTCCCACAACTGCTTTATATACCTTCGCAGCCAGTATATGAAGGGAAAAATACAATTACAACGAAGTGCTTGAGCCAATTACCAAATCTGTAAAGCCGATCGCACAACGAGGCCTGCAGTTGCTTTTGGCTGCTAGGTAAATTGACATTACCCCCCAGTTCTGTTTTCAATATGCCCGCACCATAGGATGCATTAGTAGTTAAACATTGATTTAAACTATGTAAAAATGCTTACCTGCGGACCTATTATAAAAAATCGAAGGAGACGTGCTATGGCTGACAAAAAGGCCACCCTGCATTTGCCCGGCCAGGAACCTATTGAGCTTCCAATCGCCTCAGGCACAGCTGGTTATGATGTAATCGATATCAGCACATTAGGCTCACATGGGTACTTTACCTACGATCCTGGTTTTATGGCAACGGCATCCTGCCAGTCCAATATTACCTATATCGATGGCGATAATGGTATTCTGCTGTACCGTGGTTACCCTATCGAACAGTTGGCAAAAAGCGCCAACTATCTGGAAGTATGCTACCTGCTGCTGTACGGAGAAGCCCCCACCGCCAAGCAGTTTGAGAAGTTTCAGCACAACATCATGCGCCACACTATGGTGCACGAGCAGCTGTCGTCCTTCTTCAAAGGCTACCGCCGTGATGCACACCCTATGGCTATTGTGTGCGGTGTTATTGCCGGGTTATCGGCCTTCTATCACGATCCGATGGATATTACCGATCAGTCGCACCGTGAAATTGCCGCACATCGCATGATTGCCAAGCTGCCTACCATAGCGGCCATGGCGTATAAGTATTCTATCGGCCAGCCGTTCGTTTACCCACGTAACGACGTGAGCTATGCCGGGAATTTCTTGCAAATGATGTTTGCGGTACCGTGCGAAGACTACAAGGTTAACCCGATTGTTGAGCGCGCCATGGACCGCATCTTTACCTTGCATGCGGATCACGAGCAGAACGCTTCAACCTCTACAGTGCGCTTAGCAGGCTCGAGTGGTGCTAACCCGTTCGCTTGTATTGCTGCTGGCATTGCATCGCTGTGGGGGCCCGCTCACGGCGGTGCTAACGAAGCCTGCTTGACCATGCTAGAAGAAATTGGCTCAGTGGACCGCATTCCTGAGTTTATTGCACGTGCTAAAGACAAAGATGACCCGTTCCGCCTAATGGGCTTTGGTCATCGGGTATACAAAAACTTTGACCCTCGAGCCACGGTTATGCGTGAGACTTGTCACGAAGTGTTGGACGATCTCAAGATTGAAGATCCGCTGTTGGACGTGGCTATGGAGCTGGAGCGCATTGCGTTGTCTGACCCCTACTTCGTTGATCGTCAGCTGTATCCGAACGTCGATTTCTACTCCGGCATTGTGCTGAAAGCCGTAGGCATCCCTAGCAGTATGTTCACCGTGATCTTCGCGCTGTCTCGTACCGTGGGTTGGATGTCACATTGGAACGAGATGATGTCTGATTCTAAGCAAAAAATCGGTCGTCCGCGCCAATTGTACACCGGTGCTCCCGAGCGTGATTTTCACACTCAGGTAGAGAAATAACCGCCAGCTTAATCGCCAGCGCGCAAAAAGGCCGACATGCAAATGTCGGCCTTTTTTTTGAAATGTAGTGCCCTGCGCCCAGCTAGATCAAAACCTAAAACCTTTTTTGCCACGGAATCCACGGAACCCACAGAAAAATTAAGATGAGATAAAAGCGAAAAGTGCCCTTATACCAACCAGGAAAGCTAACTGATCCAATTTTCATGTCTTCTGTAGATACTCTGTTGCGTACGTTAGTTTTGTAGGTTGGTCTCTTTTAGGCCGTGCCACCATTATTGTGCGAATAAATTCGCCCCTACAAAAAACAAGGAGCCACCCTGATCGTAGGGTCGATTTCAATCGACCAAAAACCATAGCACGGCCTAAAGAGGTCGAATATTCCTTGCCTAAATAAGGCGATCCTACGCTCGCGGTGGGTTGGTATTTAGGTGGCCATATTCACTTTTTTAGCACTCACCTTTAATAGGTTTTTAATGCTAGTGCGAGATACCGAGTCGTGGCCCGGTATGACGGATAAACAAACAAAAACACCGAGCCCATCACAGGCTCGGTGTTTTATTTTTAGCGCTGGGCGCTCGGCGCTGGTTTACTCAGCCGAATGCTCAATCATCATTTCACCGGCTTTGTCGACCATGTTGCAAGAGCCGATAAAATACGGAGTACGCTGGTGTAACTCGGTAGGCTTAATTTCCATGATACGACGGAAGCCATCGGTGGCCTTACCACCGGCCTGCTCGGCCATGAATGCCAGCGGATTACACTCATACAATAAGCGCAACTTGCCATTTGGCGAGTTGGTGCCCGACGGATAAATATAAATACCGCCCTTAAGCATATTGCGATGAAAGTCAGAGACTAAAGAGCCGATATAACGTGAGGTATACGGGCGTCGGGTGGCATCATCTTTTTCTTGGCAGAACTTAAGGTACTGTTTCACGCCTTCAGGGAAGCGGATGTAGTTACCTTCGTTGATCGAATAAATATGACCCTGCTCAGGAATGCGAATATTCTCGTGAGACAAGCAGAATGAGCCCAAGGTGGGGTCATAAGTAAAGCCATGTACGCCATTACCGGTGGTATAAACCAACATGGTAGAAGAGCCATACACTACGTAACCTGCGGCGATTTGATTCACACCTGGCTGCAAGAAATCATCAATAGTAACCGGCTGACCCGGCTCACTAACGCGGCGGTAAATCGAGAAGATAGTGCCTACCGATACGTTAACGTCAATATTAGAAGAGCCATCAAGCGGGTCCATTAACACTATGTATTTAGCGTTACACTGGCGCTCATCATCGAAGCCCACAAAGTAGTCTTCTTCCTCAGAGGCAATGCCACATACTTCGCCACGGGCTTCTAGCGCCGCTTTAAAGACGTCATTGGCAAACACATCCAGTTTCTGCTGTGCTTCACCCTGTATATTGTCGCTGCCTGCACTACCACCAATAATGTCAGTCACCAGACCGGCACGATTAATTTCCCGGTTAACCACCTTGGCGGCACGACGGATAGAAGACAGCAGCGAGGACAACTCGCCACTGGCGCTGGGGTATTCAGCTTGGTTCTTAATGATGTATTCACCCAGGGTAATCATAATCTTCCTCGAACGTTTTTTGAGACGTTAACCGCCATAACTGCGGGGCAAATACACCCCGTTCATTTTTAATATAAAGCTGGTTACAAAGTTTTTGCTGGAGCCAATTGCTGGCGTACCGCTTCTAAATCGGCAGGGGTATCAACCCCCGGCGGCGGTACTTCACAGGCATCGGCTAAGGCTATCGACTCGCCATGCCACAACACCCGTAACTGTTCTAATTTTTCTAACTGCTCAAGCGGACTAACCGGTAAAGCCAAATAATGGCGAATAAAACCCGCTCGGTAGGCATAAATACCAATATGACGCCGACAATGACTTAGGTCTGGGGCCGTCGCGGCCATGCCGTCGCGGTCAAAGGGGATACCTGAGCGGCTAAAATAAAGCGCTCGACCCTGAGCATTGCTCACGACCTTAACCACATTAGGGTCGTGTAGCTGCTCGACATGCTCTAATGGCGTGGCCAGCGTGGCCATGGGGGCATCGCTATTGGCCAGCAAGGCGGCGACCTGATCCACAAGCGCCGGTGGTAACAAGGGTTCATCACCTTGTACGTTTACCACTATTTCGTCGGCGGCTAGTGCCAAGCGCTCGACCACTTCCGCCAATCGCTCGGTGCCCGACTCATGATGTGCGCTGGTCATCACCACTTCGACCCTGGTGTTCGCCAGTGCATCGCTGATACGGGTATCGTCGGTGGCCACCACCACCCGCTGTGCACCACTTTTTTGTGCCTGCTCAGCCACCCACAAAATCATCGGCTTACCGTGAATATCGGCCAACGGCTTACCCGGCAGCCGCGTGGAGCTAAAACGGGCAGGAATAACCACTACAAAGCTCATGCGGGCAACTCGTCTAGGCTCAGCTTGCGCGCGCGATTTTCTAACAATACCGGAATATTTTCGGTAATGGGGTAAGCAAGTCGGTCGAAACGGCACACTAATTCGTTATGAGCACGGTCTAGCTGCAGTTTTCCTTTGCATACCGGACAGGCAATAATTTCCACCAGTTTAGCGTCAATCGCCATCGTGTAGCTCCTTAAGTCGAGTTAACAGCACATTTTCAAATGCTGCTGGTAATTGCGCGTCTACCGGCAAATACCACGTATTAGGGTGACCACCGGGCCATTTAACGGCATCTTTTTCGGTGATCAGCAAAGGGAGTGATTGTAAATGTTCAAGCTGTTCGGTCACCACCGCCTTATGGTCGGCAAGAGCCAAACGTTGCTCTAGTATAAAGCCCTGCTGCTCTAGGGTGGTAAAAAATCGTGGCGGATGGCCAATGCCTGCCAGCGCATGCACTCGGCTCTTAGCTTTAGGCACTGCTTGAGGTGTATCCGCCATGGTCGTCGACGGCACGGGCATTAAATTTCCCGGTGCTAAGGTCATTAAAAACTCACCATCCACCAGCGGACCACCATTATTAATAATGGCGTCCACCTTATTCAATCGCCATTGGCCTTCGCGTAACGGGCCCATCGGCAGTAAATAGCCGTTACCAAAACGGCGCTTGCCATCCACAACCACCAGCTCGATATCTCGCGCTAGCGCATAATGCTGCAAACCGTCATCACTAATAATAATGTCTGCGCCCACACTGGCCAGCAGTGCCGCCGCATCTGCCCGCTTTGGGCCCACCACCACCGGACAGCCGGTGCGACGATAAATAAGTACCGGTTCATCACCGGCTTGTTCGGCCTGAGTTTCAGGCGTGAGCAACAGCGGATAATGTGCGCTCTTACCACCATAACCGCGACTGATCACCCCAGGGGTATAACCTTGCGCGCGCAACCAGTCTACCAGCCAAACCACCACCGGTGTTTTGCCATTGCCGCCCACGGTGAGGTTACCCACTACAATCACCGGCACAGGGGCCTTGTACTGCGCTTTAAGCCCAAAGCGAAATAAAGCACGACGCAGGCCGCTGATTAAGGCAAACAAGGCCGTGAATGGTGCCAACAGCCAAACCCAAACTGCGCGGTTATACCAGGCTGGCATCATTTTTCGCCATATTGAATACTTCTTAGCTGGGCATAAACACCCTCTTGCGCCAGTAGCTCAAGATGTGAGCCTCGCTCTACCACGCGCCCCTCATCAATCACCAAGATTTCGTCGGCATTTTCAATAGTCGATAAGCGATGAGCAATCACCAGTGCGGTTCTGTCTTTGCGCAGGGCATCTAGTGCAGCCTGAATGTGGCGCTCCGACTCGGTATCCAGCGCCGACGTGGCCTCGTCTAATATCAGCAAAGGCGCATCACGCAGCAAGGCTCGGGCAATGGCCACGCGCTGGCGTTGGCCGCCAGACAAACTAGCGCCATTTTCGCCAATAATGGTGTCGTAGCCTTGCTCTAGTTTGCTAATAAACTCATCAGCATAGGCCACCTTAGCCGCCGCTATTATCTGTTCACGACTGTATTCACCTTCGGCCGCATAGGCAATGTTATTCGCAATGGTGTCGTTAAACAGATGTACCTGCTGCGATACCAAGGCAAATTGTCGCCTTAAGTCGCTGAGTTTATATTCGCGTAAATCGACACCATCGAGGCGAATTTCGCCTTCGTCAATGTCGTAAAAGCGCGTTAACAAACTGGCAATGGTACTTTTACCTGAACCCGAGCGCCCGACTAAGGCAATAGTTTTACCCGGCGTTAGCGAAAAGCTCACCTCTTTTAAGGCTGCGGTTTCTTTGGTGGGGTAAGTAAAGCCCACTTGGTCGAACTCAAGAGTACCCGTGGCTCGTTTTAAAGGGCGAGTGCCGGTATCACGTTCGCCATCACTGTCGAGCAAGGAAAATAGGCTTTGGCACGCAGAAATACCGCGCTGATAAGAGGCGTTAAGTTGAGTCAGGCTCTTTAGCGGGCGCATAAGCATAAACATAGCGCCTAACACGGCAATAAAAGTACCAGGCGTAATTTTATCTAACATGCCATCGAAGTTGATCACCACAAACAAGGCAGCTAGTGCGCTAGAGGCAATTAATTGTACTAATGAGGTGCCAATAGCATTGGTCGCCACCATTTTCATGTTCTGTTGGCGTACTGTATTGCTGACCTTATGAAAACGCCCCGACTCCACCTTTTGGCCATTAAACATCAGTACTTCTTTATGGCCTTTTAGCATTTGTTCGGTGCTGCTAGTGATGTCGCCCATGGCGTCTTGCATGCCGCGGCTTAAACGACGAAAGCGACGGCTAATCACCGCAATCATCACCCCTACCACCGGGCCCACCACAAAAAATACCAGCGACAACTGCCAAGAGTAGTAAAACATCAACACCAGCAACCCAATTACGGTAGCCCCTTCACGCACCAAGGTCACTAAGGTAGAGCTGGCCGCCGAAGACACCTGCGAGGCGTCGTAGGTCACTTTCGACAACAGCGTGCCGCTGTTATGGCGATCAAAAAAGGCCACTGGCATATTCATTAGCTTGCCGAACACCTCTTGTTGCAGTGACAGCACCACATGATTACCCACCCACGCCATGCAAAAGCTGGAGAGAAAGGAAAAGAGTCCCATTAAAAAGAACATCCCCAGTATATACACCGGCATGCCTTGTAACATTGCAGGGTCTTGCCCAGTAAAACCATCATCAATCAGCGGTTTTAAAACCGAAATAAAAATAGTGTTCACTGCCGCATAGCCCACCATGCCAATAACGGCGGCCAGCAAACCGAGCTTACGATCCTTCACATAACCCAATAACCGCTTAAGTATCGGCCAGGATGAAGTGTGTGCATCTTGGGACATAAGGTCTCTACCTTGAAAAACGAGACGCTATTCTAACGGCTTAGTGCCGTTCAACCAAGTATTGAGCTTGTTATACCAAGCGCCGGGCCGTTTTTCCTGCATTAAACGCCATTGCGAGCCGTCTGCCACCAGATGCACCATGCCCTGCTCCCCGGTGGTTATTTGCTTTACACCTTGCTTGTTAAAGCGCGCCACCACCTCGGATGAAGGGAAGTTCCAGCGATTATTAAACCCGGCGGTGTGCACCACCCAATTGGGGTTAACGGCTTGGTTAAAGGCCGCAGTAGACGAGCTTTTGCTGCCATGGTGGGGGCTAAGTAATAACTCGGCGGCCAATGGCGAGGCTTGACTCGCTAGCGTTTGAGAAGACAATTCTTGATTTACTAACAGGCCTTGCTCGGCCTTGGCTTCAATATCACCGGTGAGTAATACCGAGAGTCGGCCGTCGCTAATGTGCAGCACACAAGAGTCATTATTGCTGTGACCGGTAATAATGACCGGCCACAGCACCGTTAAGGTGAGTTCGCCCCAGCGTGCATGTTGCCCCGCCCGACACCGTTGGCCTTCGGGCCAAGCGCCCCATTGCCGACGAATGGGCACCGTGTTAGCCAGGTAATCGCGATTACCGCTATGATCTTGGTCATCGTGGCTTACCACCAAATAATCAAGCTTCGTGATCCCAAGGCGCCTAAACACCGGTAAAATCACTCCATCAGCCATATTAAAACCCGAAATAAAGCGGTTACCCGTGTCGTATAACAACGCCTGCCTTCCCTGAGTGACCAGCACCGACAACCCCTGCCCCACATCCAAAACCCGCACCTGCCAACGCGGTTGTGGCAGCAATTGAAATAGCAATAAAGACAGGGGCAATAGCCACATCCAGCGCGCTTTAGGTAACAATACCAAGGGAAGCAATAATACGAATAAGCTAATACCTTGGGCATAAGAAGATAACCACACCCACGGTGCTACGCTGTCATTAAGCCAGTGTAGCGCCCCCATTAACGGCTCAAATAAGGCGTTTAATAAACGGAGTATGCCACTGGCCAAAGTCGGGGCTGGCAACATCAACAGTGCTGCCAACAGTAATAATGGGATCAATAACAACGAAAATAACGGAATTAAGACCAAATTAACCGGTAACGACAGCCAGCTAATACCGCCAAATAACAGCATCACTAACGGTAAGAGCAATAATGTTAGCCCCAGTTGTAGCCGCCAAATTTGCCGGCCACCCAACCAGTTGGTGGTCACCAACAAAGCCGCCACGGCTAACACCGACAGCCAAAAGCCGTGATCAAGGGCCAGCCATGGCCGCACCGCTAATAATAGGCTTATGGTCAGCAGTAAAATTCGCCGCCCACTCCAAAATCGCCCCCAGCAATATACGGCCAACCATAACAACAGCATTAATAACGCCCGCTGAGTCGGCACCGAAAATCCCGCCAACCACGCATAAGTGAGCGCCAGCGTAATCGCTAACATCACCGACACCCACCGATTGCCCGTGAGCCTACCCACCAATAAACCAAGCCCCGCCACTAAGCCAATGTGCAACCCCGAAATGGCAAACAAATGGCTAATGCCCAGCCCGCGCAGCATCCCCCAATCTTCGGTTTTAAGGCCGCTACGATCACCAATGCTTAGCGCTAATAACCAAGGCTGAGCAGGCAACTCGGCGGTTTGCGCTTTCACATGTTTAACAAGCTGAGTACGCAGTGAGTCTGCATGAACTTGGTGGGTTAGCGTGCCAGTTACACTGCCGCGAGCGGTAATACCTTGGCCTAATAACCAGCGAGCGCTGTCGAAAGTACCAGGATTATGTAAACCGTGGGGCAAGCGCAGTTGGCTAATAGATTGAAAATATTCACCCTTTTGCGGTGGTGTTTGCTCGCTATACCAAGACAGCAAAACCCGAGGCCTGGGGGAAAGAGCTTGACCATTTAGGCTCTTCAGGCTGACAATCAACCTGTTTTTATTTAGTCCTTGGGCTTGAACGCTATCAACGGTGCCAGCAATTAATTGGCTACGCTGAAATAAAGTCGGGTCTTGTAGCCAATTCAGCTGCCAGTGGCTGTAACACAGCGACCAAATAATACCGAGTAATAAGCACGCCGTAGCCGGCCTTTTCTGCCAGCTTATACCCACTAAACAAGCCAATGGTATCCACCAGCCCCCGCTGGGTAGCCAGGGCCAGATAATAATACTTGCGATGCCGAAGCAAAAAGAAAAAAGCCGCTTGTCCATTCGGTAAGTATTGCGGATTTAAAGCAAATGCCAAAAAAGATGTTAAAACGCCTGATGCCCGATCCTGGCACCATTAAAAACAATAAGTATTTAGGGGTGTTAGGCAGCAGGTTACACGACAATAATTTATGGTACCTGAACCGACATTCCGCCGCCGGTGCCTTTGCCGTGGGCCTTTTTTGTGCCTGGATGCCAATCCCCTTTCAAATGGTGATGGCTGCACTATTGGCCATGACGTTTCGGGTAAACTTGCCGCTATCGGTAGTATTAGTGTGGCTCACTAACCCGTTAACTATGCCACCGATGTTTTATTTTGCTTATAGGCTGGGCTCTTTTCTCTTAGACCGCCCCCATCACTACAAGCACTTTGAACTGAGCTTGTCAGGCATAAGCAGCGCCATGAGCTCGGCGGCACCGCCGTTTTTGCTCGGATGTTTAGTCATGGCCGTCGTGTGTTCGGCCACCGGCTTTATGGTGATCCACGGGCTGTGGCGCTGGACAGTGTCGCAGCGTTGGAAGAAACGACGGCGCAATTCGTAATGGTACGCCGATGGATACGTTCTAAAATGCCCAGTCAGGCGACACTGCGTGAGCATAAGCTGCTGCGGTTGTTTGGCGAACGTTGGCTAGACCCCGACTACTGGAGTTATAACCGCCGCTCGGTAGCCATTGCCATCGCTTGTGGTTTATTTGCCGCTTGGCTTCCCCTACCTCTGCACTCCCTCATAGCCATTGGCCTGGCCCTTTTATTGCGCGGCTACTTACCTTTGGCCATCGCCATGGTGTGGGTCAATAATCCACTGACCATAGCGCCGATGTTTTATGTGGCCTATCAGTTAGGTGTGCGATTACTGGGCCAGCCTGCTCTAGAATTCAGCTATTCCTTAGAACATGATTTTGCCAGCATCATCTGGCCGCTACTCACCGGAGCCCTGTTACTCGGCCTCGCCTCCTCTTTACTCGGTTGGCTACTCACCCACCTCTATTGGCGCTGCAAAATACAAAGAGCCTGGAAAGCACGGCAGCGGTAAACCATAGCGCCGAGCCAAAAGAAAGCCGTACGTTTAACGCTGTACGCTATACGTTAAAGAAAACACGGGTGTAGTTTTTACGTACAGCGTTCATCGTAAGGCGTACAGCTATCCCTTAAGCCTCCCCTAGCAATTGCCGTGGCAATAGTTGACCGGCACGCCAGGCGGGATAAATAGTGGCTAAAAAGATCAGCGTTAAGGCTGAACCCGTCACCAGCCACAAATCAGCCCAATGAAACTCGGTGGGAATAAAGTCGATAAAATAAATATCTGGGTTTAAAAAGCGATGGCCTGTTACATCTTCAATGGCGGCCACTAATGCCGATAGCTTAGTGGCTAACAGCAAGCCCAGCAGGCCGCCAATTAACACACCGGTAATGCCGTTAAGCATGCCCTGCACCACAAAGGCGCCGCGAATTTGCCAAGGGCCGGCGCCCATGGTTTTAAGAATGGCAATGTCACTCTTCTTCTCGTTTACCGCCATCACCAGTGTGGACACAATATTAAAACTGGCCACCGCCATCACCAGCAATAGCACCACGATCATCAGGGTACGCACCAGCTGAATATCATGATAAATATTACCTTGGCTTTCCATCCAGCTACTCACATAAAACGCCACTGGCATGCCCATTGCCGCGTGCATGGTTAATCGGTCCGCCGCCAGCACTTCATCCACTCGCAAATGAAAGCCCAGCACGGCATCGCCTATTTCCATCAGCTCTTGGGCATCTTGCAAATGGGTATAACCCAGCACGCTGTCTAGCTGACCGCCGAGACTGAGTATGCCCACCAGCGTAAATCGGTGGCGCTTAGGGGAGCCAAACCCTTCACTGCCGGGCGCGG
This sequence comes from Oceanisphaera ostreae, assembly GCF_042676125.1. NCBI lineage: Bacteria > Pseudomonadati > Pseudomonadota > Gammaproteobacteria > Aeromonadales > Aeromonadaceae > Oceanisphaera > Oceanisphaera ostreae. The sequence goes on from NZ_JBHTJS010000035.1 coordinate 259,747, forward strand.
GCAACAATAACGACACGCTGTCACCCACCGTTAACCCCAGTTGATCGGTAATGGCCTTACCCAAAATCAGTCCGCGCTCGCCGGGGCGCAATAAATCTAAACTGGCACCATCTAAATAAGGCGCCAGTGTTGACACTTTCGCTTCGTCACTAGGCACTATGCCTTGCAGTTGCACTGCCTTTAATTTAGCACCGCGACTCAGCAACCCCTCTAACGGCACCACCGGCGACACCGCCACTATGCCGGGCGAGCCCTGCAACTGCGCCGCCATAGGTTGCCAGTTCGCCACCGGCTCTTTGACCGTGGTCAGTTGGCCGTGGGGCAATACCGACAAGATGCGGTTTTCTAGCTCGCGCTCAAAACCATTCATCGCCGATAAGCCTAAAATCAGCGCACTGACGCCAATAGCGATGCCGGCAATGGAGGCCACCGAAATAAACGAAATAAAACGGTTGCGTCGTTTGGCTCGGCTAAAGCGCCAGCCCCAAAACACACTTAACGGACGAAACATTAACCTTGCTCCCGCACTAGAAAACTGGCCATAACGGGAGCCTTACTCACTTTTCCATTGACCCAGCGCCCGTCAATTAGCTCGCCATCCACTAGCCGACCATCCACCAATTGGCACTGTCGGTCGAGTCGTGCAGCCAAGCTTAAGTCGTGGGTCACCACTACTAAGCCGGTGCCCAGCTCACTTTGTAGCTCGGCCAGCAAGGCAAAAACCTCGGCGGCACTGTGAGCATCTAAGTTACCCGTGGGCTCATCGGCTAGCACCAATCGGGGCTTGTTCACCAAGGCGCGGGCAATCGCCACTCGCTGGCGTTCCCCGCCCGATAATGCCGAAGGGCGATGATCAAGGCGGTGACCCAAACCCACACGCTTTAGCAAGGCTTCCGCTTCTGCTTGGGCTTCGCCCACCGGACGCCCAGCAATTAGCAACGGCATGGCGGCATTTTCTAGGGCCGTAAACTCGCCCAACAAGTGATGAAATTGATAAACAAAGCCCATGTGCTGATTACGAAAGCGCGCCTGAGCACGATCGCGCATTTGGTGTAAGTCTTCACCTTCAATTAATACCCGCCCGCTGGTGGGGGCATCTAAGCTGCCCAGCAAATGCAGCAAGGTACTCTTGCCCGAGCCCGAGCTGCCCACCACGGCCAAGCTTTCGCCGGCGGCCAATTGCAAGCTTACACCATCCAAAATGGTGACTGGCGCCGCCCCGTCTAGGTGAGTTTTAGTTAAATTTTCAACCACTAATAGCGGGTTATTCATAGCGCAAAGCCTCGGCAGGATGAACGCGCGATGCTCGCCATGCCGGATATAGGCTGGCTAACACGCACAATAATAAAGTGGAAAATAATACGACGACCAATTGCGTCGGCAACAGTAATACCGGTAACTGGCTGCCGCCGGCGGCGGCATACATGTTAATGCCCAGCACATTAAGCACCGCATCTAAGTTTAGGCTCAGTAATACCCCTAACCCAAAACCCAGTACACTACCCAAGACGCCACTAAAGCCGCCCTGGATCATAAACACCGTCATAATGCGCCCACGGCTTAAGCCTAAGGTTTTTAACATGGCAATTTCGGCTTCTTTATCAGTTACCACCATCACCATGGCCGACAAAATATTAAACGCCGCCACCAATACGATGAGCGCCAGCATAAAGCTCATTAATCGTTTTTCCATGGCCACCGCCTGAAACAACTCACCGCGAGTGTGTTGCCAGGTTTCATAAACCAATGGCTCGGGCAAATCGGGCAAGGCCGACAACGCAAACGGATCATCCAGCCATAAGCGCAAGCCCGACGCTTGACCGGGCGCATAACGCAACAAGCGTGCGGCATCGTCCAAGCGGGTCATTATTAGCTGGCGGTCGACATCGGTGCCGGTACTAAAGGTGCCCACTAGGGTAAATAAACGCTGGCTGGGTACTCGGCCTAAGGGCGTAAAACGGCTGCCTTCGGTTACCGTCACTCGTACCTGGTCGCCAGGCTCTACGCCTAACGAGCGTGCCACTCCCCACCCCATGAGCAGGCCGTAGGGCAAGTCTTCAAAATACCCTCGGGTGCGTTTATCCAGACCTTGCAGAATATGATCCTGACTGTTACTCGGGTCAATGCCATATAGCTCGACGCCGGTAATATGGCCGGGCCCCTGCACCATGGCCTCGGCCCGAATAAACGGCGTGCTGGCCACCACGCTTTTTTGTTTGGCAAACAGCGCCTGATATTGCTCAGGATCGGCCAATCGGCCTTGCGGCTCTGTTACCATGGCGTGGGGCAGCACGCCCAACATGCGATCTTTTAACTGTTGTTCGAAGCCATTCATTACTGCCGACACGACAATTAATGCCGCCACCCCCAGTAAAATACCAATGGTAGAAAAGCCAGAGACAAAAGAAGCAAAACTGCGCTGGCCCCGTGCGCCCGCATAGCGTAAGCCCAACATTAACGTCAGGGGTTGAAACATGGTCTAATCATCCGTTTTTTAAAGAGTTTTACCTCACCCGCAAGTTGCGGAATAATAAAGGTATGTGAATGGCGCAACAAGAGCAGCGAATGATGGCAGATCCTTATTTCAGCATCGACTACCAAGCACAAGTTAACCTGTGCCCCTTGGCGGATGGCGAAACCGTGCCCGACGCCGACACCTTGGAGGCGGAAATTCCGGCGCCATTCAAGCTTATCAGTGAAGTGACTCGCATCGATACCAATAATGCTCGCCTACTGCGTAACCTAGACGAGCATGCGGCAGATTTAGTCGAGATCATTAATTTACAATCACGCAAAATCGACTTAGTACTCAGCTATGTGCTGGCCGGGAAAGATAACCCCGAGCAACGCCATCATACCTTAAGCTTGGGCGGCGGCGGCTTTACCTTTGTGTCACAGCAGCCATTAGCCGAGGGCTGTTCGGTACGTTTTAAACTGTTTTTGCCGGAACTGTCGGTGGCAGTGTATGGTTATGGCCAGATACAGGCAGATAGACCGGCAGACACCGAGCCCACGCATTATCGTTGCCAGTTTAGTGCGCTGCGTGAGCAAGACCGCGACGCGCTTATTCGCGCCAGTCTGCAACTGCAAGCCAAACAACTTAAAGCCCGCGCCGAACGCCGCGCCCAACAAGACGGCCCCACAGCATCATGATCCACATTAACAGCCCCACGCCTCGTCCTAAAGCCAGCCTAGGGCAACTGATTGGCAGCAGCTTAAGCTTGGCCATTGCCGAACAGGTGATACAACAGCAGCAACTGGTGCTGTTGTTGGTGCCCGATACCCCCACCGCGCTGCGCTTAGAGCAAGAGGTAAGGCATCTGTTACAACAAGACGCCACTACCAAGGTAACCCTGCCAGTGCAGTTATTTCCCGATTGGGAAACCTTGCCCTACGATCAGTTTTCACCGCACCAAGATATTATCTCCCAGCGGTTAGAAACCTTATACGGCATACCGGCGCTGCAACGGGGCTTGTTAATTGTACCGATCACCACCCTGATGCTACGCACCCCGCCCCGCGACTGGTTAGATAAAAATAGCCTGCTGTTAAAAACCGGCGATAAGCTCGATATGCACGCACTGCGCATTCGCCTAGAAAGTGCCGGTTATCGAGCGGTAGATCAAGTATTAACCCACGGTGAATATGCGGCCCGTGGTGCGCTGCTCGACTTATACCCCATGGGCGCCGGCGAGCCCTATCGCATCGACTTTTTTGATGATGAAATTGATACCCTGCGCCCGTTTGATCCCGACAGCCAACGCTCGCGGGACACCGTAGGTCAAGTGCGGCTGTTACCGGCTCGAGAATTCCCTACCGACAATCCGGCCATCGAGCGTTTTCGAGGCCAATACCGTGAACGATTTGCGCTGCGTAACGAACCCGAATCGTTATACCACAGGGTGAGCCAAAGCCAATTTCCGGCGGGTATCGAGCACTACTTTCCGCTGTTTTTTGAGCACACTCAGACGCTGTTCGACTCGCTGCCCGAATCATTATGGGTGCTTACCGTTGGCGATCTCAGCGAAGCCGCCGACGGGTTCTGGAAAGATGTGCAAGAGCGCTATGAAGACCGGCGCCACGACACCATGCGTCCGTTACTGCCGCCAGACGAGCTGTATCTTCAACCCAACGCCGTATTACAACAACTTAAGCAATGGCCACAACTGCAATTAAGCCATACGCCAGTATTAGAAAAAGGCGACCGGCAAAATGCGCCGATCAAAGTACTGCCAGAGCTTGAAGTTGAGCATCAAAAGGCCGAACCGCTAACGCGTTTGCTGGCCTTTTGTAAGCAGTTCAAAGGTCGGGTGTTATTTTCGGTAGAAACCGCCGGTCGGCGCGAGGCCTTAATTGAGCTATTTGCCGGCTCTGCCATCAAGCCGTGGCCTTATAACAGCGTCAATGAATTTTTGGCGGGTAGCGATAACGTTGGCTTGCTAGTGGGCCCGTTGTCTCAAGGCTTTATTCTGGATGAGAGCTTTGCCTTAGTCTGCGAAGGCGACTTATTAGGCGGGCGGGTTATTCAGCGCCGTCGCCGCGAAAAGTCCAAAAGCTTAAGCCCAGATACCTTAATTCGAAATTTAGCCGAGCTGTCCATTGGCCAGCCGGTGGTGCACCTCGATCACGGAGTGGGCCGCTACACCGGCTTGCAAACCCTGGATGCCGGTGGGCTTAAATCGGAATATTTAACGCTGGAATACGCCGCAGGCGATAAATTATACGTACCAGTCACCGCCCTGCATTTGGTGGGCCGTTATAGTGGTGCCGATGACCCGAGCTTAAATAAGCTGGGCAACGAAACCTGGTCTAAGGCTAAACGCAAAGCCGCCGAAAAAGTGCGCGATGTGGCCGTCGAGCTGCTGGATGTGTACGCGCGCCGTGCCGCTCAACCAGGTCAGGCCATGAGCCACGACAAGGCCGCTTATCGGCAGTTTTCTGATGCGTTTCCGTTTGAAGAAACCGACGACCAGCTAAACGCCATTAGTGCGGTACTCACCGACATGACCCAGCCCAAAGCCATGGACCGTTTAGTGTGTGGTGACGTGGGCTTTGGTAAAACCGAAGTGGCGATGCGCGCCGCCTTTGTGGCGGTGCATGATGGCAAGCAAGTGGCGGTGCTAGTGCCAACCACGCTGCTGGCACAACAACATTACGATAACTTTAGAGACCGCTTCGCCAACTGGCCGGTGCGCATCGACATGCTCAGCCGCTTTAAAACCGGCAAAGAGCAAGACAAGGTGCTGGAGGGCATTAGCGACGGCACTATCGATATTGTGATCGGGACTCATAAATTATTAAGCCAAGATATTCGCTTTAAAGACTTAGGCTTATTGGTGGTTGACGAAGAACACCGCTTTGGTGTGCGCCAGAAAGATAAAATTAAGGCACTGCGCGCCGACGTGGATATTCTCACCCTGACGGCCACGCCCATCCCGCGCACCCTAAACATGGCCATGGGCGGCATGCGCGACTTATCTATTATTGCTACGCCTCCTGCTAAACGCTTAGCGGTAAAAACCTTCGTGCGTGAGTCGGATCCGGCCACCATTCGCGAGGCCATCTTGCGTGAGCTTAAGCGTGGTGGTCAGGTGTATTACCTACATAACGAAGTACAAACCATCGACAGCACCGCCGAGCTGCTCACCACACTGGTGCCTGAGGCGCGCATTGGCATTGCCCACGGCCAAATGCGTGAGCGCGAGCTAGAACGGGTGATGAGCGATTTTTATCATCAGCGCTACAACGTGTTGCTGTGCTCTACCATTATTGAAACCGGCATCGATGTGCCTACCGCCAACACCATTATTATGGACCGCGCCGACAAGTTAGGCTTGGCGCAGTTGCACCAGCTGCGCGGCCGTGTGGGCCGTTCTCACCATCAGGCTTATGCCTATTTAATGACGCCGCACCCCAAGCGCATGACCACTGATGCTAAAAAACGGCTTGAGGCCATTTCGGCGCTAGAAGACTTAGGTGCCGGTTTTGCGCTGGCCACCCACGATCTCGAAATTCGTGGCGCCGGCGAGCTATTAGGCGATGAGCAAAGTGGCCAGATCACCGCCATTGGTTTTAGCTTGTATATGGAAATGCTCGAGCAAGCGGTAAAGGCATTACAGTCAGGTAAAGAGCCGGCTCTCGATCAGTTGCTGCGCACCCAAACCGATATCGAACTGCGCCTGCCCGCCCTGCTGCCGGATGATTATATTCCCGATGTGAATATGCGCTTGTCTATGTATAAACGCATTGCCACCGCCGACGATGACGGCGCCTTGCGCGAATTACAGGTAGAGCTGATTGACCGCTTTGGCTTATTGCCCGAGGCCACTAAAAACTTGGTGGCCTTAGCAGGCCTTAAGCTAAAGGCCAATCCATTAGGTATCGACAAAATCGACGCCAGCGCCAATGGCGGCAGCATTACTTTTGCTCAAGATGCGAAGATAGATCCCATGTTCTTAGTCAGCCTCTTGCAAAGCCAGCCACGCATCTACAAAATGGAAGGGCCAACCAAGCTACGCTTCGCCATCCCCACCCACGATGCCCCAGCTCGTCTGGCATTGATCGGTGATTTGCTAAGCGAACTCAGCAAACACCAGGCTGCGTAGCAGAAAAATAGCGCCCGGCGCCCAGCACCAAGCGCCCAGCTAAAAGAAAACCAAGATCCTGACCGGCGTCAGGAAGACGGCGAAAACAAGCCACCGCTCTATGTTAGCTTGTTGCCGTCTTACCGGACTTGCTCCGGTATCTTGTTTTTCTTTTTTTGTCTTAGAACCCCCAGGGATGGGATAAAAATGATCGTCCGCAACCAGCTGTTCTCAGGGGCTGCGGTGTTTTTACCTTGACCGCATTTTTGAGAATTAATGAACACACATCTTTGCCATGTTTCTGCTCAACGCCCGCTTAGGGTGGGTATTTTGGGTGGCGGCGTTGCCGGTGCCACCACCGCTTTGCGGCTGGCCGACTTAGGTATTAATACCCTGTTAATTGAAGCCAGTAATGGCCTGCTGAATGGCCCGCCGATATGTCACCTGCATGCGGGCGGCAATCTGTATCGCGAGATCAGCGATCAGCAATGTTTAACGCTGTTACGCCAGTCCATCGACTCGGTGCGCGCCTACCCGCACAGCATTAATCGTCGCCCCACCGTGATTGCCATTCCCACCACAGATGCCGGTGATGCCAATGCACTGTTGCCAAGGCTAAAGCAGGTTACTCAAGAGTATCAACGGCTAGTAGCTCAAGACCCAGCCAACAAGGTATTAGGCGAGCCAGACGATTATTATCGTTGTTACAATCGCGAGCAGTTTGTGGCCTTGGCCGCGCGTCCTCTGCCGAAAAAAGCACACAGCCACGACGATTGGCTGATCCCGCTCGCCCATCATTTAGATGCTGACTCACTAAAATTTCCGCTAATTCTGGTGCAAGAATACGGCTGGAGCTTATTTCGCATGGCCGCAACTGCGACCTTGGCGTTGCAAGACTCGCCCCATTGTCAGTTGCAACTGAATACCCGCGCTACCGAACTTGAGCAATTGCCCGATGGTTGGCTGGTTCACACTGCTGCTAGCTCTCCGGCAGAAACAGAGCAAACTCATAAGGTGGACTTTTTAGTTAACGCCTGCGGTTTTCGCACCGGCTTAGTGGATGATATGGCCGGTTACCGTCGCCAACGCTTAGTCGAATATAAGGCGGCCTATGTGACCCATTGGCAAACTAATGGCGATTGGCCCGAGGTGATTTTTCACGGGCCACGCGGCACACCCAAAGGCATGGCCCAGTTAACGCCCTATCCCAATGGCGTATTTCAGCTGCACGGCATGACCGACAGCATCACGCTGTTTAAAAATGGCTTAGTGGCCAGCAATCAACTTAGTGCTCAGCCGCAATTACCGCTGCCTTATCTCACTCAGTTAGATAAAGGTTGGCAAAGTGCTGATGTTACAGTGCGCACTCAAGAGGCCATTAACCATATGGCGCGTTTGCTGCCCGCCTTTGCCAGTGCCACCGTGGCTGGCAAGCCCTTGTACGGTGCTCAGCAAATTCCAGGCAGTGATCCATCTTTACGTGCCGCCGATGTGTCATTTGAAGGTCAACATTACGCGCGGGTAGAAATCGTTAAAGCCAGCTCGGCACTCACCGCGGCGGATCGCATCGTCGCGCAGTTAGCCGACTTAGGTTGGTTAAAGTGGAACTGCCTAGAGCGGGAAAATAAAGAGCTAGAGCAAAACTTCTTGAGCCAAGACAGTGTGAAGCAAACCCCGCGCTTATCGCCGCAGTTAGCCATCACCAGCCAACACAGTGCCAAGCAAGTAGAAGCCGCCGCCGTACAACTCGCGCATGATCGCGACTATCCAGAAGCATTGGCGCTGAATATGGGGTAAGTGTGGATAAAGGGAAAAGATAGCGCCGAGCACCAAGCTAAACCCCAAGCCAGCCTACATATTCAGTCTCTGTGTTGCTTCTCACTTTTGCTTGAGTCTCAGCCCTTACCATTAAAAATATCTTTCAGATCTGATCACTATTTTTCCGTGCGTTCCGTGTTTTTCCGTGGCAAAAAGGTTTACGGTTTTTTAAATCCCGCAGAGACGGAACTGGCAGCTAAAGCGCCACACTACAAAAGTTCTGTGAAGGGTAAACGTAAAACAAAAAATCATGACACTATCTGGCTATCCCAGCCTCTTACATAGCCTCGCTTGCTTCATTGCCAGAAAACACTACGCTGTTTAGCACGCTAGTAAGGAGCACGACATGCATATCGGTATTTTGGTCATGACTTTTTCTCTGCCCGGATGTGGCTCTCTCAAAGAAAAGCGCCAACGCATCGGTGGCATGCACGAACGGTTTGGCCGCACTCCGTCGGTGGCGGTTTGTGAGAGTGGCGAACACGACCGACACGATGCCAGCGAATGGTCATTTGTGGTAGTGGCAACCTCAAGGCGCGAGGTTGAATCCCAGTGCAGCCAAATCGAAGACAAGATACAACGCACCGTTGAAGGACGCGTAATCAACGTAACGCGCGAACTCCTCTAGGGTCTGTTGACCTTAGTTAAGTCATAAAATATATAGGACTCAGCATGAACAACATACAGATAGACATTGTTTCCGATATCGCCTGCCCCTGGTGTGCTATCGGTTATGCCCGACTACAGCGGGCCATGGCGCAGCTGGCAGCAGAGTATAAGTTTACGGTGCAGTGGCATGCCTTTGAGCTGAACCCCGAGCACAGCGGTCCAGGTGAACCTATCTTGCCGGCTTTGGCCAAAAAATACGGGCGCAGCGAAGAAGAAATGCGAGCAAATCAGAGTAATATGATGACCATTGCCACCGATCTTGGCATCAACTTCGAGAACATACAGCAGCGACTAACCTGCAATACCTTTGATGCCCACCGTTTGGTCAAATGGGCGGGGGAGCAGGGCCAGCAAACTGCCATGAAACAAGCGCTGTTCGAGGTGTATTTTGGCCACGCGATGAATGTCTCCGATCACGCAGTGCTATTAGGTTGCGTTGAAACTCTGGGGCTAGACTCGGCAGCAGCCAAGCAGGTATTAGAATCGGATCAATACGCGGCGGCTGTACGAGAAGACGAAGCGACTTACCAGCAGGCAGGGGTTACTTCGGTGCCCGCGTTCATTATCAACAGCAAGTACCTCATCTCTGGCGCGCAAGAGTCCGATGCCTGGGTAAAGGCGTTACAAGAGATTAGCGCCGAATCCGCGTGAACTTAGAGACTCAAGACTTCTTTGCCACGGAATCCACTGAACCCACGGAAAAATAGAGATCACATCTGAAAGGGATCGTTATGGTAAGGGCTAAAACAAAGCTTTAAGCCGTCAGCTGTACGCTATAAGTTAAATATAAGCCCTCGATCCTGTGACCTTTGTAGGCTGCCGCTTTAGCTGGCAGTCCCGTCCCCGCCTACGCGAGGATGACGTTTCTTTGCGGGATTTTAAAATATTTTTTGCAACGGAAGAACGCGGAACCCACGGAAAAGTAGTGATCAAGTCTGAAAGGGATTGTTATGGTAAGAGCCAGTACTAAAACTCGACCCAAGCAAAAGTGACTGGCGAAGTAGTGACTGAATACGCAGGTTGGTTTAGCTGTTTTCCCTTATGCCGTCATACCGGGCCCGCCCCGGTATCTCGCTTTCGCTTTGGCACTAGTAGGCGAAAGCTTGCTCTCGCATTTTGCCGAAGGCGGAACAACATATCTAAAGATTTATTCGCAACGGAACCCACGGAAAACTAGTGATCAGATCGGAACTAGTGTTGAGTTTTTAGTTATAAGTGTTGAGTAAAGCTTTTCATTCAACCCTCACAACTCAACACTATATCCCTTATCTCATCTTAACTTTTCCGTGCGTTCCGTGGATTCCGTTGCAAAATCATTTGGTTTTAAGCGGCCCATAAATCTTGTTAGCCCAACGGGTTAGGCCGGCGGTGACGCTGCCGAAGTGGTCACCAATAACGATGGGCGTATGCTGAAACTGCTGCTGCAAGAACTGGTTTAATACCGGTGACTTAGCGGTACCGCCGGTGACAAAGACCACATCTGGCTGACAACCAGCTTGTGCAATGGCATCGGTCATTAGCGCGGTGATGGCACTCAGCTCTCGGCTGCAGGCCTTGGCAAAACCGTCTCTATCTAGGTTGATGGTCAAGCCCTTATCGATATCAGACAAATCTATTTGCAGCTGAGTATGATCCGTTAAGGCAATCTTGCTTTGCTCTGCCGCGTTCACTACTCGGTAGCTCAATCTTCTTTTTTGCACGGTTAACAGCCGAGTCAGCAACTCAGGTTGCTCGGCATCACGGATCAGCTGCTCTAAGAAGCGAACATTAGCCGCACTGTAAAACTCGGTTTGATTATGAATATTGTTAATGGACACTGCTTGCGCGTAACTGTTGGCGGGAATGGGTTTGCCCGTTTTCAGCATACTGTCTAGGCCAAAGCTTGGCATGATGCCCTTTAGCGCAAAGGCGATATCGAAGTCATTACCGCCCACCCGCTCGCCACTGTGACTGAGTAAATCCGCCGTTCTATCGGTTAAGGCCGCTTGTTGGGGGCCCATCAGTAGCATTGAGCAGTCAGTAGTACCGCCACCAATATCGACCACTAACACTCTGGTCTCAGTGGTTAGACTGGCTTCATATTCAAAGCCCGCAGCCACCGGCTCAAATTGAAATTCCACCTCTTTAAAGCCAACCCGCTTGGCGGCATTGGTTAAGATGTTGATAGCCTGGCGGTTGCTTTCTTCACCGCGCAAGCCCTGAAAGTTAATCGGCCGACCAATCACCGCCTGAGTAACACTTCTGCCCAGTGTGGCTTCGGTGAGCGTTTTTACATTGCTCATCATGGCCGCAACAATATCTTCAAACAGCTCTACTTGTTGTGGCAGTAAGCCGGTCGCACCCAAAAAGGACTTGGGGGATTTGATGTAATAGCCTTCGTCGGGCTCTTGCAGATAATCGTTGAGCGCTTGTTGGCCAAACGACAATTCGGTGGGGTAACCGTCTAGTACCAGCTCGCGTAATGCGCCCTGCCCTTTTTGCAGCTGTCGCGTACGCTGTTTCTGAAATGCCGGCTGCTCTGCTGCATCTAAGTTTTTGTAGAGCCAGTTAACAATCACATCTCGACTCGGCGCATACAAGGTGGACGAGATGTAACGACCATGCTCGCCCAATGATAAAAGCTCCGGGCTGTTTTGTTCCATAACGCCAACCGCACAGTTTGATGTACCGTAGTCAAATCCGATCATGTTGATATACCATCTTGAAATACAAAGGAAAACACTGAGAAAGCCGTTAGCACAAGGCTGCTGTTCAGTCGAAAAAAGACGAGGCTGCTGTGGCCGGGCTAAAAAAATGAAGCGGCATTATAGCGGAAAACGAGGCGCTTTGATGGGCTAGGGTCGAAAAGAAAAATCGTGCGTTTAAATGTCAGAATAAGAGGCAGCCGGGTAGCCTCTTTAATAGCTCGGCGTGGCTTGTAGATAAAGTCACAACACTGTTTTTGTAGCCGCCGCTTTAGCTGGCGGGACTGCGGAGCAGGATGATTTTTTAGCCGTCTTCATGACGCAGGTCAGTGAAAAATAGCCATACGCTTTACGCCATACGCTGTAAGTAAAGAGCCGGTCACGATGTTTATTTTAACTTACGGCGTACAGCGTAAGGCTTATAGCAGAGTCTTCCGCCATCTTCCTGACGCCGGTCAGAATCTCGCTTTTGACCCAAACCGGGGATCGGTAGCTATGGTAATCAGTCGGGCAAACGGCCTACTACGCCGACTCGCTCAAGCACATCCATGTGACGCTCAGCACATTACATCCCTGTAATGTGCTGGTCAGCTACGCAGATCCCTTTGCCCTCCCCGTCAATTTCGGCGTCGGCTATAGGAATACATCGCAACACTTGTTTTTTGTAGTCTGTCGCTTTAGCTGGCGGGACTGCGGGGCAGGATGATTTTTTAGCCGTCTTCCTGACGCAGGTCAGTGAAAAATAGCCATACGCTGTAAGTAAAGAGCCGGTCACGATGTTTATTTTAACTTACGGCGTACAGCGTAAGGCTTATAGCTGAGTCTTCCACCGTCTCCCTGAAGCAAGTCAGAATCTCGCTTTTGACCCAAACCGGGGATCGGTAGGTATGGTAATCAGTCGGGAAAAGGGTCTACTACGCCGACTCGCTCAAGCACATCTATGTGACGCTCAGCACATTACATCCCTGTAATGTGATGGTCGGCTACGCAGATCCCTTTGCCCTCCCCGTCAATTTCAGCGTGATTTGCTGAGCCCCCCAGCACCCGAGCCGGAATTTAAGCCTCTGCAGAAGTAGTACCCCTTTCCGCTAACCGTCCATAAAACCACCTTCCAACCGTTTATCATCGCAAATTCACATTTTTTCAATTGCCCTACCCCATTACAGCGGCCAAAATAGATACGATTGAAAACCATGCTCGTTTCAGCAACTACTTTGAAATATGCGTGAAATCACCACAGGCGATCCGCGTTTATCGTCAGTTGGAAACATAAAGCGCCTGTGATTCAGTAGCTTTACAGCTACCAAGGAGATAAAATATTGAAGTGGGCATTTATCGACTATGAAAACGTCGGGTGTCTTAGCAAAATAGACCTTTCGACTTACAGCAAGATCATTCTATTTCTTGGTGCGATGCAGCCAAAAATAGACCTTGGAGAAACAAAATACGACTCACCAATTGAGCTAGTCCTAATTCAACTAAAAGCAACGCAAGCTAACAACCTAGACTTTCACCTCTCGTATTACCTTGGCAAGTTTGATAGTGAAGTACCTTCAAACATTACTTTTGAAATCATAAGTAATGACCAAGGGTTTTCTCCTCTTATAGAGCATATCAAGACAAGCGGTAGAGCATGCAAACAGGTGAAAGTTACCACCACGCTAAGTACAAAAAGTAAGTTAATCAGTTCATTAACCTCTAAACCTAAAGATAAGCGCCCTAAAAAAGTGGCCAGCCTTCGGAACCATATAGCCGCTAGTATGGGAGTTAAGGGCAACGATCTCGCAATACAAAACTACTTTAATCAGCTAATTAATGAAAAAATTATCAAAGTTTCTGGTGATAGCGTTGAGTATAAAAGCTAACAAATCATTCAACGAATGACTTTCTGGCTAGACCTCCACAAGCTGCACTCGTTCCGGCACGTAAATAAATCGTAAAATCCCATCATAACTAAATAAAAACAAGGAATAACAGTGTCTAGATTGTCTCAAGCACAAAAAATTGTGGAGCTGCTCAAGGCTAATCCCAATAAAAAGTTCAATGCTCGTCAGATAGCTGAACAAATCGTTGAGGCATATCCAGAGGACTATAGTGAAAAGCGACAAAACCCAAGATTTGCAGACGATAAAGCTTTTATCTCACAAATCGTTGCAGAGATAGGGTCACAGAAAGATCAGATCGTTAAAAACGATAAGCACGTTTTTTGGCAAGATAAACCCCGACCACGAGTGTATTGGTATGACCCTGGGAGGCTGGTAGATGATGTACTGCCTGTGACGAATGAGAATGATGATGAAATTGATGATATCCCTTCAATCTCGGAACAGTCTTTTTCAGAGCATGACTTATATCCCATACTCATAGGTTATCTTAAGTCAGAGCTAAAATTATACTGCCAAAGAATCGATGAAAGACGCTCTAAAAACTCACGCGGCAACGGTGGGAATCAATGGCTACATCCAGACATTGTAGCTATGCAGCCAGTTGATAAAGAGTGGCATGAACTGATCCGAAGTTGTGTCAAACAAGGTGCTGGTCAAAGTGTTAGGTTATGGTCATTTGAAGTAAAAAAAGCGCTCTCCAGTGCAAACGCAAGAAAGAGTTTTTTTCAAGCAGTGAGTAATTCTAGTTGGGCCAATGAGGGTTATTTAGTAGCGACATCTATATCTGATTCCAATGTGGAGCAAGAGTTAAGAATGCTCTCGGCGCTGCATGGCATTGGTGTAATTTTATTGAATCCTGAAAATCCGAGTGAAAGTGAAATGATGCTACCAGCGAGATCAAGAGCAGAAGTTGATTGGCAATCGATCAACCGAATTTTGGTAGAAAACGAAGATTTCAAAGATTATATAGAACTTGTATCAACTTACTATCAAACAGGTAGGGTGCGAGCTAGAGATTGGAACAAGTAGAGACTCAATAAACAAAATTTAACAAGGCCATCAAGTCGAATTCGTAACAATAGGCTCGATTCCGCTTCGCTGCCCCAAAAATATTACTCGCCGCTTATGGCGGCATTAAGTGCCTAGGATATATATGAGCGAGATTCAAAGTTTTCATGATTTAGCGAAAGATGCTGGTAATCGTCTTCGGGCATATATTCTATCTGTCTCATCTGGCGCAACCGGTATTTTCTTTCTGGCACTTACGAACACAGAGGGAAGCTCACTTCAAAATACTGAGAAATGGCTGCTTGGAATCGCAATTATTTGTTTTGTTATGACTGTTACGCTTTGCCTATATGAACTACGAATTGATGCTAAAAGGTTTTTTGCTCTTGCAAAGGAGCTAAAAAAGCCAGCAAACGAACGATCATGGGGCCAAAATGAAAGATATAAAAATAGACGGTATTGGCTCATTCATTCGTCCTATGTAACTTTAGGTATCGCTATCATTGCTACAAGCGCATATCTGGTAATTAAAATAATCGGTACTTAACAAGCACCTGCAAACTGACTCCGCAGTTAATGCAGCATTATTTTTCTTGGAGAAAAATGTGAGCTCACCCAAGACGGTCAAAGCGTTGGAAGAATTCGGTCGGGTACGGCTTCCACGATCTTTCTTCATGCGAGACTTTCTTTACTCAAGGAAACGACTAACAAGACACCCATGTTAATTAGTTCTACGGTGATAATAAAAATTCGCCCTGTCCGCTTCCAGATTTTGCACTGCTTCTTATTCACTGAACCGTCTGTTAACAGCGCATAAAGGCAACTCAGTAGCATAGGGTCGGATGGAGGGATCTGCTCCACCGACCATCACATGACAGGGATGTCATGTGTTTGAGCGTCACATGGATGTGCTGAGCGAGTCGGTGGAGTAGACGCTGCATCCGACCTGTACCGCGTAATAAACTAACAGCATTAACAAGGCATCCATGTTAATGAGATCTACTGTGATGATAGAAAAATTCGCCCTGCCCGTTTTATTGGTCACTAAATCGTCAGTCAACGCCATCTACAGGCAACTCCGTAGCATAGGGTCGGATGCAGGGATCTGCTCCACCGACCATCACATGACATGGATGTCATGTGTTTGAGCGTCACATGGATGTGCTTGAGCGAGTCGGTGGAGTAGACGCTGCATCCGACCTGTACCGCGTAATAAACTAACAGCATTAACAACAGCATTAACAAGACACCCATGTTAATGAGATCTACTGTGATGATAGAAAAATTCGCCCTACCCGTTTTATTGATCACTAAATCGCCAGTTAACGCCACATACAGGCAACTCCAAAACATAGGGCCGGATGGAGGGATCTGCTCCGCCGACCATCACATGACATGGCCGAAAAGTGCTCCTGCCATCCTTGGCGGTCGGATGTCATGTGTTTGAGCGGAGAGGAGGCGAGCTTGTCTCGCCGAGATGAACTATTTTAACCTAACCGAATATCCAGTGAATATTCGCAGTCGGTTAAACGGTGGATGTCATTAACCCTTCGAGCGAGTCGGTGGAGTATCGTGCAAACATTGAGCTCGCAGCCCAATGCCAATCTGGCTGACATACACCGTGCTTATTCCACGCCGTAGATGTCGTAGGGGAAATAGTTGCTGGCAATCTGCTGATGAATACCTTTTTCGCGCAGTGCCAAAATTCCCTTGTTCAACAGCTCGGCCAGTGAAGTATCTTGCCTGCGCACTGCAATGCCGATACCCCTGCCGAACCATTTTTCTTCGGTAAAGGAAGGGCCGGAAAAGTGAAAGCCTTTGCCGTCCGGTTGGTCTAGCAGGCCACTCTGCAGGCCAATTGCGCCGCCAAATATGGTATCGACACGCCCGGAGCGCAGATCCATAAAGGCTTCATCAAATGTGCCATAGCGGGCCACATCAACATTCGGATGCTGCGCGGCAAGATACTTGTCGCCTATGGTGGCACGCTGAACGCCAACCTTGAGACCGTCCATTCCTTTTTCACTGAATTCAATTTCTCGCTCAACCTTGGTAACGAAACGGGTCGGCACTCGCGCGTAGGGAATCGTGAACAACACACTCTTCTCACGTTCGGGGGTGATGGTCATGGCGGCAATAATGGCGTCGTTTTTACGAGACAGCAGGGCGGGGATGATGCCATCCCAGTCCTGGGCGCGAATAGTGCAGGTTACCTGTAACTCTTCGCATAGGGCACGAGCCAGCTCTACTTCAAACCCTTTAAGTTCGCCGTCGATAGTGGTATAGCTGAACGGTGGATAGGCGCCCTCTACACTGAATTTAATTTCCTTCCAGTCCTTGGCCACGGCGCTACCGGTGGCGGTTAAGGCCATGCCCAACAGCGCTACTTTCAAAACACTCTGTCTCATCAGTGACTCCTTGTGTGTCATGTGTCCCTACACCATGGCCTTAGGCCACGGTGTAGGGTTAAACAACCGTAATACACCCACAAGAAAAGTGCCAAGTGGAAACTTCTACGATATGACGTAGATCTCGATATTATCTGTTTTATGGTGGTTCCAGCGGCTCTATTATTGTCTGCCGAGTCTGAAAAAAACTAATAAGCCACCTATGCAAAATTCACTTAAACAACTGATGTAATTGATAAATCGCTTCCCTATCTGACCACACAGGTGTGGTGCCGACATCAATATTTAACATCACATGCTGGTGATTAGACATTAACAAGACACCCATGTTAATGAGCTCTACTGTAATGATAGAAAAAGATCACACGATTCCCTTTTAGCTTACAGTTCTTGCCCTACTTTTTAGACACTGAACAGTCAGTTAACGCCATCTACAGGCAACGCTACATTATAGGGACGGATGGAGGGTTCTGCTCCACCGACCATCATATGACATGGCCGAAAAGTGCTCCTGCCATTTCGGCACTCCCGCCATCCTTGGCGGTCGGATGTCATGTGTTTGAGCGCCACATGGATGTGCTTGAGCGAGCCCCTGCATCCGACCTGTACCGCGTAATAAACTAACAAAACACATATGTTAAATGGTTCGACTATTTCGGCACTATCGCTGTCGATAGCGGTCGGATGATATGTATTTTAGCGTTACAGGATGTGCTTGAGCGAGTCGGTGGAGTAGTCCCTGCATCTGACCTGTACCGCGTAATATACTGACAAAACACCTATGTTAAGCTGTTCAATTAACGTTCACGACCTCGCCCTGCTATATTCCAGAATGGACTTGATAACTAAATCGGCAAATTCATTTCTAAACGTAAGCGCCCTTAAATCAGCATCTATTAACCCAACTTATCCAGCATCACACTAATACCTCTCATTT